>JAHCJT010000146.1 GCA_026126245.1 Alphaproteobacteria bacterium
AAGGCGTGGCGCCGGCCAAGGCCAAGGAGATCGCGCTCGCCAAGCTGGGCGCCGTCGGGCTGACGCCCGACGTCGGCGAGCTCAAGCCGGCCGAGCTGTCGGGCGGCATGCAGAAGCGCGTGGCGCTGGCGCGCGCCATCGCCCGCGAGCCCGAGATCATCTTCTTCGACGAGCCGACCACCGGGCTCGACCCGATCATGGCCGATGTCATCAACGAGCTGATCGTGAAGTGCGTGCGCGAACTGGGGGCCACCACCATCTCGATCACGCACGACATGGCCAGCGCCCGCAAGATCGGCGACCGCATCGCCATGATCTACGACGGCAAGCTGATCTGGCAGGGCGTCACCGCCGACATCGACCACGCCAGCAACGCCTATGTCGACCAGTTCATCCACGGCCGGGCCGAAGGGCCGATCCAGATGCAGGTCAAGAAGTCTTGAGATTGCCGTCGCCCGACATGAATGGATCGCGCCTGCGCGCCGCGGCAGGGCAAGGGCGCTAGCGGCGTGGCCCGGGCGCAGCGCAACTTCGTCTGCCAGGCCTGCGGCGCGGTCACCGCCAAGTGGGCCGGCAAGTGCGAAGCCTGCGGTGGCTGGAACAGCATCGTCGAGGAGACCGCCGGTGCAGCGGCCGCCGGAGCACCGGCTAGTCGCGTCGGCGCGGGCAAGGGTCGGCGCATCGATTTCGCGGCGCTGTCCGGCACCACCGAGCAGCCGCCGCGCCTGACCACCGGCATCACCGAGTTCGACCGCGTCTGCGGCGGCGGCCTGGTGCCGGGGTCCGCCCTGCTGATTGGCGGCGACCCCGGAATCGGCAAGTCGACCCTGCTGCTGCAGGTCGCGGCGGCATTGGCCCGTCGCGGCACCGGCTGCGCCTACATATCCGGGGAGGAAGCGCTCGACCAGGTGCGCCTGCGTGCCGCACGCCTGGGGCTGGAACAGACCAGCGTGCAGCTCGCCGCCGCCACCTCGATCCGCGACATCGTGGCGACGCTGGAGGCGCGCGATGCGCCCCACGTGGCGGTCATCGACTCCATCCAGACCATGTGGCTGGACACGGTCGACAGCGTGCCCGGCACCGTCACGCAGGTGCGGGCCAGCGCCCAGGCGCTGATCGAGCTGGCCAAGCGCCGCGGCGTGACGGTGCTGCTGGTCGGCCACGTCACCAAGGAAGGAACCATTGCCGGCCCGCGCGTGCTGGAGCACATGGTCGACACCGTGCTCTATTTCGAGGGTGAGCGCGGCCACCAGTTCCGCATCCTGCGCGCCGTGAAGAACCGCTTCGGGCCGACCGACGAGATCGGCGTGTTCGAGATGTCCGACCGCGGGCTGACCGACGTGGCCAATCCCTCGGCGCTGTTCCTGGCCGAGCGGCGCGGCGCGGTCTCGGGCGCCTGCGTCTTCGCCGGCGTCGAGGGCACGCGACCGCTGCTGGTCGAGATCCAGGCGCTGGTCGCACCCTCCTCCTTCGCGACGCCACGTCACGCCGTGGTCGGCTGGGATTCGGGGCGGCTCGCCATGGTGATCGCGGTTCTGGAGGCGCGCTGCGGGGTCGCGGTCGGCCCCAACGACGTCTATCTCAACGTCGCGGGCGGACTGCGCATTGCCGAGCCGGCGGCTGACCTGGCGGTGGCGGCGTCGCTGATCTCGTCGCTGGCCGACACGCCGGTGCCCGCCGACATGGTGGTGTTCGGCGAGATCGGGCTGGGCGGCGAGATCCGTGCCGTCGGCCAGCGCGAGGCGCGGCTCAAGGAAGCCGCCAAGCTCGGCTTTCGTAACGCCCTTGTGCCAAGCGCCGCCGCCGTTTCGGGGCCGGCTCGGGCCGCGCCGGTCGGCGGTATCGGCGTTGACGAGATCGACCATCTGTCAGACCTTGTGGCCAGATTGCGGCCGCCGGGGCGCACCCTCGGGAGACCGTCCGGCTCGGACGAGCGGCGCCGCCCCTACGCGCCCGCCGGCCGGCGGCCAGGACCGAATGATTGAGGGATCATGGAAGCGCTCGGCCTCACCCCGCTCGATTTTGTGACGCTCGCCGTGCTGGTGTTCTCGGCCATGATGGGGCTGTCCAGCGGGCTGGTGCATTCCCTGCTGTTCATCGGGTCGTGGGTCGGCGCCGGCGTGGCGGCCTGGGAGTTCCGGCCGATGCTGCAGCCGGAAATCGAGAAGTTCGTGCAGTCCGACCAGGTCGCCTATTTCGCGACGCTTCTGGGCATTTTCGTCGTCGTACTGATGATTCTCAGCATGGTCGCCAACGCCTTCGGCAAGATGGTGCGCGCCAGCGCCTTCCGCATCCCCGACAAGATCCTGGGCCTGGGTTTCGGGGCGCTGTGCGGCGGGCTGCTGCTGTCGACCGCCTTCCTGCTCTACACCTACATCGCCAAGCCGGCCGACCCGCCGCCGCCGATCATTGCCGATGCCCGCACCTATCCCATGGTCAAGGCCGGCGCCGACCTGATCGAGCCCTACCTGCCGGAGAGCTTCAAAAAGCGTGCGAAAGCCGCCGGCAAGCCGAGCGCACCGCCGGAGCCCAAGCCCGATCCGACCGCCGGCAACACGCCGCCGGCGCCAGCGCCGGCGCAGAGCCCGACCGCCCCGCCGCAATCCCCCGGCACGACGCCGAATCCGGGTGGCACGCCACCGCGATAGGAGTATAAGGGCGGCGCCTTTGGTTGGCGTGCGTCTGGCGGAGCAAGATGGTGACGACCGGTCCGTTTCCCGGCACGAACCCCTTCGACGATGATCACCTGCACGAAGAGTGCGCACTCTTCGGCATCTACGGCACCAGCGACGCCGCCGCCCACACTGCGCTTGGCCTGCACGCCCTGCAGCACCGCGGCCAGGAGGCCTCGGGCATCGTCGCGTTCGACGGCGAAACGTTCCACAGTCACCGCGATCTCGGCCTGGTCGGCGACATTTTCGGCGACGTCAACGTCATCCAGAAGCTCAAGGGCCACGCCGCCATCGGCCACAACCGCTATGCCACGACCGGCGACACGGTGCTGCGCAACGTGCAGCCGATCTACGCCGATTTCGAGTTCGGCGGCCTGGCGGTGGCGCACAACGGCAATCTGACCAACGCGCACATCCTGCGTCGCGATCTGGTCAAGCGCGGCTGCCTGTTCCAGTCGACCATGGACACCGAGGTCATCAACCACCTGATCTCGCGCTCGACCTATCACACGGTCGTCGATCGCGTGATCGACGCCCTCAGCCAGGTCAAGGGCGCCTATTCGCTGGTCATGCTGACGGGCGACGGGCTGATGGGCGTGCGCGATCCGCACGGCGTGCGGCCGCTGGTGCTGGGCCGCTCGAGAACGCCTGGATCCTGGCGTCGGAAACCGTGGCGCTGGACATCCTCGGCGCGAGCTTCGTACGCGAGGTCGAGCCCGGCGAGCTGGTGATGGTCGGCGAGGACGGGCTGAAGTCGATCAAGCCGTTCAACAAGGCGCAGCGCCGGCTGTGCATCTTCGAGCACGTCTATTTCTCGCGCCCCGACTCGGTCATGGACGGACTGGGCATCTACGAGGTGCGCAAGCACATCGGCAAGGAGCTGGCCCGGGAAAGCCAGGTGCCGGCCGACGTGATCGTGCCGGTGCCGGACTCCGGCGTGCCGGCGGCGATGGGCTACGCCCAGCAATCGGGCCTGCCGTTCGAGCTCGGCATCATCCGCAACCACTATGTCGGGCGCACCTTCATCGAGCCGGCCGACCACATCCGCCATCTCGGCGTGCGCCTGAAGCACAACGCCAACCGCGCCACCATCGAGGGCAAGCGCGTCATCCTGGTCGACGATTCGATCGTGCGCGGCACCACGTCGGTGAAGATCGTCGCCATGGTGCGCGCCGCCGGCGCGCGCGAGGTGCACATGCGCATCGCGGCACCGCCGACGACGCACTCCTGCTACTACGGCGTCGACACGCCCGAGCGCGACAAGCTGCTGGCGGCGCGCATGGACCTGGCGGGCATGGCGCGCTTCATCGGCGTCGATTCGCTGGCCTTCGTCAGCATCGACGGCCTGTACCGCGCCGTCGGCGAGGCGCGCCGCGATGCGGCCGACCCGCGTTTCTGCGACGCCTGCTTCACCGGCGACTATCCGATCACGCTCGACGATCTGGAAGATCCCGAAGAGCGGCAGCTCTCGCTGCTGCGCGAATCGGCCTGAACCGATGACGCCCGGTCCGGCTATCGCGGCCGACGGTGCCGCCCCGATCTGACACTCCGTTCATGTCCGCACCGTCCACGAGCCAAGGCCGCCTTGCCGGCAGGATCGCGCTGGTGACCGGCGCTTCGCGCGGCATCGGCGCGGCCGTGGCACGTCGCTTCGCGGCCGAGGGTGCGCACGTCGTCGCTGTGGCGCGCACCATCGGCGGCCTCGAGGAGCTCGACGACGCTATCAAGGCCCTCGGCGGCACGGCGACCCTGGTGCCGGTCGATCTCACCGAGTTCGAGGCCATCGACCGCATGGCCCTGGCGCTGTTCGAGCGCTTCGACCGGCTCGACGTGCTGGTCGGCAACGCCGCGATCCTGGGCACGCTGTCGCCCGTCGGCCATATCGAGCCCAGGGTTTTCGAGCGCGTCATGGCGCTGAACGTCACCGCCAACTGGCGCCTGATGCGCGCCTTCGATCCGCTGTTGCGGCGCGCCGAAGCCGGCCGCGCGATCTTCGTCACCTCGGGCATCACGCGGCACGCGCCGCCCTATTGGGGCGCCTACGCCGCCAGCAAGTCGGCGCTGGAAACCCTGGTGCGCATCTACGCCGCCGAGGTGGCCCACACCGCGGTCAGGGTCAACCTGATCAATCCCGGCCCGACCCGCACCCGCCTGCGCGCCGATGCGTTCCCGGGCGAGAACCCCGAGACATTGCCGGCGCCCGACGCCATTGCCGCGGCCTTCGTGCCGCTGGCCGAGGCGAGCTGCACGCTGCACGGCGAGTGGATTGCCGGCGACGAATGGCTGGCGGCGCAAGGATCGGCGCGCCAGTGACCGCCGGCTTGCGCGACTAAAGTCCCGCCGCGCCGGCGCGCGACACCACCCCGTCGTGTTCACCAATGCACCAGCGCCCGGGCCCTGGCGGCAGCCTATGGGTCGTCGGCCCCGACATAGGGATTCTTCGGCTTGCGCATGACGATGCGGATCGGCACGCCGGGCAGGTCGAACGCGTCACGCAGGCCGTTGACGAGATAACGCGTGTAGCTTTCCGGCAAAGCCGCCGGCCGGCTGACGAACAGCGCGAAGGTTGGCGGCCGCGCCTTGACCTGCGCGCCGTAGCGGATGCGAATGCGCCGCCCGTCGACCAGCGGCGGCGGATTGCGCTCGACCATGTCGCCCAGCCAGCGGTTGAACGCCGCCGTGGCGATGCGGCGGTTCCACAGCGCGTGGACTTTCATCACCGCCGGCATCAGCTTGTCGACGCCGCGGCCGGATTGCGCCGACAGGCCGACGATCGGCACGCCCTTGAGCTGGGCCAGCGAAGCCTCCAGCCGATCGCGCAGCTTGCGCCACGCCGCCGCCTGCGCCCGCGCATCGCCGCGGCCCAGGGCGTCGATCTTGTTGACGGCGATCACCAGGGCGCGCCCTTCCTCCTCGACCATGCGGGCGATGGCGAGGTCCTGCTTCTCGAGCATCTGGCCGGCATCGAGCGTCAGCACCACGACCTCGGCAAACCGCACGGCCTCGCGCGTATCGTGGGCCGACAGCGCCTCCAGCCGCTCCGACACGTTGGCGCGCCGGCGCAGGCCGGCGGTGTCGACCAGCCGGATCGGCCGACCCTCGAAGCGCCAGTCGACCGCGATCGCATCGCGCGTGATGCCGGCCTCGGGCCCGGTCAGCACCCGCTCCTCGCCCACCAGCCGGTTGAGCAGCGTCGACTTGCCGACATTGGGCCGGCCGACGATCGCCAACTGCAGCGGACGATCCGGCGGCTCCTCCGGGCCGCCTTCCCAGGCGACATCATCCGCCTCGGCGGTGACATCGGCCACGGGTTCGCCTCGATCCTCGGCATCGACGTCCGCCATGGCCGCCGGTTCCGCCAGCAGCGGTGCCAGCGCATCGCGCAGATCGGCAAGGCCAAGACCGTGCTCGGCCGACAGCGGCAGCGGATCGCCCAGCCCCAATCCATAGGCCTCGGCGATACCGGCCTCGCCGTCGCGACGCTCGCACTTGTTGGCGACCAGCACGGTCTTGCCGGCATGCGGGCGCAGCCATCTTGCGAAACTCTGGTCCATTGGCGTCACGCCGGCGCGGGCATCGATGAGGAACAGCACGGCGTCGGCGTCCTTGACGGCGCGCTCGGTCTGCCGCCGCATGCGCGCTTCCAGCGCGTCGCCCTTGGCCTCCTCCCAGCCGGCGGTATCAATCACCGTGAACTCGAGATCGGCCAGCCGGCCGGCGCCCTCGCGCCGGTCACGCGTCGTGCCCGGCTCGTCGGCGACAATCGCGGCGCGTCGGCCGACCAGGCGATTGAACAGCGTCGACTTGCCGACGTTCGGCCGGCCGACCAGGGCGAGTTTGCGCATTGGCCTTCTCTTTCCTCCGCCGGGGCGGAGGAAGACCGGTCAGCGGATCGCGATCAGTCGCCCGTTGTCGGTCAGCACGTAGGCGGTGCGATCGGCGACAATCGGTGCGATCAGGATCGGGCTGCGCAGATCCAGCTTGCCCAGCGGACGTCCGTCATAGGGCGAGACCGACAGCAGTTCGCCGGTCGATCCGCCGATCAGAAGGCGGTCACCGGCCAGCACCGGGCCCGACCAGATGATCGGATGGCGCTGCTTCTCGTCCTTGAACGCGGTCAGCGGAGTCACCCATCGGATCTTGCCGTCGCTGCGGTTGAGACAGACGATCTCGGCATTGCCGCTCACGATGTAGACCTGCGATCCGGCGACCCACGGCGTCTGGGCGCCGGCGATGTGGCGTTCCCAGATCCGCGTGCCGGTGCGCAGATCAAAGGCGGCGATCTGGCCGGCGCTGCCGATGGCGATGGCGCGATCGCGGTCGATCACCGGTCGGCCGCGGATGTCGGTCATGGCCGCCACCGGACCGCCCGGACCGCGGCGCTGGCCGATCAGCGACTCGTTCCAGCTCTGCTTGCCGTTGTCGATGCGCAAGCCGACCAGCTCGCCGGAGCTGAATGGCGCCACTACAATGTCACCCGAGGCCGACGGGCTGGTGCCGGCCATGAACGCGGCGCTCTCCGACAACGCTGCATAGTCCCACAGCTCCGAGCCGTCGGCCGCCGCCAGCGCGTGCAAACGGCTGTCGATGCTGATCGCGAACACCCGGTCCTGGAACACGGTCGGCGCGCCGCGCACCGGCGCCGTCACCTGGTGCGCCCAGACCTCCTCACCGGTGCCGGCATCCAGGGCGAAGACGTAGGCAAAGCCGGTCGTCACGAACACGCGCCCGCCGTAAAACGCCAGACCACCACCGAATTCGTCGTTGTCGCGCGCCTTCTTGTTGGTCAGCGTTTTGCGCCAGATCGGTTTGCCGGTCGCTGCCTCGAACGCCGACACCGTGCCCTGGGCGTCCTTCACGAACACGCGGCCCTGGGCGACGATCGGTGGCGCCAGCAGCTGCCGGTCCGACGTCGAGCCGGCGCCGACATCGGCTGTCCAGGCGATTTGCGGATTGTCGCCGAATTCGAGGTGGTGCATCGCGAAGTTGGCAAAACCACCCGACTGCGGCCAGGAGTCGTTGACCACCGGCCGCGGCAGGCGCACGCCTTCGACGCCCCCGGCATCGGCATCCGGCTTGGCATCGGTTTCCTGCCCCAGGACGCTGGTCCGCGTGCCGGGCAACGGCGGCCCCTTGGAGCTGCCGAACCAGTCGCAGCCGCCCAGGGCCAGGGTGCCGGCGGCGAGCAACGACGCAACGGCCCATCGCAGGCCTGCTGGGTAGGTCATGGCCATTCACCTGTCACGCTACAGGAACTGTCGGTCAGGTCTTCTTCTCGCCGCCGTCGCCGCCCAGGACGGCAAGCAGCTCGCGGGCACGCTCGCGCATGGCGGGCGGCGTTGCCGGATCGTCGCGCAGTTCGGTCAACAGCGCTCTGGCCGCCGGCATGTCCTGGCGCTTCATGGCCACGGCCGCCATCATTTCCAGGGCGCTGGAGCGCCACGGCCGCTCGCGCGCCGTCAGCGGCTGCAGCCTCGCCTGCAGATCGTCGGGAGCGGCACTGTCGAACGACTGCATCACGCCGAGCAGTACCGACAATTCCCTGAGGTCGGCCGATGCCAGCGACTGGCCGGCGCCGGCGAACTGCGTCGCCGCCGCGGCATGATCGCCACCTTCCGCCGTCAGCTGGGCGACCTTCAGCCGCGCCAGCGAGGCGTAGGGCTCGACGCCGGACGTCAGCTTCTCCAGCGCCGCAATGCTCGCCGCCCGGTCCTTGGAGGCGCTCTCGACGGCGGCGCTGAAGGCCATCCCGGCCTTGCCGCGCGCCGACGTCTGGTACCACGTCCAGCCGTTCCAGGCGGCGATCGCCAAGATCAGGGCGACGACGCCGCCGATCACCTTGCTGCCGTGACGATCCCACCATTCCTTGGCCCGGTCCTGGCGTAGGGCTTCGTCGACTTCCTGGAAAATGTCGGCCACGCGGCGCTTCCGGCAGTTGAGGGGAATATTGTTTCGCGGCGTTTCTATCCCGGTGCCGGCAGTTTGGCAAATTTTCCGCCGGTTTCAGGATGGCTTTACCGCCCCTGTGGATTCTGCAACAATTTCAAACAAGTTGGGACTTGGTGTGGCAATCGGCGGCGGCTCGATGACGGTGCTTTATCAATTCGCCGAAGCGCGGGCGCGCCGCAAGGTGGTTACCTTCGACCGCCGTGAACTCATGGATCTCCTGAACCTCTACAGCCGGCGCGTCGCGTCGGGCGAATGGCGCGACTACGCCATCGATTTCCGGCCCGGGGTGGCGCTGTTCTCCATCTTCCGCCACAGCTGTGAGCAGCCGCTGTTCGCCATCGCCAAGGTGGCGGCGCATCAGCGGCACGACCGCTACCAGGTTTTCACCGGCCCACGCCGCCTGTCGCAAGGCGAGACCCTGGCCGATGCCTTGAGCGTCTTCGACCGCAAGCCGCGACTCCTGCAAACCTGACGCCCCCCTGGAAATGGTGTGCTGGGGCCTTGCGCCGGGCCCCGCCGGCTTCTATATGGCCGGCATGGATACTGACCGTTTAGTCACCAACGCTCCGCCTGTGGCGATGCTGCGGCCGGGTGGCCGGGCGCGACGGCCCGAGGACAGGGAGCGCGAGATCGTCCGGGCAGCGCTCGACCTGTTCGTCGCCCGCGGCTTTGCCGCCACCAAGCTGGAAGACGTGGCGCGCGCCGCCAAGGTCAGCAAGGGCCTGCCCTACCTCTACTTCCGCAGCAAGGAAGAGCTGTTCAAGGCGGTCATCCGCGAGGCCATTCTCGAGCCGCTGCATTCCGGCGCGGACCTCGTTGCCACCTTCCAGGGCACGACCGAAGAGCTGCTGCGCAAGATCGTCGGCCGCTTCCAGAGCTTCACCGAAACCCCGGCCGGCGGCGTCTTCAAGCTGGCGATCGCCGAGGCTGGCAACTTCCCCGACGTCGCCCGCTACTTCGTCGACGAGATCGAGCGCCGCGGCCTGCAGCTGTTCATCGACGTACTCAAGCGCGGCATCGCTCGGGGCGAGATCAGGCCGCTGGCGGACGTCACGAGTGCCGCCATCATGCTGCGCTCGCCGCTGGGCATGTACGCCATCTGGCGCTGGTCGCTGGCACCGCACACCGAGCCGAAACTGCGGCCCGACGCATTCTTCGACACCTACATCGACATCCACCTCAGGGGTCTGAGACCATGAGGATCCGAACCCCTCTCATCGTCGGACTGTCCGCCCTCGCCTTGATGGGCGGCATCGGCGTGCTGATCGCGGCCCAGCGTCAGCCCGCGGCCAAGGCGACCGGCGCACCGGCGCCGGTCCAGCGGCCGCTCGAACTGGTCGAGATTGAAGTCCACACCGTGGCGCCGCGGACCCTCAAGGAGAAGGTGCGCTTCACGGGCTCGACTCAGCCGGTGGACCAGACCGTGGTGAAAACGCGCGTCGCCGGGCGCCTCGCCGATGTGTTGGTGCGCGAGGGCGAACGCGTCACGGCCGGCCAGGTGCTGGCCCGTTTCGAGACGGTCGAGTTGCAGGCGCGCCTCAACGAGAAACTGTCGAGCCTCGAGGCGGCCCGCGCCGAGTCGCGCTGGGCGGAGAAGGATCGCGCCGACAAGGCGCAGCTCCACGAACAGAAGGTCGTGTCACGGTCGGCCTTCGACCAGGCCAATGCCGTCGCCGACGCCAAGAAGTCGATGGTCGCGGTGGCCGAGGCGCAGGTCGACGTCGCGCGCAAGAATCTCAACGACGCCGTCGTCGTGGCGCCGTTCGACGGCATCGTCGGCGAGCGCTTCGCCAACCCCGGCGAGTCGATCCCGATCGACGGCCGGCTGCTGACCCTGCTCGACACCAGCCGCATCGAGGTCGCGGCCCAGGTGCCGGCCGCCGACGTGGTGCCGCTGCGCGTCGGCCAGCCGTCGCTGGTGGTGGTCGAAGGCTTCGGCGAGCGGCTCTTCCCGGCGCGCGTGACACGGATCAGCCCGACCACCCAGGCCGGTTCGCGGTCGGTGCCGGTGTTCGTCGAGATCACCGAGCGCGACGAGGCGCTGCGCGGCGGCCTGTTCGGCACCGGCGAGGTCACGGTTGCCGAGGTGCGCAATGCCATCGCCATTCCCGCTACCGGGCTGCGACGCGACGATGGGGGAGACTTCGTGCTGGCGATCCGCGATGGCCGGCTGGCGCGGCAGGCGGTGACGCCGGGCCGTCGTTGGTCGCGCGGCGATGTCGTGGAGGTCGCCGGTCTGGCCGCCGGCGAGCGCATCGTGGTCGCGCCCCTGCCCGGCCTGAAGCCCGGGCAGGCCGTGACCGTCGCGCCGCCATAAAGCGCGCCCACCCCGCCACTGCGTCGCCAGCCCCGAGCCGAGTCATGCGCCTGACCCGCATCGCCGTCGACAACCCCGTGTTCGCCACCATGATGATGGTGGCGTTCCTGGTGCTGGGCGCGTTTTCCTACAAGCAGCTGGGCGTCGACCAGTTCCCCAACGTCGACTTTCCGGTCGTCGTCGTCACCACGTCCTATCCGGGCGCCTCGCCCGAGACCGTCGAGACCGAGATCTCGCGCAAGATCGAGGAAGCGGTCAACTCGATCGCCGGGCTGAAAACGCTCACCTCGCGCTCCTACGAGGGCCAGTCGGTGGTCATCGCCGAGTTCGAGCTGTCGGTGCCCTCGGCGGTGGCGACGCAGGACGTGCGCGAGAAGGTGCAGCAGGTCCGCGCCAGTTTCCGCGACGAGGTCAAGGAGCCGCTGATCCAGCGCTTCAATCCCGACGACATCCCGATCGTCTCGGTCGCAGTGCGCTCCGACGTGCGCTCGCGGCGCGACCTGACCACCCTCGCCGACCGGATCATCATCAAGCGGCTGGAGAACGTGCGCGGCGTCGGTCGTGCCAGCATCGTCGGCGGCGTCAAGCGCCAGATCAACATCCAGCTCAAGCCGGACCGGCTGCAGGCGCTGCGCATCGGCGTCAACGAGGTGCTCAAGGCGATCCGCGACGAGAACCAGAATTTTCCGGCCGGCAACGTCACGCGCGGCAACGACGACAAGGTGATCGAGGTCGACGGCCGGGTGGTCGATCCCAAGCGCTTCGCCGACCTGATCGTGGCGCGCCGCGGCAACGCGCCGGTCTATCTCGGCGAGGTCGCCGACATCGTCGACGGCGAGCAGGAGCTGGAGAACGTCGCGCTGCTCAACGGCAGTCCGGCACTCGCCATCGATATCGTCAAGGCGCAGGGCACCAACACCATCGAGGTCGCCGACGGCGTGCGTCGCGCTGTGGCCGAGCTGGCGAAGGGCGGCCTGCCGGCCGACGTCCGCCTCGACATCGTGCGCGACAGCTCGCGCGGCATCCGCAACTCGGTCAACAACGTGCAGCACACGCTGATCGAGGGCGGCCTGCTGACCATCGCCATCGTCTTCCTGTTCCTGCACTCGTGGCGCAGCACGGTGATCACCGGCCTGGCGCTGCCGGTGGCGGTGCTGGGCAGCTTCATGGTGCTGGCGGCGTTTGGTTTCACGCTCAACGTGCTGACCCTGATGGCGCTCAGCCTGGCGATCGGCATCCTGATCGACGACGCCATCGTCGTGCGCGAGAACATC
>JAHCJT010000147.1 GCA_026126245.1 Alphaproteobacteria bacterium
TACATCACCACCACGCGGTCGGCGTTCTCGGCCACCACGCCCATGTCGTGGGTGATCAGGATGATCGCCGTGCCGAAGGTCTCCTGCAGCTCGCGCATCAGATCGAGGATCTGCGCCTGGATGGTGACGTCGAGCGCCGTGGTCGGCTCGTCGGCGATCAGCACCTTGGGATTGCACGACAGCGCCATGGCGATCATGACGCGCTGGCGCATGCCGCCCGACATCTGGTGCGGATAGGCATGCGCGCGCCTCTCCGGCTCGGGGATCGACACGCGCCGCAGCATCTCGACCGCACGATCCCACGCATCCTTGCGCGAGAGGCCCTGGTGCAGCGCCACGGCCTCGGCGATCTGCTTGCCCACCGTGTAGAGCGGGTTG
The DNA here is from genome assembly GCA_026126245.1 of Alphaproteobacteria bacterium. Taxonomy (GTDB): domain Bacteria; phylum Pseudomonadota; class Alphaproteobacteria; order Reyranellales; family Reyranellaceae; genus Vineibacter. The sequence continues at coordinate 379 of JAHCJT010000147.1, forward strand.
AGCGACGTCATCGGCTCCTGGAAGATCATCGAGATCTCGTTGCCGCGGATGCGCTCCATCTCGGCGTTGCTGAGCTCCAGCAGGTTGCGGCCTTCAAAGCGCACCGCGCCGCCGACGATCCGGCCCGGCGGATTGGCGACCAGGCGCAGGATGGAAAGCGCCGTGACGCTCTTGCCGCAGCCCGACTCGCCCACCACGCCCAGGGTCTCGCCCGCCTTCAGCGCGTAGGACACGCCATCGACGGCGCGCACCTGACCGATGGCGGTGAAGAAATGGGTCTGCAGGTCCTCGACCTGCAGGACCGTCTGGGCCGGCGTTTCCGTCACGCCGGCCGACACTACCGACGCCGACTCGGGAGGATTCAACGCGAGACTCCCTCAAAATTATCATGTTAGCCTTGGCCCACAAATGAGATGGGCGAAGCCATCTGAGCACAATGTGTGTGGTCTGCAAAAGACCAAATGGGAGGACGGAAACCATGGGCAAGGGATCCAAGCCAACGCATCCGAATCGTCGTCAGTTCGTGAAAGGCGCCGCCGCGCTCGGCGGCATCAGCGTCTACGGTCTGCCCTGGGGCGCCTGGGCGCAGGGCGTGCCCAACGAATTCGACGGCTCGAAGTTCCAGCTCGCCGCGCCGGAGCCGAACCCGAAGAAGGGCGGCGTGCTGCGCTACGGCATCACCATGCGCGCGCCGCACTTCGACTTCCACCAGTCGGGCACGATCAACAATCTGGGCAGCCAGGGCTGCATGTTCGACAACCTGGTGCGCCGCGATCCGCGCGATTCGGGCAAGACCATCATCCCCGATCTCGCCCATAGCTGGGAGATCGGCAAGGACGGCAAGACCTTCACCTTCCACCTGCGCAAGGGCGTGCAGTTCCACGACGGCGCCGAGCTGACCTCGGAAGACGTCAAGGCCACCTTCGACCGCATCGCCAAGCCGCCGCAGGGCATCTCGATCTCGCGCAGCACGCTGTTCGCCGCGGTCAGCGAGATCACCGCGCCCGACAAGCACGTCGTGCAGTTCAAGCTCTCGGCGCCCAGGCCGGCCGCCTTCATCATGGGCGCCATCGCCAGCGGCTGGAACGGCATCGTGCGCAAGAAGACGCTGGAGGACAACCAGTACAACCTGCGCCGCGTTCAGGACATCCCCGGCACCGGCCCGTTCAAGAGCAAGCGACGGGTCGAGAACGAAGTCTGGGCGATGGAGCGGCACCCGAACTACTGGAACAAGGGCCTGCCCTATCTCGACGGCGTCGAGTTCTATCATTCGCTGCCCTTCTCGCCCGAGCTGGGCTCCGCCCTGCTGTCGGGCCGCACCGACTATGCGCGACTGCTCGATCCCGGCTCGCTGCGCCGCGTGAAGGCGACGGCCGGCATGTCGGGCACCGACTTCTACCAGTCGGTCATCCAGGCGACCTGGATGAACAACAGGAAGAAGCCGATGGACGACCCGCGGGTGCGCCGCGCCTTCCACCTCGTGCTCGACAAGCCGGTGCTGGTCGACGTGGTGAAGGACATCGCGCCGATGATGGTCGGCGGCTTCATCTATCCATTCTCGGACTTCGCCACGCCCAAGGCCGAGCTCGAGAAGCGGCTGGGCTACCAGCCCAACCCCGACGCGGCGATCAAGGAAGCCAGGGCGCTGATGAAGGCGGCGGGCCACGAGAAGGGTATCACCGGCCTCGACTATCTCGTGCGCGAGGTGGCGAGCTTCAAGCTGTGGTCACAGGCCATCCAGGCCATGCTGCAGCAGACGCTCAACGTGCAGAGCAACATCCGCACGGCGGTGGAATCGGTGTGGTTCGACGACGTGCGCACCGGCAAGTTCGACCTCGCCATCGGCGCCATCGTCTCGACCCTGCTCGACCCGTCCGACTACTTCAACGCCTGGTACAAGAAGGGCGGACCGCAGAACTACTCGAGCTGGGACAATGCCAAGTTCAACGCGCTGCTGCCGCAGATCGACGCCGAGGTCGACGCCGCCAAGCGCCTCGCGCTCATCCGCCAGGCCGAGGTGATCATGGAAGAGGACCCGCCGCTGCTGCCCATCTCCTGGGAGAAGATCAACGACGGCTGGTACGACTACGTGAAGGGCCACAATCCGAAGGAGTACTTCGGCATCTACGACTGCGTGCGGTTCGACACCTTCTGGCTCGACAAGTAGCGCAAGGCCGCGGCGGGTGACGGCGCATCGACGCCCGCCACCCGCTGCTCCCGGTCAACCCGTTCGTCTTTCGGCCCGATCACGCCATCGGCCTGCGATCGTGGCGCGGCGGGATGCGGTATCGCGCACCGGGTTGCGACCGCGCCCAAGAGCGCGCCTGCTGGTTGTCCGTGGCGTCTCTTTCGACCCACATCAGTGCCTGTCGACGGCGCCGGCGTGGACCCGCCTGGCCGGAACCCACGTCGAGCAGTCCGCCGTTACCGGGGCATGACGCTGTCGCCGCAGCGCTGAGCACCGCTGGCGCCCCTGCATCGCAGCGCAGCGCGCATCCGGCGTGTAGCTGAATGCGCAACAGCGACATGGCCGCGGGCCGGCTGCGGTTTCGGCGCGGAGCCGCCATGCTGCATCGTGGCGTACATATTGCTTCACTCATCGACGCAACGCGCTACGCTGGCGCGCATTCACACATCTCGCGGAGAGGCGTTGAAATGAGCACTACATTTCGCACGACGCGACGGGCGGCCCTTGCAGGTTTGTCGGCGCTGCCGTGGATGGGACGCGATGGATTCGCCGCCCCGAAGACCGGCGGTACGCTCACCTTCGTGCAGAACAGCGAGCCGCAGACCCTGGTGGCACTGACCACGACGGCGACGCCGGTGCTGACCGTCAGCGCCAAGGTGACCGAAGGTCTGCTGGAGTACGACTACGACGTCAATCCGCGGCCGTCGCTGGCGACCGAATGGACGATCAGCCCGGATGGCAAGACCTACACCTTCAAGCTTCGGCCGGGCGTGAAGTTCCATGACGGCAAGCCGTTCACGTCGGCCGACGTCGCCCATTCGATCCAGCTTCTGAAGACCGTGCATCCACGTGGCCGCAACACCTTTGCCAACGTGGCGGAAGTCCAGACGCCGGACCCGCTGACGGCTGTGCTGGTGCTCAGCAAGCCGGCGCCGTATCTGATCCGGGCCTTGACGGCGGCCGAAGCGCCGATGGTGCCGCGCCACGTCTACGAGGGCACCGATCCGCGCGCCAATCCCAACGGCAACGCGCCGATCGGCACGGGTCCCTACAAGTTCAAGGAATGGGTGCGCGGCAGCCACATTCTCTACGAACGCAATCCCGACTACTGGCAGGCGGGCCTGCCGCGCATCGACCGCTTCGTCTTCAAGATCCTGCCCGATACCGGCGCCCGCTCGATCGCCTTCGAGAACGGCTCCGGCGACATCGGCTACCGCACGCCGGTGGCGCTGTCGGACCTGGAGCGGCTCAAGAAGCTGCCGCATCTGGTGTTCGAGACCAAGGGCACCAGCTATTCGTATAACGTCCAGTGTCTGCAGTTCAATCTGGACAGCCAGTTCTTCAAGCACCTGAAGGTGCGCCAGGCGGTGGCGCACGCCATCGACCGGGCATTGCTCGTCAAGACGGTGTGCTATGGCTACGGCACCGTCTGCTATTCGCCGGTCGCGCCCGGGCTCAAGGCGTTCCACGATCCGACGCCCAGCCCCTACAAGTTCGACCTCAAGAAGGCCGAAGCGCTGCTGGACGAGGCCGGCTTTCCGCGCGGCGCCAACAAGATCCGCTTCAAGGTGCCGCTCGACTACAACCCGATCGGCGACGAGAGCCGCCGCGCCTGCGAGTTCTTCCGCGCCGTGCTCGGCCGCGTCGGCATCGCCGTCGACGTCCGCGCACAGGACATCTCGGCCTTCGCCAAGCGCATCTATACCGACCGCGAGTTTGACTTCACCTTCAACGGCCACTCCAACCTGTTCGACCCGACCGTCGGCGTGCAGCGCATCTACTGGTCTAAGAACTTCAAGAAGGGTGTGCCGTTCTCCAACGGCTCGAATTACAACAATCCCAAGGTCGACGCGTTGCTCGAAGGCGCGGCGGTCGAGAATGATCCGGTCAAGCGCAAGGCGATGTTCGTCGAGTTCCAGAAGATCGTCGGCGAGGAACTGCCCGACATCAGCCTCTATTCGCCGCTGTATCTGACGATCAAGAACAAGCGCGTTCACGAGGACTCGCTGACCGCCGACGGCGTCGAGGCCAACATGGCGCATGTCTGGCTCGACACCTAGGCCGCTGCCATGAGGATGGGGCGACGGATCGCCACCACCCTGCGGCGGACGGTGATCCACGCCGGGCCGACGGTGCTGGGCATCATCGTGCTCGACTTCCTGCTGTTGCAGTTGATGCCGGGCGACGCGGCCGACGTGATCGCCACGGAAGCAGGCGTCGCCACCGCCGAGACCATGGCGGCGATCCGCGAGCGCTTCGGGCTCGACCAGCCGGTGCTGACCCAGCTGATGAATTTCCTCGGCCACCTGGCGCAGTTCGATCTCGGCTATTCGCCGCGCTACAACATGCCGGTCCTCGACATGATCATGATGCGCCTGCCCGGCACGCTGCTGCTGATGGTGACGGCACTGTCGCTGGCACTGGCGATGGGCGTGATCGTCGGATCGGTCATGGCGGCGTGGGCCGGCCGCTGGCCGGACCGCGTGCTCTCGGTGGTGGTGCTGCTGCTGTACTCCATGCCCGGCTTCTGGGTCGGCCTGATGGCGGTGGTGCTGTTCTCGGTCAAGCTGGGCTGGCTGCCGAGCGACGGCAACATGACGATCGGGGCCGAGCTGACGGGCTTCGGGCTGGTGGCCGACCGGCTTTCGCACCTCGTGCTGCCGGCCTTGGCCTTGGCCTCGTTCTTCGTTGCCGTTTACGCCCGCCTGACGCGCGCCTCGATGCTGGAGGTACAGCGCCAGGACTTCATGCGCACCGCCCACGGCAAGGGCCTGCACCCGTTCTTCATCCAGCTGCGCCATGCGTTGCGCAACGCCCTGATTCCAGTGACCACTGTGGCCGGCATGCATCTCGGCAATCTGCTGGGTGGCGCGGTCGTGGTCGAGACGCTGTTCGGCTGGCCCGGCATGGGCCGTCTGGCGCTCGAGGCGGTGCTGGCGCGCGACTTCTCCGTGCTGCTCGGCGTGCTGCTGCTGTCCTCGTTCCTGGTCATTCTGGCCAACGTCACGATCGACCTGCTGCATGCCTGGCTCGATCCGCGCATCGGGGAGGCGGGATGAGCGCGCCCGACCTGTCGAATGCCGCGCCGCCGGCCGTTGCCGCCCTGGCCGACGTCGGCAACCGCGCCGCGCCGCGCAAGGGACGTCGCCTGCGCGCCTTCGTGCGCAATCCCACCTTCGTCGCCGGCGTCGCCATCCTGGGGTTCTTCGTGCTGCTGGCGCTGTTCGCCGGCGTGCTCTGCCCCGGCGATCCGCAGGACATCGTGGGGGCGCCGGTGCTGTGGCCTGGCGAAGACGCCGAGTTTCCGCTCGGCACCGATTCGCTGGGCCGCGACGTGCTCGGCCGGCTGGTATATGGCGCGCGCGCCTCGTTGCTGGTTGGCATCTCGGCCGCCGCCATCGGCCTGGCCATCGGCATGGTGGTGGGGTCGCTGGCCGGCTTCTTCGGCGGCTGGATCGACGGGCTGCTGACGCGCCTGATCGAGCTGTTCCAGACCACACCCACCTTTCTGCTGGTCGTGGTCATCGTCGCCATCCGCGAACCCTCGTTGCAGACCATCGCGCTGGCGATCGGCCTGGCTTCGTGGCCGACCGTGGCGCGGCTGGTGCGGGCGCAGTTCCGCTCGCTGCGCGAGTCCGATTTCGTCATGGCGGCGCGCAGCCTGGGCTATTCGCGCACCCGCATCATCGTGCAGGAGATCCTGCCCAACGCCCTGCCACCTGTCATCGTCGCGGCCTCGGTGATGATCGCCAATGCCATCCTGACCGAAGCGGGCCTGTCGTTCCTCAATATGCGCGACCCCAACGTGGTGAGCTGGGGGGGCATGATCGGCGACGGGCGCGACCAGTTGCGCACGGCCTGGTTCCTGACGGCGCTGCCGGGTGTGGCCATCGCCTTCGCCGTGCTGTCGCTCAATCTGGTGGGCGACGGGCTCAACGAAATCCTCAACCCGCGGTCGGACCAATGAGCCTGCTGGCGGTCGAGCGCCTGAGCGTCGCGTTTCCCGGCCAGGTCGCCGTGCGTGACGCCAGCTTCGCGATCGAGGCCGGCGAAACCCTGGCGCTGGTCGGCGAGTCGGGCTGCGGCAAGTCGGTGACGGCGTTCTCGGTGATGCGCCTGCTGCCGCCCAATGCGCGCGTGACGTCGGGCCGCATCCTGTTCGAGGGCACCGATCTGCTGGCCGAGCCGCCGGCCGGCATGCGCCGGATCCGCGGCAAGCGCATCTCGCTGATCCAGCAGGAGCCGATGACGTCGCTCAATCCGGTCCTGTCGATCGGCGCGCAGATCGTCGAGGTTCTGCGTCGCCACGAGAAGCTGTCGCGCCGCGCGGCCCGGGCCCGGGCGACCGAACTGCTCGATCTGGTGTCGATCCCCGACGCGCACCGCCGCGTCGACGACTATCCGCACAATCTCAGTGGCGGCATGCGCCAGCGCGTGATGATCGCCATGGCGGTCGCCTGCGGGCCGAAACTGCTGATCGCCGACGAACCGACAACCGCGCTGGACGTCACGACCCAGGCGCAGGTGCTTGACCTGCTGGATGACCTGCGGCACCGGCTGGGCATGGCCGTGCTGCTGATCACTCATGACCTCGGCGTCGTGGCGCAGTGGGCCGACCGCATCGCCGTCATGTATGCCGGCCGCATCGTCGAGAAGGCCTCGATCGGGCCGTTCTTCGCCGAGCCGCTGCATCCCTATTCGCGCGGCCTGCTGGGGGCGCGGGTCGACGTCGATACCGACGAGCACTACCTGGCCAACCGCCTGAGCGAGATTCCGGGCAGCGTTGGCTCGGCGGCGGGCGAACAGGGCTGTCCCTTCGCACCGCGTTGTCCGGTCGCGCAGGCCGCCTGCCGCCAGGCGCCGCCGCCGCTGCTCGAGCTGGACGCCGTGGACACCGGCGCGCGGGCCGTCGCCTGTCCGGTGAGCGTGGCGCAGACGGGAGGGCGGCATGCCGCTGCTGTCGGTTAGGGACCTGCACACGCGCTATGCCGTGGGCCGGCAGGTGCTGCGGGCCGTCGATGGCGTGTCGTTCGATGTCGCGGGCGGCGAAACCGTCGGGCTGGTCGGCGAATCCGGTTGCGGCAAGTCGACGCTCGGCAAGACCATTCTGCGGCTGGTGCCGTCGGCCGAGGGCGCCATCGTGCTTGACGGTGCCGATATCACGCGGCTGCGCGACGGGGCGCTGGCACCGCACCGCCGGCGCATGCAGATGATCTTCCAGGATCCGTTCGGCTCCCTCAATCCGCGCCAGACAATCCGCACCGTGCTCGACACCGCGCTGCGCGTCCACCGTCTGGGCGACAGGGGCGAGCGGGCGCGGCGCATGTCGGAGATCGTCGCCCGCGTCGGCCTGCCGGCCGACTCGCTCGACCGCTATCCGCACGAGTTCTCCGGCGGCCAGCGCCAGCGCATCGGCATCGCCCGCGCGCTGGTCCTCAATCCGGCGCTGATCGTGTGCGACGAGCCGGTGTCGGCGCTCGACGTGTCGATCCAGGCGCAGATCCTCAATCTGCTGGTCGACCTCAAGCGCGATCTGGGGCTGTCGTACCTGTTCATCTCCCACGATCTGTCGGTCGTGCGCTATTTCGCCGACCGCGTGCTGGTGATGTATCTCGGCCGTATCGTGGAGAGTGCCTCGCACGCCACGCTGTGGCGCGACCCGCGGCATCCCTACACCCGGGCGTTGCTGGCGGCCGTGCCGTCGACCGATCCGGCGCGCAAGCGCGGCGCGCCGCCGATCAAGGGCGAGCTCAACACCACGGACCTGCCGGCCGGCTGTCGCTTCAGCGGGCGCTGCCCGATGGCGGTCGAACGCTGCCGCGCCGAGGAGCCGGCCCTGCGGCCGGTCGGAGAAGGACACCATGCCGCCTGCCACTTCGCCTGATCCGATGCGTCTGGCCGTCGATATCGGCGGCACGTTCACCGACGTGGTACTGGAAACGGCCGACGCACGCTTTTCCGCCAAGGTCCTGACGACCAGAGCCGCACCCGAGGACGGCGTGCTGGAGGGCATGCAGCGCGCGCTGGCGCGGGCCAAGGTCAAACCCGCCGACGTCGGCCTGATCGTGCACGGCACGACCTTGGCGACCAACGCGATCATCGAACGCAAGGGCGCGGTCACGGCCCTGGTCACGACCGGCGGCTTCCGCGACTCGATCGAGATGGCGCAGGAGAACCGCTTCGAGCAGTACGACATCTTCATCGAGAAGCCCGAACCGCTGGTGCCGCGCGAGCTGCGCTACACCGTGCCGGAGCGCGTCGACGCGCGCGGCGGCGTGCGCCTGCCGCTCGACGAGAGTGCCGTGGAGCGGCTGGCGGACAGGCTGCGCGCCGACGGCGTCGAGAGCATCGCGATCGGGTTCCTGCACAGCTACGCCAACCCGGCGCATGAACGCCGCGCCGGCGAGATCTTGGCGGCCCGACTCCCGGAGGTGCGTATTTCGTTGTCCTCCGACGTCTGTCCCGAGGTGCGCGAGTACGAACGCTTCTCGACGACCTGCGCCAACGCCTACGTGCAGCCGCTGATGGCCCGCTATCTGGAGCAGTTGCGCCGGCGCATCGAGGCGGCCGGTTTCAAGTGCCCGATACTGCTGATGACATCGGGCGGCGGCCTTACCACGCTGGAGACGGCGATCCGCTATCCCATTCGCCTGGTCGAGTCGGGGCCGGCCGGCGGCGTCATCCTGTCGACATGGATCGCCGGCCGCCTTGGCATCGACCGCATCCTGTCGTTCGACATGGGCGGCACGACGGCCAAGATCTGCATCATCGACGACGGCAAGCCGATGGCCTCGCGCAGCTTCGAGGTCGACCGCCGCTACCGCTTCATGAAGGGCAGCGGCCTGCCGGTGCGCATTCCCGTGATCGAGATGGTCGAGATCGGTGCCGGCGGGGGCTCGCTGGCGGGGGTCGATGCCATGAAGCGTATCACCGTCGGGCCCGAAAGCGCCGGATCCGATCCGGGGCCGGCCTGCTATGCCCAGGGCGGCACCCGGCCGGCGGTCACCGACGCCAACGTTGCCCTGGGTCGCATCGATCCCGAGCGTTTCGCGGGCGGCTCGATCCGCCTCGATCCGGCGCTCGGCAGCGCCGCCATCGACACCCATGTCGGCGGGCCGCTGGAACTCGACACGACGCTCTCGGCGTTCGGGATCAGCGAGGTGGTCGAGGAGAACATGGCCAACGCCGCGCGCGTGCACGCCGTCGAGCGCGGTGCCGAACTGGAAGGCCGTACGCTGATCGCCTTCGGCGGGGGTGCGCCGCTGCATGCGGCGCGTCTGGCCGAGAAGCTTGGCATCGACGACGTGCTGATCCCGGCCAGTGCCGGCGTCGGCTCGGCGGTGGGCTTCCTGCGCGCGCCGATCGCGTTCGAGGTGGTGCGCAGCCGTTTCGTGCGCCTCGCCGGTTTCGATGCCGACAGCATCAACGCCATGTTCGCCGCCATGGAGCGGGAGGCGACCGACGTGGTGCGCCTTGGCGCCGCCTCGGCCGCTATTGCCGTGAGCCGCAGCGCCGACATGCGCTATGCCGGCCAGGGCCACGAGATCCTGGTGCCGTTGCCGGACGGTCCGTTCACGGCAGCCAGCGTCGCGGACCTGCGCCGGCGCTTCGAGGCGGGCTACCGTGCCCTGTTCAACCGCGTCGTGCCGGGCGTCGACATCGAGGTCACCGGCTGGATCCTGCGCGCCGAGGCGCCGGCACCTGGCCGCGTTGCCGACGTTCCGGCGAGCGGCAGCGAGGCGGCGACCCGACCCGTGGAGTCGGGCAGGCGCGCGCTGTACGATCCCGGGCGCCGCGAGTTCGCCGACGTGCCGGTCTACGATCGCGCCCGCCTGCAGCCCGGCGCCGTCGTGGCGGGACCCGCGGTGATCGTCGAGGACGAGACCACGACCGTTGTGACATCGGGATTCACCGCCGCGCTCGACGCCTGGGGCGCCATCCGCCTGACGTCCAAGTCGCTTGCCGTTCGCGAGGCCGCCCAATGAACCGCAATCATCCGCTGAGCCGCATCGAGTTCCAGGTGATGTGGAACCGCCTGGTGTCGGTCGTCGAGGAACAGGCGCAGACGCTGGTTCGCACCGCCTTCGGGACGGCCACGCGCGAGGCCGGTGACCTGTCGGCCGGGGTATACGACACCAAGGGCCGCATGCTGGCGCAGGCCGTGACCGGCACGCCGGGCCACGTCAATTCGATGGCCCAGAGCGTCGGCTACGTGCTCGACAAGATCCCGCTGGCCAGGATGAACGAGGGCGACGCCTTCATCGTCAACGACCCCTGGCAGGGCACCGGCCATCTCAACGATATCGTCATCGTGACGCCGACCTTCCGGCGCGGCAGCGCGGTCGGCCTGTTCGCCTGCACCCTGCACGTCGTCGACATCGGCGGTCGCGGCATCATGGGCGCGGCGCAGCAGGTCTACGAGGAAGGGCTGTACATCCCGATCACCAAGATCGTCGACCGCGGCGAGATCAACCAGTGGCTGATCGATATCATCGCCGCCAACGTGCGCGAATCGGTGCAGGTGATCGGCGACATCTATTCCGAGATCGCCAGCAACGAGGTTGGCGGCAAGCGGCTGGTCGCCATGATGGACGAGTTCGGACTGGAGCACCTCGACGATCTTGCGCGGCACATCCTTGACCATTCGCGCGAGGCAAGCCTCGAGGCGATCCGCCGTCTGCCGTTCGGGACCTACCACAATGCCATGATGGTCGACGGCATCAACGGCAAGCCGATGGAGCTCAAGGCGGCGCTGACCATCGGCGCCGACGGTATCGATGTCGACTTCGCCGGTTCGGCCGCGGTCGTGCAGCAGGGCATCAACGTGCCGCTGTGCTACACCGAGGCCTACACCAGCTTCGGCGTAAAATGCATCGTGGCGCCGCATGTGCCCAACAACGCCGCGTCGCTGGCCACCATCCGCGTGACGGCGCCGCCGGGCTGCATCCTTAATGCCCAGCATCCCGCGCCGGTGGCGGCGCGCAGCATCATCGGCCAGATGCTTCCCGACGTGGTGTTCGGTTGTCTGCAGCAGGCGCTGCCCGACGGCGTGCCGGCCGAGGGCACGTCGTGTCTGTGGAACGTGCGCCTGATGGGCGGCATGGGGCGCGTCGATGGCGACCCGGCGCTGCTGCAGAAGGCGACGCCCTTCAACGTCACCAGCTTCCATTCCGGCGGCACCGGCGCCAGGCCGCGGCTCGATGGCCTGTCGGCCACGGCCTTTCCCAGCGGCGTGCGCAACGTGCCGGTCGAGGTGACCGAGAACATCGCGCCGGTCCTGATCTGGAAGAAGGAATACCGCTCTGACTCCGGCGGCGCCGGCGAACATCGCGGCGGGCTGGGCCAGATCATGGAGGTCGAGAGCGCCGAGAACATGCCGTTCGGCATTTCGACGTCGTTCGACCGGGTTGTCTTCCCGCCACGTGGCCGTGCCGGCGGCATGGCGGGTGCCACCGGCAAGGTCGAGCTCGCGTCGGGCAAGACGCTGTCGCCCAAGGCGCATTCCAGCATTCCCGTCGGCGAGCGGCTGCGCGTCAGCATGCCGGGCGGCGGCGGCTATGGCGATCCGCGCCGC
>JAHCJT010000148.1 GCA_026126245.1 Alphaproteobacteria bacterium
AGCATCGCGCCGGGCAAGGCGCGCTTCAGCTCGGTGGTGCCCTCGATCCTGTTCAAGGGCGAGCAACCCGAGCTGATCATCGGCGCGCCGGGCGCCACCCAGATCGCCATGGGCGTGCTGCATGTCATCCTCAACGCGCTCGACCACGGCATGACCATGGTCGAGGCGGTGTCGGCGGCGCGCTTCTCGGCGACCAGCGACGCCATCGACATCGCCAACCGCATTCCCTGGGCGACCGAGCGGGCGCTGCGCGGCCTCGGCTACGACGTCGTGCGCAGCCCCTACACTTTCGGCTTCGCCGCGGTGCATGCGATCCGGGTGCATCCCGAGGGTCTCGATGGCGGCGCCGACCCGGGCCACGACGGCGTGGCGATCGCGGTGTAGGCGGCGATCGCACGATCTGAATTCGGCGACAGGCAGCGGAGCGCGGTAGCGCGACAAGGCTCCTACATTCCGGTTGACGCAGAACACTGCTGCATCGGACCGGAAGAGGAGCAGACCATGTCGACCGCCATCCCGTCGCGCGCCGCCGCCGTCAATGCCGGCGACGCCATCCGTTTTGCGACCGCCCCGTGCTGGCTGGGCACCGTCCTCGTCGCCGCCAGCGACCGCGGCGTCTGCGCCATCCTGTTCGGCGACGATGACGGCACTCTGATGCACGACCTGCGGCAGCGCTTCGCCGATGTGCCGCTGATCGAGGCCGATGCGCGGGATAGGCAACTCCTCGACCAGGCCGTGCGGTTCGTTGAGGCGCCGGCGCCGGGCGCCGACCTGCCGCTGGATCTGCGCGGCACGCCGTTTCAGCTGCGCGTCTGGCGGGCGCTGCGGTCAATCCCGGCGGGCGCCACGGCGAGCTACGGCGAGATCGCACGCCGCATCGGCGCGCCGGCGATGGCGCGCGAGGTGGCCGAGGCCTGCGCCGCCAATCCGCTGGCCGTCGCGGTTCCCTGCCACCGCGTGGTGCGGGCCGACGGCACGATCTCCGGCTATCGCTGGAGCGTGCGGCGCAAACGCGCCCTGCTGGCGCGCGAAGCCGCCTGAAGGCGCGGGCTCAGGGCGGCGCCGGCGCCGCCCTGCCCGTCGGAACCGGCGCGGCCCGCTCCTCGGGCGCCCGCCAGCGGGTGAAAGCCAGCACCGCAGCCGCCAGCAGGCCGTAGGCCGTCATGGCGAGGGCGACGGCCCAGCTGACCGCGATGAAATCGCCGCCCCAGCTGATCGCCGCCAGCGCGCCCAGCAGCACCAGCGCCAGCCGCGCGCCGGCCGCCAGCACCGGTCCCAGGATGCGGCCCGAGCCCTGCGTCGCGAAGTACAGGCAGATGCCGAAGCCGAACGGTGCGAAGCTCGGCCCGACGCGGGACAGGTAGTCGGCCGTGGCGGCACGCACCATCGGGTCGGCGGTGTAGAGGCCGCTCCATGCCTGCGGCAGCAGCGCAAAGGTGACGCCGATGGCGCCGGTGATGGCGCCCGCCAGCAGCGCGCCCGTCAAGGCGATGCGCCGGGCCCGCGCGATCTGGCCGGCGCCGACGTTCATCCCGACCATCGGCACCAGGGCGGCGCCCAGGCCGAAGACGATGGGAATCTGCAGCATTTCCAGGCGGGCCGCGATGCCATAGCCCGCCACGGTGACGGCGCCGAAGGCGCCGATCACGGCCGACAGCGCCATCACGGCAACGGCGTTCTGCAGCGAGAAGAAGATGGCGACGCCGCCGACCCGCAGGATGTCGCGGAACATCGGCCACGACGGCCGCACGCCGCGGATTGCCGGCCGCACGCGCGAGCGGCGCGAGACCAGGAACAACACGGTCGCCGCCGCGGCCAGGCCGTTGGCCACAATGGTGGCCCAGCCGATGCCGGCGATGCCCAGGACGGGCAGGGGGCCAATGCCCTGTGTCAGGCCGTAGCCCAGGACCATCTGCAGCCCGGCCGACGCCAGCAGCACGGCCGTCGGCAGCAGCATGTTGCCGGTGCCGCGCACCACGCTTAGCAGCGTGTTCATCAGCCATAGCGCCACCACGCCGCCGAACAGCGTGTCGGAATAGCTGAGGGCCAGATCGAGCACCGCGCCACGTGCGCCCATGGCGCCGTAGATCGCCGCGCCCCAGCCGCGCATCAGCACGGTGAACAGCGCCGCGAAGCCGATCGCGATCAGGCTGGCGTGCAGCACCAGCGCGCGGGCCCGCGCCATGTCGCGCGCGCCCAGCGCCCGGGCCACCGCTGACGACACGCCGCCGCCCATGGCGCCGGTCGACATGGTCTGCATCAGCACCAGAAACGGGAACACATAGGCGTTGGCGGCCAGCGATTGCGGCCCCAGCGCGCCGATATAGACCGTCTCGACCACGATCTGGAGGCTCAGCACGCTGACCGTCAGCGCGTTGGGCGCCGCCAGCCGCAGGATGGCCGGCACGATCGGCCCCGCCAGGATCGCCTGCTCTCTGGTGCTGCGCCGGCCGGGCGCCGCCGGTGGGGACGGGGCTGTCATCTCGGACCGTGTACGTACACGCAATTCGACGCGCCGACACCGTAGATTGCCGGCGCGACCGGCAAATTTTGCTCATGCCGACGGCCGGTACGGTGTCGCGGCCGCCTGCTTGACAGGGCGGGCGGCGGCGGAAACTGTGCCGGCAATCCTACGGCAGCCGGCGCATGGCGGCTGTGGCACGCCAGAGACTGCACGACCGGACGCGCATGAACATCGACGGCAAACCCTACCGCACGATCTGGCTGGACGACGATGGTCGGGCGGTGGCGGTGATCGACCAGACGCGCCTGCCGCACGACTTCGTGATCCGCCGCCTGGCCAGCATGGCCGAGGCGGCCGAGGCGATCCGCGGCATGATCGTGCGCGGCGCGCCGCTGATCGGCGCCGCCGGCGCCTACGGCATGGCGCTGGCCATGGCCGAGGATCCGTCCGATGCCATGCTGGGACAGGCCTACACGACCTTGCTCGAGACGCGTCCGACGGCCGTCAACCTGCGCTGGGCCTTGGACGATCTGCGCGGCCGGCTGACAAAGTTGCCACCGTCCGGGCGACGCGCGGCGGCCTATGCGCGCGCCGCCGAAATCTGCGACGAGGACGTCGCGATCTGCCGCGCCATCGGCGACAACGGCCTGGCGCTGATCCGCAAGATCGCCACCCGAAAGACCGACGGCGCGCCAATCAACGCGCTGACCCATTGCAACGCCGGCTGGCTGGCCACCGTCGACTGGGGAACGGCGCTGGCGCCGCTCTACCGCGCCCACGACGCCGGCATCGCGATCCACGTCTGGGTCGACGAGACGCGGCCGCGCAACCAGGGCGCCAGCCTCACGGCCTTCGAGCTGGGCCGCCACGGCGTGCCGCACACCGTGATTGCCGACAATGTCGGCGGTCACCTGATGCAGCAGGGCATGGTCGATTTCTGTATCGTCGGCACCGACCGCACGACGCGCACCGGCGACGTGTGCAACAAGATCGGCACCTACCTGAAAGCCCTGGCGGCGCACGACAACGGCGTGCCGTTCTATGTCGCGTTGCCCTATCCAACCATCGACTGGACGATCGGCGACGGGCTGCGCGCGATCCCGATCGAACGGCGCGATGCGCGCGAGGTCTCGCACATGACCGGCCGCACCGCGGCCGGCGCGGTGGAGACGGTAGCCATCCTACCCGACGGCAGCCCGGCGGCGAACTATGCGTTCGACGTGACACCGGCGCGGCTGGTGACGGCGCTGATCACCGAGCGGGGCGTCTGCCCGGCCAGCGAAGCCGGCCTGCTGTCGCTCTATCCCGAGCAGCGCCCGGAGCGCCGGGCATGACAGCGGGCAGGGGGCGCGGTGCTGCCCTTCCCCCGGAGGGAGAAGGCGCCCCGAAGGGGCGGAAGGGGGATGCCGCAAGAACGGCGCCTGTACGAAGCAAAGTTGCATCCGTTGCGCCATCCCCCATCCGGCGCATCGCGCCACCTTCCCCCTCCGGGGAAAGGCAAGACACCAACGAACCGGCCGTGCCCGTGCGGTTGGCGACAGCGATACCGCTGCGGGGGAAGGGAAAGGCAGCGCCCAAGCCATCGGAACCCGCGCTGCGCCGGCTGTTGATCGACACCTGCCGGCGCATGAACGCGCTGGGCATCAACCAGGGCACCTCGGGCAATGCCAGCGTGCGGCTCGACGGCGAGCGCTTCCTGATCACGCCCAGCGGCGTGCCCTACGATGCGATGCAGCCGGCGCAGATTCCGCTGATGACCTTGGCCGGGCGCTGGTACGGCAATCGTCGGCCGTCGTCGGAGTGGCGTTTCCATCGCGACATACTGGCGGCGCGGCCCGATGCCGGCGCGGTCATCCACACGCATGGCCCGATGGCCACGACCCTGGCGGTGCTGCGCCGCGACATTCCGGCCTTCCACTACATGGTGGCGGTGGCCGGCGGCGACTCGATCCGCTGCGCGCCCTACGCCACCTTCGGTACCCAGGCGCTGAGCGATCTGGCGCTGGCGGCGCTGCAGGACCGCCGCGCCTGCCTGCTGGCCAATCACGGCCTGATCGCGGTCGGCGCCACGCTCGAAAAGGCGCTGGCGCTGGCGGTCGAGGTCGAGACACTGGCCGGCATGTATCTGCGGGCCTGCGCCATCGGTGCGCCGGCGCTGCTCTCGGCGGCGCAGATGGCGGAGGCGCTGGAGCTGTTCCGGACCTATGGCACGCCGGATTTTCCCGACGCCGACCTCGTGCACGCCGGCGACCGGCCGCCGCGACGCTAACGCGGGCCGCTTGCCTGCCCCGACGGGACGGCTGTTACGGATGTCCAGGAGACGGCCGTCGACCTCATGGCCGTCCTGGGCAGGGCGGGGCAACAGTCCCGTCGCCACTGCCAGCGCGGGCGCCGCCGCCGCCGTCCTATTTGACGGTCAGCACCGGTGCGTCGGCGGCCTGGTTGACCTTGAGCGAGACGCTGCCCAGCAGCGTGCCGCCGAGCCCGCCCAGCCCGCGCCGGCCGATGACGATCAGATCGGCGTTCGACCGGCGGGCAGCGTCGACGATCTCGACGGCGGGATCGCCGTGCACGATTTGCGTCGTCACCTTGGCCACACCGCGGGCGCGAAGCCGGTCGGCCGTCCGACGGGTGATCTCGTCCGCCACGTTCTCGAGCATCGCGCGCTCCGTCACCTCGATATGCTCGACACGGGCCAATTCCTGCAATTCCTCAGGAACCCGTCCGGTCCCGGCTCGCCGCATGGCATGCAGCACGATCACCTCGGCAGCGGTCGCGAGAGCGAGGTCAGCGGCAAGGTCGACGGCACGGTTGGCGTGCTCGGAGCCGTCGGCGGCCACAACAATCCGGCTGATCATGGTGATGCTCCTCGGTCTCGCGTGCCTGCCGTCACGACCCGGCTGCGCGGATCGCAGGTCGACACTTGCACACGAAGAGCGCATCGCGTTCCGGGCAGCCATGATCCACGTCAAACATCGGCCGACCCGCAATGCCGCGCGACCGGCGGGCAGTCCCCGACCGGCCGTGCCTCGCCGTCGTGACGCGATGGCGGAGGACCCGCGCTGCGTGCGGGTAGGCGCGGGCCGGCGCCGGCACGTCTAGCGGCGGACCGGTCTTCTCCCGCGCTCTCGGGCCGGCGGCGAATCATGTCCGAAAACCGCGAGACGGTGTGACCGAACGGCGCCATCATCGGGCCATGGACCTGGATGACGACGCCTGCTACCGCGCCATCGAAACGCGCGACTCGCGCTTTGACGGACGCTTGTTCGTGGCCGTCAAGACGACCGGAATCTATTGCCGGCCGATCTGCCCGGCGCGCACGCCCCGGCGCGAGAACGTGGTCTTCTATGCCACGGCGACGGCCGCCCAGGCGGCCGGCTTCCGGCCCTGCCTGCGCTGCCGGCCGGAGACGTCGCCCGATCTTGCCGCCTGGCGCGGCACGTCCAACACCGTGTCGCGGGCGCTGGCACTGATCGAGAGCGGCGCGCTGGACGCCGCCGATGTCGCGGTGCTGGCCGATCGCCTGGGCGTCGGCGAACGACAGCTGCGTCGGCTGTTCAACCAGCATCTCGGCGCCTCGCCGGTCGCAGTGGCGCAAACGCGGCGCGTGCTGCTGGCCAAGCAGCTGATTCACGAGACGCGGCTGACGATGGCCCAGGTCGCCCTGGCTGCCGGCTTCGGCAGCGTTCGCCGCTTCAACGAAACCTTCCACGCCCTCTTCGGGCGGCCGCCGATGCAGTTGCGGCACGGGCGGGCGCCGGATGCCGCCGCCGATGACGCGGATGCCGTGTCGATCATGCTCGCCTATCGGCCGCCCTACGACTGGGACGCCATGCTCGCCTTCCTGGCTGCGCGGGCGATTCCCGGAGTCGAGCTGGTGTCCGAGGGCCGATACGCACGCACCATCGCGCTTGAGCGCGCCCGCGGCGTGCTGACCGTCAGCCCGGCGACCCGCGACAGGCTCCGGGTCACGATCCGCTTTCCGCTGTTGCACGCCCTGCCGACCATCGTGGCGCGGGTGCGGCGCGTCTTCGATCTCGCCGCCGATCCGGTCGCGATCGGCGCCCACCTGTCGCGCGATGCGGCGCTGGCGCCCTTGGTCGCAGCGCGACCGGGCCTGCGCGTGCCCGGCGCCTGGGACGGCGTCGAGCTGGCGGTGCGCGCCATCCTCGGCCAGCAGATCACCGTGGCGGCCGCGACGGCGCTGGCCGGCAAGCTGGTGCGCGCCTACGGCGAGCCGCTGCCGGCCACAATGCGCACGGTGGACGGACTGACGCATGTGTTTCCGACGCCGCGGCACCTTGCCGACGTCGACTCCCTCGTGCTCGGCATGCCGCGCGCCCGTGCCGCCGCGTTGCGCGCGCTGGCGGCGGCGGTGGCCGCCGATCCCATGATCTTCGGTCCGCGCCGCAGCCTCGAGGACGCGATCCGGGCGCTGCGATTGCTGAGCGGTATCGGTGAATGGACGGCGCAATACATCGCCATGCGCCAGCTGCGCGAACCCGACGCCTTTCCCGCCGACGATATCGGGCTGCTGCGTGCCATGGCCGCCGACGACCGCGAGCGGCCGTCACCGGCCGCGCTGCTGGCGCGTGCTGAACCGTGGCGGCCGTGGCGCGCCTATGCCGCCCTGCATCTGTGGGCCGCCGACGCACCGGGTGCGCGACAACCCGAGGAGACATCGCATGACCGCCGTGCCGCCTGAGCGTCTCCGTCTCGATCGGTTGCAAACGCCGATCGGCGAGGCACTGCTTGTCACCGACTCCCAGGGACGGCTGTGTGCGCTCGACTGGAGCGACTTCGAGGCGCGCATGGTGTCGTTGCTGCGCCGCCACTACGGCGTCGTCGAGCTTGTGCCCGGCCGTGCACCGGCCGCGCTCCGCCGCGCGCTGCTCGACTACTTTGCCGGCGATCTCGATTGCCTGCGTGGCATCGCGTGGCGCACCGGTGGCACGCCGTTCCAGCGCAAGGTGTGGCAGGCGCTGTGCCGCATCCCCGTCGGCAAGACTCTGAGCTATGGCGCACTCGCGGCCAGGCTTGGCATGCCGCGAGCGGTGCGCGCCGTTGGCCTGGCCAACGGCGCCAACCCGGTCAGCGTCGTCGTGCCGTGCCACCGTGTGATTGGCAGCGACGGCACGCTGACCGGCTATGGCGGCGGCCTGCACCGCAAGCGTTGGCTGCTGACTCACGAAGGTGCGGCGTTCCGGGATCAAGCCGCCTGATGCCGCCGCCCCCGCGTCGGACGCGGGGACGGCGCACCAGTCAGAACCGGACCAGGCCCCAGTCGCCGATCGCCTCGAAGCCCAGCGCGCGATAGGCGCGCTGCGCGGCGATATTGCTCACGTCGGTGAACAGCACCGCGCGCCGGGCACCGGCATCGCGTGCCTGCAGCAGGCTGCCGGCGACGGCGGCGCGCGCGTAGCCGCGGGCGCGGCCGAAGGGCGGCGTGTAGACGCCGCCGACCTGCACCACGTCGGGCAGGGCGGCGTTGAAGCCGGTGAAGGCCACCGGCCGGCCTCGCGCCTCGGCCACCCAGGCGCGCCCCTCGCTGTGCCAGGAGCCGATGTCGCGCCCGGCCTCATCCCAGGTCGCGCTATCACGCGGCAGCGCGAAGGTCTCGACCAGGTACTCGACGCGCCAGGCGGCCAGCAGCGGCAGGTCGTCGTCGGCCAGCGGGCGGACTACGACGTCGCCGGCCGACAGGGCCGGCGGCACGGTGAGCTCGTCAAGCGGCAGGGCGAACAGGATCTCGCGATCGCAGCGCCGGGCGACCCGGCCGCGCAACGCCGCATGCATCAGGCTGGCGGCAACTTGCTCCCAGCTGCCGATCACGCCGAGCACCGGCCGGCCCGAGGCGACGAGCGCGGCGTCGAGCAGCACGCGCACGTCGCGCCCGCCCGAGGGCATCAGCGGCATCACGAAGCCGTTCCAGTAGTGCGCCACGACGCCGACCACCTCGTCGCCGGCGACGGCCGCGGCGTAGGTGCCGCTGTAGCGGCTGCCGTCGTCGATCGCGCCGGCATGGCGCAGGTTGGAGCGCTGGAACAAAGTCAGGTCGGGCGTGCGCGCGAAGAACGCCTCGAGGCGGGGCTCGTCGCCGGCGGCCAGAATGCGGATGTCGAACACCGAGCGGGCATCAACTGCGGACATGGGGACCCCCTTTTCGATCTCGTATCGACCGGGGGTTCGTCCGGGGCGGGGCCCCGAAAACAAAACGCCCGGCGCAACAGCCGGGCGTTGGCGGTTGAATGAGGCGGGCCTTTACTTTTTGGCCGCCAGCCCGATGTTGCCGAACTTTTCTTTGAACCGTGACATGCGCCCGCCGCGCTCCACGACCTTGTTCACGCCAGTCCAGGCCGGATGGGTTTTCGGGTCGATATCGAGCCGAAGCGTTGCGCCCTCCGCGCCGTAGGTCGAGCGGGTCTTGAACGACGTGCCGTCGGTCATGACGACCGTCAGCTCGTGATAGTTGGGATGAATGCCTTGCTTCATGGCGGCGCTCCGCGGGCGAGGCGCGCCTTATATAGGACGCGCCGCGCTGGAGCAAGGCGTTTGCGTCGTGCGACGACACGCCCGCCAAGGCTTGCTTGTTGATACCTGGCTTGCCTGCTATACGGCCCGCTTATGCGTTGATTTTCAAAGACTTGGATGTGCACCACCGGGGCGATGATGAACGCCGGGTTCGACCTTACTGCGACGCGCATGTTGGAGCGCTTCGCCGAACGGCTGGAAACGGCATTGGCCGACGTGGCCGAGGTCGACTATGAGGGCGGCATCCTGACCGTGACCCTGGACGAGGGCGGCACCTACGTGATCAACAAGCACGCGCCGACGCAGCAGGTCTGGCTGTCCTCGCCGCGCTCCGGCGCCTGGCATTTTGCGCTCGACGCCGCGGCCGGTGTCTGGCGCGACACGCGCCAGGGCCGCGAGCTGACGCAGCTGCTGTCCGACGAGCTGCAGGCGGCGACCGGCACCGCCGTCGCGCTCGACTAGGGCGATGGCGCGATGAGCGAGTCGACGGCCGATCCCGCCAAGCGCCGTGACCTGCGGCCCCTGCGGCTGCTGCTGCCGTACCTGCGGCCCTATCGCAGCCGCGTCGCGTTGGCGGCACTGGCGCTGCTGGTCGCCGCCAGCACCGTGCTGGCGTTCGGTGCCTGCCTGCGGGCGCTGATCGACCGAGGCTTCGCCGCCGGGCGGGCCGACGTGCTGAACTATGCGCTGGCCTCGCTGCTGGTGGCGGTGGCGGTGCTGGCGCTGGCCTCGGCGGCGCGTTTCTTCTTCGTGTCGTGGCTGGGCGAGCGTGTGGTGGCCGATCTGCGCCGCGACGGTTTCGCGCATGTCCTGAAGCTCAGCCCGGCGTGGTTCGAGACGGCGCGCACCGGCGACGTGATGAGCCGCCTGACCACCGACACGACCCTGATCGAACAGGTGGTGGGCACCTCGGTGTCGCTGGCGGTGCGCAACACGCTGATGTTCATCGGCGGCGCCGCCATGCTGGTCATCACCAGCCCGCGCCTGACGGTGCTGGCGCTGGCCGTGGTGCCGCTGGCGGTGGTGCCGATCATCGTGCTGGGCCGCCGCGTGCGAAAGCTGTCGCGGCTGAGCCAGGAGCGCATCGGCGACGTGACGGCCTATGCCGGCGAGCGGGTCGATGCCATCCGCACGGTGCAGTCGTTCGGCCACGAGCGGCGCGAAGCCGAGCGCTTCGCCGGCCTGGTCGAGGCGGCCTTCGACACGGCGCGCCGCCGCATCCTGCAGCGGGCGGTCCTGACCGGCGTGGTGATCCTGCTGGTGTTCGGCGCCGTCGGCGTGCTGCTGTGGATCGGCGGCCACGACGTGCTGACCGGCCGCATCACGGCCGGCGACCTGTCGGCCTTCGTGTTCTACGCCGTGGTGGTGGCCGGCTCGGCCGGCGCCATCAGCGAGGTGATCGGCGACCTGCAGCGCGCCGCTGGCGCCGCCGAGCGCATCGCCGAATTGCTGGCGACGCGCTCGCCGGTGGCCGAACCGGCCGCGCCGGTGGCGCTGCCGGCGACGGGATGCGGCGCGGTCGCCTTCGAGGACGTGACGTTCCATTATCCGGCGCGGCCCGACGCGGCGGCGCTCGACCACTTCTCGCTGGCGGTGGCGCCGGGCGAGAGCGTCGCGCTGGTCGGTCCCTCGGGTGCCGGCAAGACCACGGTGTTCAGCCTGCTGCTGCGTTTCTACGACCCGCAGCAGGGCGTCGTACGGCTGGGCGGCGTCGACGTCAGCCAGGTGAAGCTGGCCGACCTGCGGGCGCGCATGGCGATCGTGCCACAGGAGCCGGTCCTGTTCTCGGCCAGCGCGCTGGACAACATCCGCTACGGCCGGCCCGAGGCGAGCGACGCCGAGGTGCGGGCCGCCGCCGAGACCGCCTATGCGCTGGAATTCCTCGAGGCCCTGCCGCAGGGACTGGACACTTTCCTGGGCGAGCGCGGCGTGCGCCTGTCGGGTGGCCAGCGCCAGCGCATCGCGATTGCCCGCGCCGTGCTGCGCGATCCCGACGTGCTGCTGCTCGACGAGGCGACCAGTGCGCTCGATGCCGAGAGCGAGCTGGCGGTGCAGACGGCGCTGGACCGGCTGACGCGCAACCGCACCACCCTGATCGTGGCCCACCGCCTGGCCACCGTGCTCAAGGCCGACCGCATCGTGGTGATGGACGAGGGCCGTATCGTCGACAGCGGTACGCACCGCGAACTGGCGGCCCGCGGTGGTCTCTACGCGCGGCTGGCCGAGCTGCAGTTCGACCGCGCTGCCGAGTGAGGCGTTGCAATCTTAGATCGTATAATTAGCAGTATGTACAACTTGTAATGCGCGATTCCGCCCCTTTTAGGGGCGGTAAGTTCCGCGCCGGACCCGCGTCAGAGCGGCATCAGCGCCGCGGCGACGCGACGGCCTTCGGCCAGCAGCACGTTGTAGGTGCGGCAGGCGGCGCCGGTATCCATGACCTCGAGCGCAATGCCGTGCGCCTTCAGCGCGTCGCGCCGCGACGGCGGAATGAAGCTGGCGCGTGCGCCGCAGCCGACCACGAGCACCTCAACGGTCGGCGCCGCCTCGATGACCGCTGCGATGTTGGCGGGCGCGATGTCGCCGGCCGCGACCACCGGCCAAGCCAGCGTGCGGTGCGGCAGCACCAGCACCGCGCCGGTGTGCTCGACGTCGCTGATGCGGAAACGGCCCGGGCCGTAGCCCTGGATCAACTGGCGCTCGCGCGGGTCGGGCGTCGGCAGGGTCTTGTCGGTGGGCAGGGACATCGCGTCCCTCCGGTGTGACGGCGCGGTCTAGGGCCGCGCCTCGACGTCGACGATGTCGGTTTTCTTGTCCGCATCGTCGTCGCTGCGGGCGCGGTCGGGCCGGAAGTTCATGTAGACCAGGCCGGCGTTGGCGATCCAGATCGACGAGTAGGTGCCGACGATGACACCCCACAGCATGGCGATCGAGAAGCTGTAGAGCACCGGCCCGGCGAACAGCACCAGCGCCATCACCGCCAGGAACACGGTGCCCGACGTCATGATGGTGCGCGACAGCGTCTCGTTGGTGCTGACGTTCAGCAGCTCGACCAG
>JAHCJT010000149.1 GCA_026126245.1 Alphaproteobacteria bacterium
CCATGACGAAACAGTTGAACAGCGTCACGTCGCGGCCGCTGCCGGCGCCGGCCAGGATGCGGCCGGCCGGCAGGAACTTGTGGTCGCGCAGCGCCGCCTCGAAGCGCGGCGCCCAGACCGCCGGCTCGCGCTCATTGGCCGCCAGGGCGGCGGCCACGCGGCGCCAGGTATCCTCGACCGACGCCTCCGCCGTCCTGTCCGGCGTTGCGCCCAGGCGGTATTTCATCTCCCAGATGCGACGTGCGATCGGGGATGGCGATAGCGCAGTCCCGCTCATGCGGGGGCACTCCTGGTTCGGGCCCGGGTCGGTTCGACCGGGGGCGGCAAGCCCGATCCGCGGCTTTCGACCGCCGACCATGAGCCACGACAAAGATTGGAAATTTACCTGTTGATCGTTGCCGGTTCAACAATTTGTTCTTGGTACGTTCTCAAACACCGGTCAACTTATCAACAAAACGCCCCTCAACAACGTGCTGACCCATTTTGGGTTTTGAAAGTTGTCCCCAGCGTCGTCCACAGGGTGCCGGAAATTAGAGTGTTCGCTCACTCGTGGCAGCGGCCGGAGGTTGAGCGGTCAATCGTCTTGCGGCTGTTTCAATCCGCTCATGGAGCGTGCGCATGAACTCCGTCCGCGGCAGCCCGGGATCGATCGGCGGCAGTATGTCGACATCGATGACACCCGCCTTTTTGATGAACGTCCGTCGCCCCCAGAACAGGCCGGAATTCAGTGCCACCGGGACCACCGGCACCTTGAGCTGGCTGTACAGCGCCGCCACGCCGGGCTGGTAGGGCGCCACGGCGCCGACCGCCGTCCGCGTGCCCTCGGGAAAGATCACGACCCGGCGCCCCTGCCCCAGGGCGGCGCGCGCGTCGCGCAGGATCGACCGGAGGGCCGACGGGCCGGCGGCGCGGTCGATGCCGATATTGCCGACCCGCCACATCATCCAGCCGACGATCGGGATGTAGAACAGCTCGCGCTTGAGCACGATGGCGCCGCCGCTGAACACGAGGTTGAAGGCCAGCGTTTCCCAGGTCGATTGATGTTTGGCGGCGACAATGCACGGGCCAGCCGGCAGGTTCTCCAGTCCGCGCACGCGGTGCGTGAGGCCGCAGGTGAGGCGCAGCAGGCGCAGCGTCGTGGCCACCCACAGCCGGGCATAGGCGGCATTGACCCGCGGCGGCAGGGCGAGCACCGGCAAGCCGACGATCGCCATCGCCACCGACAGCACATAGAAACCGACATTGAAGAGAAATGATCCGATCACCTGGCGCATGGCCACATCCTCGCCGCGCGTCGCGCGGCACCGGCGGACGGCGGTGTCTGCCCCGACACGACATCCATCACAGCTCGTCCTTCAGGTAGGCGTCGATGACCGCCGCGAGGTCGGCCCGCACCGCTACCGGCAGCAGGTCGGGCGGCACGCCCGCGGCCTGCACCGCGCTGCCCTTGCCGGTGCGCACCAGCACGCGCCGGCAGCCCGCCGCCTTGGCGGCTGCCAGGTCGTCCAGTTCGTCGCCGATCATCGGCGTGCTGCCGGCCTCGGCGCGAAACTGCCGCAGCGCCTCGAGCAACATGCCCGGCGCCGGCTTGCGGCGCGGCGATGGCCGATCGGGCGGATCGGCGCAGATCAGCACGGCATCGAGCCGCGCGCCGTCGCGCGCCAGCCGGGCGCGCAACGCGGCCTCGACGCGTTCCGGCGGCGGTGACGGACGGTCGCGGCCCGGCGCAAGATTGGCGACGACGGCGACGCGCACGTCGGCCGCGTTGAGTCGCCCGATTGCCGCCGCCGCACCCGGCAGCACCGCAAGGTCGTCCGGTCCCTCGCCGCCCGGCGCGTGTCCTTGCCACAGGACGCCGTCGCCATCGAGCAACACCAGACGCGCCATTGCGTGCCTCGCTTGTGGAACAAGACCTTGTAGACTACTGTCCGCACCGAAATAAATCTGGTATCTGACCTCGATGCAACTGACCTGCGCGAACTGCTCGGCGCGCTATCTGGTCGATCCTGCCGCGATCGGCCCGAACGGCCGCACGGTGCAATGCTTTCGCTGTGGTCACAGATGGCGGGCCAGCCTGCCGGCCCGGACGGTCGAGCCCGTCGCGCCCGAAGCGATCATTGTCGATACCGAGCCGGTGCCGGATGTCATCATCCGACCACCGGGCCAGGCGGCCCCCAGCTACCTGCCGGCGATCCCCGTCGATCCCGGCCTGCCGCTCTGGCTCAAGACCGCGATCGTCGGGCTCGTCGCTTTGGCTGTGGTGGGCGGCGGTGCGTATCTCTTCCGCGACCAGCTCTTCAGCCGCCTGCTGATCGACCAGCAGGCCGCCCAGATCAGCCGCCTGCCGGCGGCGGACGGCAAGACGTCGGTCGTCATCAGCGGCGTGATCGTGAACGCCGGCCGCGGCGAGGCGGCGGCCAAGCGGCTGCGTCTGGTGTTCAAGGACGCCGAGGGCAAGCCGGTCGGCGATCGGTACGTCGACGTGTCGACCGGCCGCATCCCGCCCAATGGCCGGGCCCGCTTCGAGGCACAGCTCGACGACGTGCCGGCCGCGTCGGCGGCGATCGACGTCACCGCCGAATAGCGCGCGCCGCAGCGTCGGGGCGGCGACGACCGCGGATCGCGACCAGAATCCGACCGATCGGGACGATGTCGACGCCGATGGTGGCAACCGGCGACGAGATCGCCAAAGCCGCGGGCAGTGCATTGACGGACATGACGGATTCACACGCGCGCTCTCCGACCGTCGGCGCGTGAAACGCAGATCGGTGTCACGCCCGATCCCCCTAGACGCATGGCGAGCACGGCAGGACTTAACCCCGCCACGCTAGGCGCGCCGACCGCGGCGGCACGGCTCAGCGGTCGGTCTAGTCGGCGGCGCGCGCCACCGGCAGACGCAGGCCGGGCGCGAGGCGTTCCAGGACGACGTCCTCGCGGAAGCGCACTTCGCGCGCCGGCCGGCCGCCGGTGGCGGTGATCAACCGTCCGGTTTCTTCGACCAGGCCCTGCTGCGCCACCAGGCGGCGGAAGTTCTGCTTGTGCAGGCGCACGCCGGCCAGCGCCTCGACGGCGCGCTGCAGCTGCAGCAGCGTGAAGCCATCCGGCATCAACTCGAAGACCACCGGCCGGTACTTTATCTTGCCGCGCAGCCGCGTGATCGCCGTGGCGAGAATGCGCCGATGGTCGGCGGCCATCGGCTGGCCATCGACCGGCCGCCGCGCTGCCGCAAGCGTTACCGGCGACGTGCGCCGCGCCTCGGCCACGACACCGACCTCGTAGAGCAGCTCGTAGCGCTCCAGCACCCGTTCGTCGTTCCACGCGGCGCCGTCGAGGCCGAACGCCACCGCCGCGCGCTCCTGGCGCAACGCCCGATCGGCGCGCCGGCCGCCGGATTCCGACCAGCGACGCAGCGGCCGTTCAAGGCGATCGAGGATCGCCGGCCGGCCATGCCGCCAGTCCTCCCACGGAAAGTAGCGATACCACGCCTGCCATGCTGCGCCGCCGCCGTCGGTGGCGCCTGCCTCCCGGAGCAACGCGAGATAACCGATCGACAGCACGCGGCGCGCGCCGCTGGCGCCATCGCGCATGCGATCGCGATCGCCGAAGGTGTAGAGCTGCTCGACATAGCCCAGCCGTGCGCCGCTCCGCGTCTGCACCCAGGCGCGCAGGCCTGCTTCCAACGTGCGATGGCCGGGCTCAAGCGGACCCGACGGCAACGCGTCCAGCGACGGCGGCCCACCAGCTGCGCGCCGCGGCGACAGAGAGCCGGGAATCACCAGCACGCGCGGCTGATCCTGCGTCACCGCGACGATCACGGCCGTCAGATCGACGGCCACCGCCTGCTCCCTGCCGGGCGACGAGGTCGATCGCAATCTCGGAGACATCGTGGCGCGGGGTCAGGCTCTCGTTTGCAGCAACCGCTAAAGTCTAGCCGTGCTTGACGGCGATGACGAGGCCGGCGCCGGGCAGCGGCGCGCGCGGTTTGACTTCATCGTTGCACCACGCCACGCTGAAATATCTTGTCCGGTGAGCGTTCCGCCCGCTGTCGGATCGATCCGAGCGCAAGACGCATTTTCCGCAGCCGCGCGACTGCCGTGGGAGGCGATAGTCAGGTGACGCCACAAGACCAGATCGCCATCCGCATCTCTTCGGCCGAGATCGCCGCGAGGGTCGAGGATCTGGCACGCGACATCCGCGCCGCCATGCCCGACGATACGCTGATGGTGCCGATCCTGACCGGCAGCTTCGTCTTCGCCGCCGACCTGGTGCGGGCGCTGGCGCGAGTCGGCGCCGACTGGCCGCTGGATTTCATGACGCTCTCGAGCTACGGCAGCGGCACGGCGTCGTCCGGAAAGGTCGAGATCGTGCGCGACCTGCGCGAAACCGTCAGCGGCCGCGCGGTGCTCCTGATCGACGACATCCTCGACACCGGCAACACGCTGCTGTTCGCGCGCAACCTGTTGCGCGACCGCGGCGCCAAGGACGTCAAGATCTGCGCCCTGCTCGACAAGCCGGCGCGCCGGACCGTCGACCTGGCCGCCGAGTTCGTCGGATTCTCCGTCGCCGACGAGTTCCTGGTCGGCTACGGCCTGGACAAGGCCGGCCGCCATCGCGGCCTGCCCTATATCGGATCCATCGAAGGTTGAGGCGTCCGTCGCCCGACGCGACACTTCGGAACCGCACGTCGCGCCGAGCGACGGCCGGCGGTCCGCTCAGGCAGCGGACGAGGCGCCGGCACCGCCGGGCGCCACGTGACCGGACTGCGTCCTAGAACTGGCGCAGCAGGCGATCGATGTAGTCGAGCTCCGGCTGGGGCCGCTCCGGCTCACCGGCGCGGCGGCGCAGCTCTTCCAGGATCTCGCGCGAGCGCTGGCGATCGAGCCGGTCGGGCACCTTGGTGTCGTCGGTGTCGATGGCGTCGCCGTAGTTGCCTTCCGAGCGACCGAACGGGTCGCGCTTCTCGGCCTGACGCCGTTCCTCGACCTCGCCGCGGTCCTGCTGGTTGCCCGGTCCGCGCTGCATGCGCTCGGCCATGTCCGACATGCCCTGCTGCAGATGGTCGAGCGCCCGCCGCTGGGCGCGGGACGCGCCCTCGTAGTCGCCGCGGCGTAAGGCATCCTCGGCGTCGCGCATGGCGCGCTCGCTCTGGCCCAGCGACCCCGGCACGTCGCCCGGCTGATCGCCGAAGCGGCCCATGAAATCACCCAGCCGGCGACGCAGCGCCTCCTGCTGACCGCCCAGCTGGTCGCCGGGCGAGCTGCCCTGTCCGCGCTGGCCGCGCTGCCCCTGCTGACCCGGCTGCTGGCCCTGCTGTCCGGGCTGCTGGCCTTGCTGGCCCTGCTGGCGGCCCGGCTGCTGGCCGCGCTGCTGACGCTCGGACTCGCCCAGAAGGCGGTTCTGCTGCCGCGCCATCTGGTCGAGCTCGTTCATCATCTGGCGGCCCTGCTGGCCCTGCTGTCCGCGCTGGCCCTGCTGGCGGTCGGAGAGCATGGGCTTCATGTTCTCCATATCCTTCAGCATCTGCTCCAGCATCCGCTTGGCCTCCTCGCGCTGGCCGTTGCGCGCCATCTCGCGCGCCCGGTCCATCATCGACTGGAGGTCCTCGGAATTCATCATCTGGTCGGGATTCATCTCCTGCGCCTCGCGCTCCGCCTTCTCGCGCTCGGCAGGGTCCTTCATGCGTTCGGCGAACTCGCGCATCATGCGGTCCATCGCCTCGCGCAGCTGCTGGATCAGACGCTCGATCTCGGGATCGGGCGCGCCTCGGTCCAGCGCATCCTTCAGCTCGCGCTGGGCGTCGCGGAACTCGCGCTGGGCATCGGTCAGGCTGTCGTTCTCCAGGCGCAGCGCCATGTCCCACATCAGCTGCTGAACGCCGGCAATGGCGCTGCCGTCCTTGTCGGTCGCCAGGCGATTGGCGGCGGTCCGCAAGCCCAGATGCACGACCACGTCGCCCTTGTAGTCGCCAGGCCGCGAATTCAGGACCAGCAGCCCCTGCCCCACCGGCACGCGATTGCCCAGCGGATCCTGCGACAGGCTCTTGCGCAGGGCGATGATGCGCCGCGCCACCGGATGCGAGAAACGCCGCTCCGGCAACGTCAGTTGGACGGCCTTGCTGCGGCCCTGCTGGCCGGCGCTGTCGGTGGCCACAAGTTCCATGACCACGGGCAGGCCGGCCCAGGGATGCGGCGTCAGATCCTGGCGGACGAAATCCTCGACCCGCGTGCGGCCGGCACCGGCCAACGGCAGCTCGATCGTCACCCATTTCGGATCGTCATCGCCGACGAAGCCGGTCAGCGCCGTGCCGTGCAGACGCATGCGCGCCGAGATCGATGCCACGCCGAAATCGTCGGCGGCGATATACTCGATGCGGGTCTCGCGCCGCTCGGTGGGCACCGGATCGCGCAGGAACTCGACGGTCGGCGGCAGATCGGCCTGCAGGCGCACGACCCACGACGCCCGCTCGCGGCCGCGCACCATGACGGCCAATCGCTCGCCCTTATCGAGCGTCGCGTCGATCTGGTACTTGGCGCCCGAGACCGACGTAAACGGCACTTCGCGATCGTCGATCATCAGGATCGGCGCGCGGCTGCCGGGCACGTTGTCGACAAAGCCGGCAACCTTCGAGCCCGCCGGCACGCGCAGCACCTTGACCGGCTGCTTGTCGTCGGTCGGTTCCTTGGCGTCGAGGTAGATCGGCGGCTTGCGCGTATAGGCCGGCGGCGACACCCACAGCTCGACCACCAGCGGTGGCGGCGGCGGAAAGGCCGGCGACACGGCCGCCAGCAGGCGATCGCCGCGCCAGCCGCCGGCGGCGACAAGGGCCACGACCAGCAGCAGCAGCGGCACGAGGCGAAGGGCGCGCAGATCCAGCGCCGGCACGCCGGGCCGTGGCGGCCGGTTGCGCAGCGCCGCCAGCCGTTCGGCTTCGCGCTTGCGATGCACCTCCCACATGGCGGTGGCGAACGGATCGTTGCCGCCGACCGCCAGCGAGTCCTGCAGCGCGGCCAGCGGCCGATGCGGCACGCCGCTGTCGATTTCCAGCCGGCGCTCGGCACTGTCACGGCCAGGCCAGTGGAAACCGCGGAACAGCCACCACGTGCCGCCGAGAAGCGCCAGACCCAGAACCGCCAGGATCGCGGTGTGCGTCCAGGGTTCGAGCCCGTTGAACAGTTCGAGATGGGCGGCGGCGATGAACAGGCCGATGACGCCCAGCAGCGGCACCAGTCGCGGCCAGAACGCCTCCCACGCCAGACCCGACCGCGCCAGCGCCACCTTGCGGCGGATGCTCGGCGGTTCATCCCAGGACGAGGGCCCGACCGACATGTCGTTCTCCCGCTTCAGCCGAATCCGGTGGGAACTCTTTCCGCACCGGCCGCGCGGCACACTATTACGCCCGCCAACCATGGCGCTTCCGTGGCGAGCGGCCTCGGACGCCAACCCTGCGCCTGTCCAAGCAAACGCAGCGCCAATTGAAAGTGTATATCGTCGCGGCAAACCCAGCCAGCGATCTCAGGTCAAATTCCGTTGGGTTGCTAAACCATTCAAACAATACGGCTTTTGAGCCGTCGCCGGCTTCGCCACCTGTCCCGCTCCGCACCCCGGCTCGGGCCGGCAGCCAAATGCTTCCGGCGGGGCGCCCTAGACGCCGGCAGGCAGGCTCGCGGTCCCCGACAGCAACAGGCCGCCGGAGGTCCCATCGCTGCAGCGGACATCGAACACGCGGTGCCCGGCCGCGTCCGAGGCTCCCGCCGCGACGGCCGGCGTGGCTTGCACCGAGGCGACGATGCCGGGCAGCAGGTTGCGCAGGAACGACACGGAATACCGGGCACCGGGCAGCCAGCGCCCGCCGTACAGCCGGGCGAACATGCAGTTCATCAGGCCGATCGAATAGCGCCCCGGCGCGATGATGTCGGGCAGGCCGGCCGCCCTGGCGATCGCCTCGACGTTGTGCAGGCTCGGGTGCTCGCCGTAGACGTCCTCCTCAGCCCGGAAGAACTGCAGAATGTCCTCCCGACGCAGCGGCTTGGGTCCGAACGACAGCGTCAGGCCCGGGACGGCATCGGCGGCGGCGGCCGCGGACGGCGTTGGCGCACCCGCCGTCGTCGCCGTCTCGCGCTCGCGCCGTCGCGCCGTGATCACGTCGCGGAAGTTCAGCAGCATGGTGTTCTCGACGCGGCACACGACGTCGCCGCGCGCGTCGGTGGTCTGCAACTGGAACACCACGTAGCGGCCACCGCGCCGCTCGTACTTGCCGGAAATCCGTGCCGTCACGTTGATCGTCGCCCCGGGCGCGACCGGCCCGAGATAGGCGATGTCGCACTTGGCGTGGACGCTGCCGCCCCAGGAGAAGCGCTGGCGCATCACCCACGAATGCTGGCCGCACAGCAGGCTCGGCTCGACATACTCCCGGCCGTCCGCGTCGCGTAGCAACGATGCGTCGGCGATTCCCAGCGCCGCCAGCCGTTTGCGGTTGAAGTCGGCGGGGATGGCATAGGTGAACGGGCCGACGCTCTCGCCGAGCGTCGCGCCGTCGTAGGTGAGGGGTTCCAGCATCGCCGCCCGCTCGAGATTGGCTGTCGCCAGAGGCTTCAGGCGGTCGCGCCGCCGTCGACCGGCAGCGCCACGCCGGTCACGAACGAGGCCTCGTCCGACAGCAGGAACAGCGCGGCGTTGGCGATCTCTTCCGGCTGCGCCGGCCGGCCGGTCGGGTTGAGGCCACCGCGCTGCTGGACCAGCGCCTCGACGTCGTTGGGCGGTGGCGTCGGGCTGTCCGGGCGCGCCACGAAGACGCGCAGCATCGGCGTGTCGACGGTACCGGGACAGATGGCGTTGACCCTGATCTTCTCGCGGGCGTGGCGCTTGGCCAGCGCCCGCACGAAGCCGACGACGCCAAACTTCACCGCCGAATAGACCGGACTGTAGGTCGAGCCCTGGATGCCGGCCGTCGAGGCCGTGTAGAGCAGCGCGCCGCCGCCGCGACGGCGCATCTCCGGGATCGCGGCTTCGGTCGTGACCAGCACCGTGCGCAGGTTGAGGTCGACGGCACGTTCAAACTCCTGCATGTCGATGCGTTCGACGGCAGCCGGTCCGGGATGGCCGACGTGGTTCCAGACGAAGTCGAGGCCGCCGAAGGCCTTGACGGAGCGCTGGACGATGTCGCGGGAAAAGTCGTCGCGGCGCAGATCGCCGGCCAGCGCCACGGCCTTGCCGCCGCTCTGCGTGATCTGCTGCGCCACCGCCTCGGCGTTGGCGGCGTCGATGTCGACGACCGCCACGGCCGCACCCTCGCGCGCGAACCGCAGGGCGCCGGCCCTGCCCATGCCCGAAGCGGCCGCCGTGACGATTCCGATCTTGCCAGCCAGTCGCATCGTTTCCCCCTCGATCATCGCTCGCGCGCGCCATCGCTGCCGCGGCGCCGCGCCGCCTGAGTTGCGGAGCAGCCTTGCCGGCGCTCAGGGGGATGTCAAACGACGCCGCCACACAGCGGCCGTGTGTCGAGGACATGCGGATGCGACCCCGGTCCGCGGCGGCGCCGGAAACGCCCTTTCACAGCCAGGACGGCACGCGGTCCATGGCCAGCAGGTCATCGACCGTCTGACGCCGGCGAATGACGTCGTAGCGGGCGCCGTCGACCAGTACCTCCGGCGCCAGCGGCCGGGAGTTGTAGGTCGAAGCCATGACCGCGCCGTAGGCGCCGGCGGTCTTCACGGCGATGACGTCGCCGGACGCCAGCGGCGGCATGGCGCGGTTCTGCGCCAGATAGTCACCGGACTCGCAGATCGGCCCGACGATGTCGGTGATGGTGGTGGACGCCCCGGCCGCCGTCTGCCTGACCGGCACGATGTCGTGCCAGGCCTCGTACAGCGTCGGCCGCAGCAGGTCGTTCATGGCGGCATCCACGACCACGAAGGTCCGCGCCGAGCCGGGCTTGACCAGGATCACCTCGCCCAGCAGCACGCCGGCGTTGCCGACCAGCGAGCGCCCCGGCTCAAAGCTCAGCCGGCAGCCGAGCCCGGCCGTCTCCTGCCGAACCATGTCGACATAAGCCGCCACGGCGAACGGCTGCTCGTTGGACTCGCGGCGATAGACGATGCCGTAGCCACCGCCCAGGTCGAGGCGCTCGATGCGGTGGCCGTCGGCGCGCAAGTCGCCGATCAGGCTCCGCAGCTTGCGCAGCGACTCGCGATAGGGATCGAGCGACATGATCTGCGAGCCGATATGCATGGCGACGCCGACCACCCGCAAATTCGGCTTGGCGCCGGCATGCGCATAGGCGGCGCGCGCCAGATCGATGTCGATCCCGAACTTGTTCTCCTTGCGGCCGGTCGTGATCTTGGCATGCGTCTTGGCATCGACATCGGGATTGACGCGGATCGCGATCTCGGCCGTGCGGTCGAGATCGCCGGCCGCGGCGTCGAGCATGTCGAGTTCGGCCCGGCTCTCGACGTTGATCTGCCGCACCCCGGCCTGCAGCGCCTCGCGCAGCTCGCTCGTCTTCTTGCCGACGCCCGAGAAGACGATATCGGCCGGCGCGACGCCTGCGGCCAGCGCGCGCCGCATTTCGCCGATCGACACGATGTCGGCACCGGCCCCCAGGGCGGCGAAGGCACGGATCACGGCCAGGTTGCTGTTGGCCTTCACGGCATAGTGCAGGTCGGCATCGAGGCCGCGCATGGCGTCGGCGAAGGCGCGGTAGTTGGCGCGCAGCGCCGCCAGCGAATAGACGTAGGCCGGCGTGCCGACCTCGCGCGCGATACGCGCAAGCGGCACGTCCTCGGCGAGCAGCTCGCCGTTGCGATAAGCGAAGGGGTCCATGGCGCGGCCGTCGTCTAGCTCTTCTTCGGCGGCGACGTCTGCCACGGCACCGGATCGGGAGCGGGATAGGTGCGTGCCGGCGTCTTGCCGCCGCTGGGCGGTTCGGGTTCGCCCTTCTTGCCGCAGCCCGCCAGCGGGATCAGCGCCAGCACGCCGAGAAACACGCGTCGATCCAGCGCCATGACCTAACCCTTCCGTGTGCCGGCGCCAAGGAAACGCCGACGGGCCGCCGCGACGGCCCGCTTGACGTTGCGCGGCGCCGTGCCGCCGAAGCTGGTGCGCGCCGCGACCGAGGCCTCGACCGTCAGCACACGATACACGCTGCGGCCGATGCGCGGCTCGACCGTTCGCATGTCGTCCAGCGACAGCCCGACCAGCTCGACGCCCCGCGACACCGCCAGCGCCACCAGCCGGCCGGTGACGTGATGCGCCTGGCGGAACGGCAGGCCGAGGTCCCGCACCAGCCAGTCGGCCAGATCGGTCGCCGTCGAATAGTCGGCGGCGGCGACCGCCCGCATGCGCTCGGCGCTCGCCTTCAGATCGCGCACCATGCCGGCCATCGCCGCCAGCGCCAGCTCCAGCGAATCGGCGGCGTCGAAGATCGGCTCCTTGTCTTCCTGCATGTCCTTGGAATAGGTCAGCGGCAGGCCCTTCATCACCGTGGCCAGCGCCGTGAAGTCGCCGAGGATGCGGCCGGTCTTGGCCCGCGCCAGCTCGGCGGCGTCGGGATTGCGCTTCTGCGGCATGATCGAGCTGCCGGTAGTGAAGGCGTCCGACAACGCGATGAAGCGGAACGGCGCGCTGCACCAGATGAAGATCTCCTCGGCCAGCCGCGAGACGTGCACGGCGCAGATCGTGGCGGCGGCCATGAATTCCAGTGCGTAGTCGCGGTCGGCCACGGCGTCGAGCGAGTTGGCCATCGGCCGGTCGAAATCGAGCGCCCGGGCCGTCGCGTGACGGTCGATGGGATGCGGCGAGCCGGCCAGCGCGGCGGCGCCGAGCGGGCTTTCGTTCATCCGCCGGCGGCAGTCGGCGAACCGGCCGCGGTCGCGGCCGAACATCTCGACATAGGCGAGAAGATGGTGGCCAAACGTCACCGGCTGCGCCGTCTGCAGGTGGGTGAAGCCCGGCATGATGGTGGCGGCATGCTCCCCGGCACGCTCGAGCAGGGCTGCCTGCAGGTCGCGCAACAGAATCTCGGCGCGGTCGGCGGCGTCGCGCACCCACA
>JAHCJT010000015.1 GCA_026126245.1 Alphaproteobacteria bacterium
GCCGTCATGGACCCCGATCGCCGGCGCCATCCTGGCGCGCACGCGGCATGTGCGCGTTTCCTGCGACGTCTGCCTGCTGCCCTTCAATCACCCGATCCGCCTCGCCGAGGACCTTGCCGTGCTCGACAATCTCGGCAATGGCCGCGTCGAGATCGGCGTCGGCATGGGCTACGCGCCGCACGAGTTCCAGGGTTTCGGCTTGCCGGTGTCGCGCCGCGTGTCGCTGACCGACGAGGGCATCGAAGTGCTGCGGCGCTGCTTCAGCGGCGAACGCTTCAGCTTCCACGGCAAGCGCTATTCGTTCAGCGACGTGCTGATCCGGCCAGGCTACGTGCAACCGGGCGGCCCGCCATTGTGGATTGCGGCGATGTCGGAAGCGGGCGCCCAGCGCGCCGCGCGGTTCGACGGCCATCTGTTGCCGCAGGGCCCGCGTGCCGCGGTGCTCGATCCGTGGCGCGACGCCCTTTCGGCATCGGGACGCGATCCGCAGACCTACCGCGTCGGCATCATCCGCTCGTGCCTGGTCACCGACGACGCCGATCGCGACTGGCCGCGCGTGCGGGCGGCGGAACGCTACCGCAACCAGGTCTATCGCAGCTTCAACCAGGGCGCCGGCGCCGGCGGCGTGGCCGGCAACACCGACGATGTGCGCATTCCGCAGACCTGGGTGGTGGGTGACGTCGACTATTGCGTGGCGCAGCTCTCGGCTTTCATCCGCGAGTACGGCATCACCGACCTCGTGACCTGGGCGGTGCCGCCGGGCATGCGGCCGCAGGATATGAACGGCAGCCTCGAGCGTTTCGTTCGCGATGTTGCGCCTCGGCTGAAGGCAGCGGCGCAGGCGGCCTGAGGCGCCGTGATGGCCGATGTGCAGTCGCCCTGGCCGCGCGTCACTCTGGTGCTGGGCGGCGCGCGGTCGGGCAAGAGCAGCTACGCCGAGCGGCTGGTCGACGGCACGCTGTTGGGCGACGCGCCGCGGCCCGCCATGCTGATCGCGACCGCCGATCCGGCTGATAGCGCCCGCCATGGCGACGCCGAGATGGCTGAACGCATCGCCGCGCATCGCGCCCGCCGCGGAGCGCACTGGGCGACGATCGAAGAGCCGATCGATCTCGCCACCACCCTGCGCCACGTCGCCGCCGACGCGCGACCGATCCTGGTCGATTGCCTGACACTATGGCTGTCGAACCTGCTGCTGCGCGACCGCGATGTCGATGCGGCCATCGACGCGCTGGCCGTGGCGCTGTCGGAGATCCAGGTCGACGTGGCGCTGGTCGCCAACGAGGTCGGCCTCGGTATCGTGCCCGACAACGCGCTGGCGCGCCGCTTCCGCGATGACGCCGGGCGACTGAACATGCGCCTGGCCCGGCAGGCGGCACGGGTCGTGCTGATGGTGGCTGGCGTACCAGTGCCGGTCAAAGGCGCGCTGCCCGCCTGAGCCGGCGATAGCGACAGGAGTCCAAGTTCAACGCGCGCCGCCGGATGGCGGGCGTCGTCGGGCATCGACCATGGTGGCGACCTCGGTCGCTGGAGTATGTCGATGCCGTCACCCGTCGTGCGGTCCATGGGCAGCGTCGAATGGCTGCTGCTGCTGGCGCTGTCCGTGCTGTGGGGCGGCTCGTTCCTGTTCGGCAAGATCGCCGTTGCCGAGATCCCGCCGATGTCAGTGACGCTGGGGCGTGTCGCCCTGGCGGGGCTGGCGCTGAACCTGCTGCTGTTCTGCCGTGGCCTGCGCCTGCCAGTCAGTGGTTCGGCCTGGCGGGCGTTTTTCGGCATGGGGTTGCTCAACAACGTCGTGCCGTTCACGCTGATCTTCTGGGGCCAGATCCATATTGGCGCCGGCCTGGCAGCGATCCTCAACGCCACCACGCCACTGTGGACGGTGGTCGTGGCCCATCTTCTGACCGCCGACGAGAAGATGACTGGCGCCAAGCTGGCAGGCGTGCTGCTGGGCGTTGGCGGCGTGGCCGTGCTGGTGGGGCCGGGGGCGCTCGCGGGCGCCGGCGACGACGTTGCGGCCATGTTTGCTGTCGTGCTGGCGGCCTTCTCCTATGCGCTCGCCGGGCTGTTCGGGAAGCGCTTTGCCGGCATGGGGTTGGCGCCGCTGAACGTTGCCGCCGGTCAGGTGACGGCCTCGAGCCTGCTGTTGCTGCCTGCCGCCTTGTTGATCGATCGCCCGTGGACGCAGCCGCTACCCAGTCTGACGGCCACAACCGCCGTGATCGGCCTTGCCTTGCTGAGCACAGCGCTGGCCTATGTCATCTACTTCCGGGTGCTGGCGCGTGCCGGTGCCACCAACCTGCTGCTGGTGACTTTCCTGATCCCGCCCAGCGCGCTGGCCTTTGCCATCCTGCTGCTCGGTGAGCAGCTGCTGTGGCGCCATGCGCTGGGCCTGGCCCTGATCGGCGGCGGACTGGCGGCGATCGACGGGCGTGTGTGGCCCTGGTCGCACAAGGCCAGCCGACCGGATGACCGTTCGTAGTGTCGTGGCCGTCGGCTCAGGTTATGCTGGTCTATGCGCACGCGTGACCTGGGCACCGATTTGGTTGTCGATGACAATCCGGTCTTCGATCGCTGGATAGGAGGGTTCAATTTCGTCGTCGCCATGGGCTGCGCCGCCATCGGCGTGATTCACTACAATCCCGCCGGCGACTTGCGCGATGTGTTCCTGATCCTGATCGTGCCGTTCGCGGTCGTGGTGGCGGGACTTGGCCTGTGGCGGGCGGTGGCCCAGCCGGGCACGATCCTGCATGTCGATGGCGTCGGCCGCACCGTGACCCTTGTCAACCGCACCCTGCTGCGCCGCATCACCACCAGCTGGCCGGCGGCGGAGGTGGCGCGGTTCGCGCGGGCTCAGCGGCCGGGGCGCGAAGGCGAGCCCGTCTATCGCCTGCGCCTTGATTTTGTCGATGGCGGCTCACTGCCGGCCGCCACGCTGTGGCAGCCGGACCCGGCCGGCGTCGACGCCGTGGTGCAGCGCGCCAACGCCCTGCTGGGCAAGTGAACGGCGGCTTCCGTCCGGCCCGACGCCATATTTCCGCCCCGCGCAAGGCCGATGATCCGCGCGTTCGGGAGTGCTATGGTGCAGCTGTTACGGCCCAAAAAAGGCGTCCCCCCGCCGGCCGTGACCAGCAATGGAGAATAACCATGCCGACGTCTCGCCCGACGCTGTCGCGTCGCCTCATGGTCGCCTCGGCGGCCGCCGCTTCCCTCATTGCCGCCGGCCCCGCGCTGGCCGACGCCAAGCGCCAGGCGCTGGTCAACGATTCGCTGGATGCCGCCCGGCGCGTGCTGGATGGCCATGATTTTCCCGACGCACCCAACCTGATGAAACGA
Organism: Alphaproteobacteria bacterium; assembly: GCA_026126245.1. GTDB lineage: Bacteria > Pseudomonadota > Alphaproteobacteria > Reyranellales > Reyranellaceae > Vineibacter. Next base: position 3,337 of record JAHCJT010000015.1, read on the forward strand.
GCGCGCGCGGTGCTGATCCTGCCGAGCTTCGCGCAGGCCGCCTTCGTCGTCGGTGGCGCCGGTGGCCGCGGTGTGCTGCTGGCCCGTAAAGGCCCCGGCGACTGGAGCTACCCGGCGTTCTACACCATGGGTTCCGGTAGCGTCGGCCTGCAGATCGGCGGACGGGTCCAGGAGATCGTGCTCATCGTGTTGACCGAGAAGGGTCTGAACGCGCTGCTCGAAAACAAATTCAAGTTCGGCGCCGAGATGGGCGTGACGATGGTCAACATCGGTGGTGGCGTCGGCGGCGCGACCACGTCCAACGTCGGCGCCGATATTGTGGCTTACTCCAAGGCCAGCGGCCTGTTCGTCGGTGGCGCGCTGGAGGGCTCGTATCTGGAGCCCGACAACGACTGGAACACACTCTATTACGGCAATGGCGCGCGTGGGCGGACCATCGTGACGGATGGCCGCTACACCAACCCCGGCGCCAATGGTCTGCGCCAGTACCTGGCGCGGTTCTGACGTTTGCTGCACGAGGTGAGCCGCTCCTGCCGACGTCCCTCCGACTCCTTGACGGTGCGTGTAACGGCACCGTCTTGCCGTCGCAGGGGCTTCTTTTTGGGGTTGCGGCTCTGAGATCCACTAATAGTCATGGACTCCCGACACATTTGGGCGCTCACCATCAAGATCTTGATTGGAGTGTCCTTTGCCTAACCCATTGATTTTCCGAGTGGAAATTCGATGAGTTTCCTGTTAGTTGATATTTAACGCTTTTTTATCCCGTTATCCGGGGCCGCACATCCGCGCTCGGTCGCGCAAGATTATTGCGAGCCCAAGATATAGTGCGACGGCAAGTCTCGGCGCTTTGCCGCCTTTACCCCAGATTTAGTTGCACCGCGCAGCAGCAATTGTCCGCGGCCATGGCGCCGTCACGATCCGCAACAAAGCGTGACATTCGACAATCCCGGGCGCCTGTCCAGCGCATCGCCACGCCAACGGCAGCGCGGTGGCCGTGTTCCGCACCGGTCAGGCGATTTGCGGACCGGGTGGTATGGCGCATCGATTGGCCGGTGGCGCGGCGGTCTTCATGCCGGCCGGCGTCACGCACGGTCTGCGCAATGACGGTGAGTCGCTGGCCGTGCTGATCTTGTACCGCAGCGACGGGGCGCGCGCCGGCCGGATCGTTGCGCGGCGGCCGATCCGTGACCCGTCAGCCCTTGGCGCCGGCGCGCCGCAGGATATCGGCGATGGCGCCGCCGCCGCGGCGCGACTCGCGGGCGTAGGCCATCGCCGTGCGGCCGGTGTAGTCGGACAGGTTGGGATCGGCGCGTTTGTCGAGCAGGGCGCGCACGATCTCCTGCGAGCCGTTGCGGGCCGCCAGCATCAGGGCCGAGACACCTTGCCGGTCCTGCGCGTTGACCCTCGGCCGGCTGCGCAGGAGCAACTGCACCATTTCCGCGTCGTTGCGTTCCGCCGCCCAGATCAGCGCCGTGCGGCCCTGCGAATCGCTGCCGTCGATCAGCGCGCCGCCTTTCAGCAGCGCTTCGGCAACCTCGACGTGGCCACGCGTGACCGCCACGATGAGCAACGGCTGGCGCTGCGCGTCGATCTGGTTGGGGCTCTCGCCCTTCAGCAGGCTCTGCCGCACTGTCGGCAGGTCGCCCTTTTCGACGGCCGTCACCAGAGGGCGCGTCAGGTAGATCTCGATCTGCGCCCGTGCTGGGACGGGTGAGCCGGCGGCCAACGCCAAGGCGGCCGCCATGATGGCCAGAGCCACGCCGTATCTCATGATGCAGTTCCCCAACCTTCGGTCTTTCTAGCCGTGCCCGGCGCGTCGCGCTTCGACCACGTCCCAGATTTGGCCCTCCAGATTCACGCCGTCGAACCGGTCGATCTGCTGCAGACCCGTTGGCGACGTCACGTTGATCTCGGTCAGCCAGTCACCGATCACGTCGATGCCGACGAAGATCAAGCCGCGCTCCTTGAGCGCCGGGCCGATCGTGTCACAGATCTCGCGGTCGCGCTTCGTGAGCGTGGCCTTCACCGCCAGGCCGCCGACATGCATGTTGGACCGCGCCTCGCCTTCGGCCGGCACGCGGTCGATGGCGCCGACGGCCTTGCCGTCGATCAGGATGATGCGCTTGTCGCCCTTGCGCACCTCCGGCACGTAGCGCTGCGCGATGATCGGTTCGCGTGACGCCTTGGAGAACATTTCCAGCAGCGAATTGAAGTTCTCGTCGTCGGGACGGACACGAAAGACGCCGGCGCCGCCGTTGCCGAACAGCGGCTTGAGGATGATGTCCTTGTGCTCGGCGCGGAACTCCCGGATGCGCGCGGCGTCCGAGGCGATCAGCGTCGGCGGCATGATGCCGTCGAAGTGGGTGACGAACAGCTTTTCCGGCGCATTGCGCACGCTGGCCGGGTCGTTGACCACGAGCGTCTTGGGGTGGACGTGCTCCAGCAGATGCGTGGTGGTGATATAGGCCATGTCGAAGGGCGGATCCTGCCGCAGCCACACGACGTCGAGAGTCGAGAGATCGATCACCTCGGCGGCGCCGAGTTCGTAGTGACGGCCCTTCTCGCGGCGCACCTTCATCGGCTGCGCCCGCGCCATCACCTTGCGGTCGCGGAAGAACAGGTCGGCCGGCGTGTAGTGGTACAACGCGTGGCCGCGCATCTGGGCCTCGAGCGCCAGCACGAACGTCGAATCGGCGTCGATATCGACGGTCGAGATGTGGTCCATCTGAAAGGCAACGACGAGAGCCATGCGCGAATCCCCAGACGCCGACTGCCGGCGCCGGTTTCAGTTAAGCTGCCGTCGCAATTCGTGCAAGAGAGCCGTGGCGTCGCGCCGGGCCTCGACGCGCGCCGCGGCGACCTCCGGATCGCGCGCCGCCGGTTGACGGGCCTCCAGATCGAGGAAGCGCTCGAAGGCCCGGCAGGCAGCGCCGACCGCGTCGATCTTGGCGTTGAGGGTGCCGGCCTCGAACCACAATTCCATGCGCTCGGGCGCAATCGCCGCCATCCGCTCGACGGTGGCGGCGGCGCCGGCCGTATCCTCGCCGCGCAGCTGGCGGATCTTGATGTTGTTCTCCAGGCGCAGCAGCACGTCGCGATCGGACATCGGCGCCAGATGACGCGGTTCCAGTTCGGCGTCCTTGCCGTGCATCGCCTTCAGCAGGGCGCGCAGATCGGGCGGTTCCAGGGCAACGCCTTCGTTGAACGGGTCGAGCACGCTGCGCGCACCATCGGCATCGAGCAGCACCAGGAAATGACCGGGAAAGGCCACACCGACGCAATTCCACCCCTGGGCGCGCGCGGCATGCAGCCAGACCAGGCTCAACGCCACCGGCAGGCCGCGGCGCCGGTCGATGACGGCGGCGAGATCGGCGTTCTGCAGATCGTCGTAGGTTTCACGATCGCCGCGATAGCCGTAGCCTTGCGCCAGGACCTCGCGCAACGCATCGTCGGGTGCCCGGCGACGGCGGCTCAGCGCGCCGATCTCCTCGCACAGGGTTGCCAGGTGGGCGCGATAGGGGCCCGTCTCCAGGTTTGGCCGGCGCAGCGACGACAGCACCAGGCCGGCTTCGACGACGTCCACTGCCACGTCGCCCGCGCCGCACAGCTCGGTCAGCCGCGCCAACAGTGACTGTCGGCTCGATTTGCTGTCGGGTGTCGTCGGTGAGCCTGTCATTTCCCGTCAGTCTTGGCGTCAGGGCCGCCAGGCATCCACGATATGCCTTGGCCAGCCGCGCGGCGTGACCAGCATGGCATCGAAACGGATCGCGCACCGGGCCAGCGCTGGATGGCGCGCGATAAACATTTCCGCCGCGCGAGCGATGCGCTGCCACTGTGGCTCTGTCAAGGCGTACGCCGCAACGTCGGCAGTGCCGCGTGCCTTGACCTCGACGAACACCAGCAGTTGGCCGCGACGCGCCACGATATCGATCTCGCCCATCGGCGTGCGCAGGCGCCGCGCCAGGATGCGATAGCCGGCCAGCCGCAGTCGCCAGACGCAGCGCCATTCGGCGCCGCGCCCCCGGCGGTCGGCCGCGATGCGTCGCGGATCGGCGGGCTGGCGCGCCGGCGGCATGGCAGTCAGTCCGCGCCACGCTTGAGCGCCAGCGCCCGGGCGTAGATCTCGCGCCGCGGCCGGCCGTAGCGCGCCGCCACCTCGGCAGCCGCCTCGCGCACACCAGCGCCGTGCAACGCAGCCCGCAGGGCCGTGTCGATGTCGGCGTCGGCGGTTGCCGCCTGCGGTCCGGGCGGCGCGATCACCAGCACGATCTCGCCTTTCGGCGGCCCGGCCGCGGCGTAGTGACGTACCAGTGCATCGAGCGTGTCGCGGCGCACCTCCTCGAAGCGCTTGGTCAGTTCGCGCGCCACTGCGGCCGGCCGCGGCCCCAGCAGGTCGCTGAGGTCGGCCAATGTGTCGAGCAGCCGATGCGGTGCCTCGAACAGGATCAGGGTCGCCGGCACCGCAGCCAGCACCGCGATGTCTTCGCGTCGCGCCGATGATTTGGCCGGCAGGAAGCCGGCGAACAGGAAGCGGTCGCTGGGCAGGTCGGCCAGCGCCAGCGCCGCCAGCGGCGCCGATGCACCGGGCACGACGGTCACCGGCAGGCCGGCGGCGATTGCGGCGTGCGCCACGCGGCGTCCCGGATCCGAAACCAGCGGCATGCCGGCATCGCTGACCAGCGCTACGACCTTGCCGTTGGCGATGTCGGCGGCGATGCGTTCGGCCACGGCGGCCTCGTTGTGCGCGTGGCATGCGATGACAGTCGCCGAAATGCCGTAAACGGTCAGCAGCGTGCGCGTCACGCGCGTGTCCTCGCAGGCAACCAGGTCGGCGGCGCGCAGAACGTCAAGCGCGCGTAGCGTGATATCGCGCGCATTGCCGATCGGGGTCGCCACAAGGTACAGCCCCGGCGTCGGTTTACTTGCGCCGGCACGGTCGCTACCGTCGTCGGCCGCCGGGAGAGTCCGTGTGAGGAGGGCCATGATGCTCCGTTCGTTCGCGCCATGTCCGTCGACCAACCGGGCTCCCGGCCCGCGGTCGGCCGGCTGGCTGGCCATGGCGGTCGCCGCGCTGACGCTTGGCGCCTGTGCCGGCGCATTCAAGCCTAGCACATCGCCGCCTCCCGAGCCGGCCAAGCCGGCGGCGTCGCGCACCACGACCACCGGCAAACTGAAGGTAGCGCTGCTGGTGCCGCTGTCGGGTCGCTCGCGAGCGATCGGCACCTCGATGATGGAGGCGGCCGAACTGGCGATCTTCGATGGCGCCGGTCGCGACGTCGCCCTGTTGCCCTACGATACCGGCGATTCACCGGAGCAGGCCGTGGCGGCGGTGCAGAAGGCGGCGAAGGACGGCGCCGTGATCGTGCTGGGGCCGCTGTTCGGCGCCTCGGCATCGGCCGCAGCGCCTGCGGCGCGCGCCGCCAAACTGGAGATGGTGAGCTTCTCCAACGACGAGAGCGTGGCGCAGCCCGGCGTCTACCCGATGGGACTGGACGTGCAGACGCAGGTGCGACGCGTCGCGGACTATGCGCTGTCGCGTGGCATCCGCCGCTTCGCCGCCTTCACGCCGGCCACGGCCTATGGCGCCCAGGCGACCGAGGCGCTGCGTGAGACGGTCACTCCGCGCGGCGGCACGCTGGTCGTTGCCGAACGGTTCGGCTTCGCCGGCGGCAATCTCAGCGGCAACGCCAGCCGCATCGTCGACATGGTCGCCGCCGAGGGCAACGGCCGCACGGCGGTGCTGTTGCCGGCCTCCGGCCCGCCGCTGGCGGCTGCGACCGATGCGCTGGGCGTCACCAATCCCGATGCCAAGAAGCCGCAGCTGATCGGCACCGGCATCTGGGACACACCCGACATTGCCAAGGAGGAGAGCCTGCTCGGTGCCTGGTTCGCCGCGCCCGACCCGGCTCTGCGCGCTGCCTTCGAGCGCAAGTATGCTGCCGTACACGGCCGGCCACCGCATCGCCTGGCGACGCTGGCGTACGATGCGGTGAACATGGCGGCGACTCTGGCGCGGAGCAGGCCCGGCGGCGACTTCTCGGCCCTGGCGGTGACGGATCCCGGCGGCTTCCGCGGCCTGGACGGCCTGTTCCGCTTCCGCCAGGACGGCCGCGTTGAGCGCGCGCTGGCGGTGCTGGAAATCGGCAAGGAGCGCGTGCGCGTCGTCGAGCCGGCACCGTCTAGTCTCGACCGCCCCAGCAACTGAGGCCGACGATGCTGCTCGATCCGCAGTTGTTGTCGCTCTACCTTGGTGCGGCGGCGCTGCTGATCGTCACGCCCGGCCCCGACACGTTTCTGATCGCCGGCACCGCCGCATCGCACGGTGTGCGCGCCGGCGCACTGGCGGCGCTGGGTGTTTTTTGCGGCTGCCTGTTCCACATCGCCCTGGCGGCGATCGGCATCAGCGCCCTGATCGCGGCGTCGCCCTGGGCGTTCGGCGTGCTGCGCAGTGCCGGCGCCGCCTATCTCGCCTGGCTCGGGGTCATGGCGCTGCGCGACGCCTGGCGTGGCCGCAGCGCCGGCGCCGACGCCGCCCGGGCGATCGCAACGCCGCCCGGCTCGCCGCTCGGCCTGTTCCTGCGCGGTGCGCTGACCAACGCGCTGAACCCCAAGGTTGCGGTGTTCTTCGTGGCGTTCCTACCGCAGTTTGTCGAGCCGGCGCTGGGCCACACTACGTTGCAGCTGGCGCTGCTGGGCATGATCTTCAACGTGCCGGGCACGCTCTACCTGATCGCCATCGCCGCCGTCAGCGGTCACGCCACGGCCTCGCTGCGCCGGCTGCCCCGGGTGCAGCGGGCGCTCGACGCGGTGGTCGGGATCTTCTTCGTCGGCCTTGCCGCCCATCTGGTGCGCACGCAGACGCGATGACTGGCGCCGTCACGGTCGGCGACTAAGATGCGTGCCACGAGGAGCGAGGCGATGGTGTACGACCGCAACAATATATTTGCACGCATCCTGCGTGGTGAGCTGCCGTGCAAGAAGGTTTACGAGGACGAGTTCGCGCTGGCGTTTCACGACATCAATCCGCTGGCGCCGGTGCACGTGCTGGTCGTGCCCAAGGGCGAATACATCTCGAATGTCGACTTTTCCGCCGATGCGCCGGACGCACAGGTCGTCGGCTTCTGGCGCGCCGTCGGCAAGGTCGCCAAGCAACTTGGACTGGAAGCCGAGGGCTACCGTATCGTCGCCAATCACGGCCCGCAGGGCGGCCAGCTTGTGTTCCACTTCCACGTTCACATCTTCGGCGGCCGGCAGATGAGCCATCGCATGGGCAACATGCCGCGGCCCAACGACCGGCAGTGATGCGGCCACGTCCGGCGCACGAGTCCGCCACGTCGGCGCCCCAATGACGGGGCAAATTGCAACTGCTCGCGCTGCTTGAGGAGCCCGCATGCGCCGTCTTGCTTTCGTCTCGCTCGCCGCCGTCGCCTTGACCGCAACGGCGTCTGTCGGCCGCGCCGAGCCGCTGCCCAGGCCGTCGGTCGACTATGCCGTGGACGGCACCATGACCTCGGGCAAGGGTTCCTTTCCGGCCACCATGCGTCATGGCGGTGGCAAGTTGCGCGTCGATTCCGAGATGAACGGTCACAAATCTTCAATTTTCATCGATATCGCGGCGCGCACGGCGACCGTCGTCACCGAGCGCATGGGCCAGAAAATCGCCGTGCAGGTCGACCCCGAGCAGTCGGCCGGCGCCGCCAGCTTTCTCGACCGCGACGCCAAGCGCATCGGTGAGGACAAGGTCGCTGGCGAAAGCTGCGACGAGTACGAGTTCGAATCGGCCAAGGGCCGCACCATCCGCGCCTGCCTGACCCGCGACGGCATCGCGTTGCGCACCCGCGATGTCAGCCGCGACCGCGTGATCTGGGAGGCGACCCGCGTCACGCGCGGCCCGCAAAATGCGGCCGCGCTCACCGTGCCGCAGGATGCCATTCCGCTGCAGATCCCCAAGCTGAAATAGGTGCGCTGAATCGCCTCGCCGTCCCTTCCCGGGGTCGGGACTGGCCGAAAACGCCTAAAACTGGCTGCGCCCGGCGACGCCCGAAATTGCCGCCGGACGGCGGATAGCGCAGGATCGCCGGCGGGTGTTTTGTGCCGCCATGAGCGAGATGACCCGATCCCTGATCGTCCCCCACCGCACGGCGCCGCGTGATGCCGCCGTGCCGGCCCTGACCCCGGTCTCGCCGGCCACCGGTCTGCCCGATGCCGAGGCCTGCTGGGCGGCTGTGCGCCGACGCGATCGCGCCTTCAACGGCCGCTTCTACTTTTCGGTCAAGACCACAGGGGTCTATTGCTTGCCGTCCTGCGGCGCGCGACCGCCGCGCCGCGAAAACGTTGCGTTCCACGCCTCCTGCGAGGCGGCCGAGGCGGCGGGCTTCCGGCCGTGCAAGCGGTGCCGGCCGCGCCAGTGGCTGGCCGACCGCGGGCTGAGCCGCGAGGTGGCCCGGGCGTGCCGGCTTCTCGATGCGGCCGATGCCGACGTGGCGCCGTCGCTGGAAGCCGTCGCGCGCAACGTCGGCCTTGCCGCCTCGACGCTCACGCGTCGCTTCCAGCGCGAGCTGGGTGTCAGTCCGCGCGACTGGCTGGCGGCGCGCAAGACCAGCCGCTTCAAGGCGGCGCTGCGCAGCGGCGAGAGCGTCACCGAGGCGCTGTACGGCGCAGGCTACGGCTCCTCCAGTCGCGTCTACGAGAATGCCGGCAAGGTGTTGGGCATGACGCCGGCCACCTATCGCAAGGGTGGTGCCGGCGCCCGCATCGCCTATGCCACCGCCACGAGTGATATCGGCCGTGTGCTGGTCGGCGCCACGCCCAAGGGCATCGCCGCCGTCTATCTTGGCGACAGCGATGCGGAGCTGACCGCTGCTTTGCACCGTGACTTTCCGGCGGCCGACATCGCCGCTGACGCCGGGTCGCTGGCACCGCGCGTCAAGGCCGTCCTGGCCCGCCTCGACGGCCGTAAACCCAGTGCCATCGGTGCCGCCGATCTGCCGCTCGATATCGTCGGCACGGCCTTCCAGTGGCGGGTGTGGCAGGCGCTGACCGAGATCCCGGCCGGCCAAACGCTGACCTACGGCGCCATTGCCGAGAAGCTGGGTCGGCCGGGCGCAGCGCGCGCCGTCGGCCGAGCCTGTGCCACAAACCCGGTCGCCGTGGTCGTGCCCTGCCACCGTGCCGTCGGCAGCAGCGGCGAGCTCACCGGTTATCGCTGGGGCGTGGCCCGCAAGCAGAAGCTGCTGGCGGAAGAGAAGCGGCGCGCGACACGATAGACCCGACGCCGGTCAAGCGACACGCGGCAGTACCCGCATCACGCTGCACTGGCGACGGAGAAAACGCCAGCCCAGCCGCGACGTGCCCCGGCTTGATCGAGACGAACGGTGATGCGCGGCCTCATTTCTTGTCGCCGTGCGTCGTGTCGGTCGGCGAAGTCGGCGCCGCGGCCGTGTCGGCCGACGGCTCGGCCGCCGCGCTTTCCTGGGCGTGGCGCTCGATCAGCGCGACGACGTCCGACGGCAGCGGCTCGCGGGCGATATCGTCGTACAGCGCGTGGAGCTGTCGGTTAAGCCACACATCGAATGGCCGCTCCTCACCCGACGACGGCCGTGACGATCGCCGCCGGCCGGGCGCAGGCCGCCGGTCTTGCCGATCATCGACCACGATCGGCCTCGCATGGCACCCGGACGGATCCGGGATCGCCGCTGGCGATGGAGAGGTTGTTGGCCGTTCGAGGCTGGAATGCCGCCCGGCCCGGATCGCAGCTCATTGGTACACGTCGCACCCTAGCATGGTTCAAGATGGCGCGGGACCGGAAATGGCACTCGGCGCCGGCCGTTGGCGATGGCGCCGGCGGGCCGTGGCGCTTGATGCCGGCGCACCTTCGGCGACGGGTTCAGCGTCGTTGCCCAGCAGCAGCCGTTCCAGGTTGTCGCGGGCGCGCGACACGCGGCTTTTGATCGTGCCGATCGATACGCCGGCTTGGCGGGCGATCTGGTCGTAGGATTGTCCGTCGACCACCGAGAGCACCAATGCCTCGCGCTGGCTGGCGGGCAGCTTGCCGAACGCAGCCAGGAACTCCTGCATCACCAGACCCTGATCCTGGTGCGCCGGGTAGGACAGAACGCTCTCGGCGGCGTCCTCCAGCGGCACGGCGGGACGCGAGCGGCGCAGACCGGAGATGAACGCGTTGTGCTGGATGCGAAACATCCATGCCGGAAAGCACCCGGGACGAAAACTCGCCTGGCCGACCAGCGCCTTGATGACAGTCTCCTGCACCAGATCGTCGGCGCGGTCGCGATCGTGCGTCAGAGACAACGCGTGAATGCGCAGCCGCGGCAGGATGGCTTTGAGGTCGGCATGGAAAAGGGCGGCCTGGGTTGCAGCCGTCGGCATGCTAAATCTCCGTCGCTGTTGTCGGGTCGCTCATAACCAATAAATGCGTGGCAGGGCCGGAAGGTTGCCGGCCGCGCGGCCAGCGGCGGCGGCGCCGTGCCTCAGTCCACCGCTTCGGCCAGTTGCCGCCGGGCACGCGAAACGCGCGCCTTCATCGTGCCGACGGCGCAGCCGCACAGTCGCGCAGCCTCTTCGTAGGAAAAGCCACAGGCCCCGACCAGAATCAGTGCCTCGCGATATTGCGGGCTCAACCGCCATAGGGCGGCGGCGAGATCCATCATCTCGGCGCGGCTCTCGGGCGACGGCGCCGTCGAGGTGGCATCGACGAAACAGGCATCGAGCGCGTCCATGCGTCGCCGTGCCGAACGGCGCTCGGAGTAGAATTGCGTGCGCATGATGGTGAACAACCACGCCTTCAGATTGGTGCCGGGCTCGAACTGATGCTGCTTCGCCAGCGCCGTAGCGACGGTGTTCTGCAGCAGATCGTCCGCCGCCGGCCGCTCGCGACAAAGGAAGCGGCTGAAGGCGCGCAGATCCGGCAGAACGGCGATCAGGTCGGTCTTCAACAAAAGGCGCGCTCCCTGTTGTTCGCAGGTTGGCGATAGGTGGTTACGGACTTCGGACTCTCGTCGGGCACCGCGGGAAGGATCGCCTTGGAGGCCAAGGGATCGGCTGAGCGCCCGACGCATGCGGCGCCAGCCGGGGTCGGCCGAAGCGCCTGAGGTCGTGTGGCTCCAAGTTGGGAACCCGAATGCGGCCTCGGTGAGATCAATTACGACGGCAATGGGGCAATTTATTCCGGTTCAAAACTGTGTTTTTGCGTGCAAGAGCCGGCGTGCCGGGGCGTGCGCGCGGGATCGACCAGCCGCAGACCGATCTTGCGACGGGCCGCGCGGGGGAATGTCGCGGCGGTGATGCCCCGCGCCTCCAGAAAAAATGCCAAGCAATTTGTTGGGCCCTCCGCTAGCGTTTGACCGCCTTTTTCAGTTTTCGCCGGTGCGGCGCCCATCGACGATGCGGCGTATCGTGCCGCCAATGGGGTCGGGGGAGCATCCATGTCTGAGCCGTTGACCGTCGATACCGTTGCCGCGTGGTTGGCGCGGTCGCCCTTCATCCGGTCCATGAACCTCACCGTCGACTCGCTCGACGAGAAGGCCCAGAGCATCACCATGACCATGCCGATGCGGCCTGAATTCGAGCGCGGTGCCGGCACCGGCCAGTTTCACGGCGGCCCGATCGCCTCGTTCATCGACACGGTTGGTGACTACGCCGTTGCGCTGGTGCTGAAGTCGGGTGTGCCGACGATCAACTTCCGCGTCGACTACTTGCGACCATCCTTCGGCGCCTATCTGCGCGGCACGGCCACGGTGCGCCGGCTGGGGCGCACGGTGGCCGTGGTCGACATCGACGTCACCGACGACCAGGGTCGACTGTGCGCCATCGGGCGCGGCACTTACGGAGCACAGACGGGCTAGGGCGACCGCGATGTACCGTGCGCCGTACGACGCCGATCCCGGGGTCCGCAATCTCGGTGACATCATCGATCCGGATGCGCCCGACGACCGGGTGTGGGTGATCGATGTCGCGGCCGATGGCCAGGCGACGCAGCTGAGCTATGGCGAGGCGCGGGCGCAGATCGATGCGGTGGCGCGCGGCCTGTCACGCCGCGGACTGAGACGCGGCGCCGCTGTCGGCGTGCTGGCCGCCAACCGCGCCGAAATGCTGGTGGTCTATTTTGCCGTCATGCGGGCCGGCTTCGTCGCCGTGCCGATCAACCACAAGCTGCCGCGCGAGGTGATCGAGCATATCGTCAAGGATTCGGCCATCGAGTTGATGTACGCCGATGTCGAACGCGCCGCGATGGTGCCGGCCGGCCTGCCGCTCATCCCGCTCGATGCGGCGGCACCCCAGTGGCGGACGCATCTCGATCCCGGACCATTCGCCGCCGTGGCCATGCAACCAGACGAGCCGGCCACCATCCTGTACACTTCCGGCTCGACCGGCATGCCCAAGGGCGTGCCGCTGCTGCACGGTCCCTATGTCTGGATGACCGGGCAGTACGCTGGCCTGCGCGACGTGCTCAACGGCCAGGCGGCTATCGTCGCCGCACCGTTGTTCCATATGAACGCGCTCTTCTTCTCGAAGGTGATCGTGCGGTTGGGCGCGACCAATGTTCTGCTGCGGCAGTTCTCCGGCCGCGCCTATATCGAGGCCATCGATCGCTATCGCGTTTCAATGCTGACCTCGGTGCCGACCATGCTGGCGCTGGTGGTGCGCGAGCGCGAGGCGTTGGCCCGCGCCGACCTGTCGTGCGTGAAGTTCGTGTACACCGGCTCCGCGCCGCTCACCCAGGCACTGGCCGATTCGGTGCGCGCGACGTTCCCCGGCGCTGAGTTCGCCAACGGCTATGGCACGACCGAAAGCGGGCCCGGCGCGTTCGGGCCGCATCCGCAGGGCCGCAAGCGCCCCGACACGGCGCTGGGCTATCCGTTGCCCTTCGTCGAGGTGAAGCTGGTGGGGGGTGCGACGCCGGACGAGGGCGTATTGCACATCCGTGCGCCGACCATGATGCCAGGCTACCTGAACCTGCCGCAGAAGAGCGCCGACAAGCTGAATGACGGCTGGTACGACTCGGGCGACGTCATGCGTCGCGACGCCGACGGCTTCTTCCATTTCGTCGGCCGCGCCGATGACATGTTCGTCTGCGGCGGCGAGAACATCTATCCCGGCGAGGTCGAGAAGATGCTGGAGCGCCATCCCATGGTGCACCAGGCCTCGGTCGTGCCGGTCGGCGACGAGATCAAGGGCGAAGTGCCGATCGCCTTCCTCGTCGCGCGCAAGGGCACGTCGCCGGCCGAAGCCGACATCAAGCAGTTCGCGCTGGCCAACGGCCCGGCCTATGCGCATCCGCGCCGCGCCGTGTTCCTGCCCGAGCTGCCGCTGGCCGGCACCAACAAGGTCGACCGCAAGGCGCTGATCGCCCGTGCCCGCGAGATGTTCCCCAACGGGGTGCGCGAAGGACGGTAGCCGACGGCCTTCGCCGGCCCCGCAGGGGCCTGCATCGTTGCGGTGGCGGCGCGGGATCATTGGCAACGAGCGCGCGACGTGCCCGTATCAGACGGTCGCTTGCCGTGCTCGGGGAGATCTTGCCGGCTTGGGATGACGCGTTGACCTGAAGGAACCGCCATGCGTGCCATCGTGCTGCACCGCCACGGTCCGATCTCGGACATGACCTACGAAACCGGCTTCCCCGATCCGGTGGCGAAAGCGGGCGACGTGATCGTGCAGGTGCGGGCCTGCGCGCTGAACTACCACGACATTTTCACCATTCGCAGCATGCCCGGCATCAAGATCAGCATGCCACGCATTGTCGGCCTCGATCTCGCCGGCGAGATCGCTGAGGTCGGTCCCGAGGTGACCGGCTGGAAGGTCGGCGATCGTGTCGTGGCGGATCCGATTGATCGGGTGCGCGGCGGACTGACGGGCGAAACTTTCGACGGTGGCATGGCTGAATACGTGCGGCTGGGCGCGCACCAGCTCGTGAAACTGCCCGACGATGTCGCCTTCGATTCGGCCGCGGCGCTGCCCTGCGCCTATGGCACCGCGCATCGCATGATGCTGACGCGCGGTGCGGTGACGGCCGGCGAAAAGGTACTGATCCTCGGCGCATCGGGCGGAGTCGGCACGTGCTGCGTGCAACTCGCCAAGCTGGCCGGGGCGGAAGTCGCGGTCTGCGCCAGCACGCCGGAAAAGCTCGAGCGCCTGCGGGCGCTGGGCGCCGACCACGCGATCAACTACGCGGCCGAGGACTTCATGGCCGCCTCGCATCGCATCTTCGGGCGACCGCGCGTCTGGTCGGCGCCGGGCACGGCGGCCGGCGCCGACGTTGTCGTGAACTTCACAGGCGGCGCCACCTGGGTGCCCTCGATCCGGTGCCTGCGTCGCCAGGGACGGCTGCTGACCTGCGGCGCCACGGCCGGCTTCGATCCCAAGGAGGACATCCGCTACATCTGGACCTTCGAGCAGAACATCATGGGCTCGAACGGCTGGATGATGGAGGACATCCTGGCGCTGATCGATCTGGTGCGGCTGCGCAAGCTCGACCCCTGCATCGACCAGCGTTTCAAGCTGGCCGACGGGCTGGCGGCGCTGCGGGCGCTGGAGCAACGCAGCATCACCGGCAAGATCATCGTCGAGCCGTGACTTGCACGTCACCCGTCATCGCAAGCGAAGCAAGGCATCCGGGGACGATTCGTCGCGCCCGACGCGACGGCGGAATGCCATGCCGCAAGCACGTCAGACGTACTTCTTCATCAATGCCGTCATCGTGCCGTGGTTGACACCGCTTGATGCCGCGAAGTCGAACCTGCCGTTGGCGGCAATTGTGTCCAGCGTTGCCTTGGCGAAGCCATAGGTCGCCGTCATCAGGCCGCCGCCGAGGCTAACACGGCGCACGCCCAGCGCCCGCAGTTCGGCCAGCGGCGGCACGTGACCGCGCGCGATCGCCATGACGTTCATCGGCCCCCTGATCGCCTTGGCCAACGCGCCGATCGTGGCGGCATCGACCGGGCCCGGCACGAAGGCCGAGCGTGCGCCGGCGTCGAGAAAGGCGTTGGCGCGTCGCACCGCCTCGGCGAAGTTCTGTTCCGGGGTGCCCATCGCCATCAGGAACGGATCGGTGCGGGCATTGAGCACGAAGTCAGGCAGGCCGGCGGCTCTCGCCGCGGCGACGCCGGCGCGCACCCGCGCCACCGCCTGCTCGAAGTCGAACAGCTTGCGGCTGGCCGGATCGCTGTCCTCGATATTGCATCCGACCAGACCGGCGGCGATGGCGCGGCGCACGGTTTCGGCGACGTCGTCGGGCGACGGTCCGTAGCCCGCCTCGAGGTCGGCGCTGACCGGCAGCGGGACGCGGCGCGCGATTTCGCCGGCGGTCGCCAGCATGCGGTCGCGACCGATCAGCTCGCCGTCGGGCAGACCCTGGGCGAAGGCGACGCCGGCTGACGTCGTGGCCATGACGTCGAAGCCGGCCTCGACGATCAGCGCGGCGCTGGGCATGTCCCAGGCGTTGGGCAGGACGAAACAGCCGCTGTCATGCAGCTTGGCGAAATGAGCGGCCTTGTCGGCCTGGGACGGTGTGACCATGAGGACCTCGTGCGGCAGGGCGGGGCAGGGGCGATCCAGTGTTGCGGGCCCACCGAACCAGACGTTTCGGCGGCCGCCGAAGTGACACGCGATCAGTCGGCCATCGCCTGCCGCAGCTGCGTTTCGTAGTAGCCGGCCAGTGCCTCCAGGGACGGCACTGTGTTCGCGCCGGCGACGGAACTGCCGTGCATGATCGCAATCGTGCGCGGTGCCAGCGCCGCCAGCCGCCGGATGGTCGGCGCCGTCCGCGGCGTCAGGCTGGTGAAGCCGTAGACCTTCTCGGCAGCGATCGCCGCTTCCATCACGTCGCCGTCGGTCAGCGCCGGCGCATCGCCCATCTGGGTGAAGAGATCGCTGCAGAACAGCGTGCCGGTCGTTTCCTCGTAGAGCAGGCTGGCGTCGACGGCATGCGGCACGTGCGGCGTCGAGAGGTGCCGCACGCGCTTGCCGCCGAGGTCGATCACCTCGTTGTCGGCTAGCGCCCGCGGCGGCCGCAGCGCCTGGTCGCTCAGCCAGACGGCGCAGCCGAAGCGGCCCTGCGCCGCCGTCGCCTGCGGCGCCGCCGCCAGCCAGTCGTTCAGTGACCCGCATTCGTCAGCCTCGGCGTGGCTGTAGGTGATCCAGCGCAGGCGCTTGAGGTCGATGACCGTTGCCGCCGCCGTCGACACCGATGCGAACAGCGAGCGCATGCCGGTGTGGAACAGCAGCGGCTCGTCGGCATCGATCAGGAACTGATTGAACGTGAAGCCGGCCGAGCCGCCGGCGCCCGGCATCAGGGTGCACAGGCGGTAGATCTTGTCGGCGATCTCGTCGACGCGGGTTTGCATGGCGGTTCCTCCGATACGACGCCATTTCGGCGCGCATGCCACGACGCTGGTGCGCTGGCCGTGGTGCAGGACGATCGTGTCGCGAGCATAGGCGACGATGGCCGAGCGGTAATCGGCCGAGGTGTCCTCATTGTGCGGCGGCGATGGAAATCGGCCGGATAGCCGGTCTGGCGAGCCGTTGTCGTTCGCGCCGTCCTTAGCGTGGTCGTCTGATCATCACGTAGAAGGCGCCGCCGCCGCCGTGGCGGACATGCGCGGCCCGCACGCCGTGCACACGGGCGCGGTTGTCGGGCCGGTTGAGCCAGTGCGGGAACTCGGCACGGATGCGGCCTTCGGTGACGTGGCCATCCTGTCGCCGCAGCCCCTTGCCGGTAATCACCAGCACCATGCGGCAGCCTGCCGTCTGGGCACGCTCCAGGAAGCGCGCCAGCGCCCGTTCGGCCTCGGCCAGCGTGAGGCCATGCAGGTCGAGCCGCGCGTCGGGCTCCAGCTTGCCACGCCGCAGCCGGTCGGCGGTGGCGCGGTCTAGGCCGGTGGCGGCGGCGGGATGCAGCGGCGCCGGCGTGGCCGCGGCAGGGGCTGATGGCGTGGCGCGGCGCGGTGCCGATGGTGGCGTCGGCGCGCCGGTCACCTGCGGCACCGGTGCGGTCCGCGCGCGGCCGCCCCGCAGCGGTTTGGTGTCCTTCATGGCGGCGCGGAACAGCGCGTCGTCCGGGCCGTTGCGATCGTCGTGGCGCGGCATGGCCGTTTGTAGCACAAGCCGGCGGCTCTCTTGCCGCTGGCGGCGGCGCTCGCTACAAGCCGCGGACAGCTTCGAGGATCCCATGGCGGCGCCCAGCATTCCCGTCCCGACCCAGCCCAGCGGCAGCCTCGACCCCGACGTGCGCGACGGCATGGAGTTCCTGCGCGGCGGGCGCTTCGGCGATGCCGAGGTGCGCTTCCGCTCGGCCATGGCGCGGCTCGGCGAACTGCCGCCGCTGCTGCACTTCCTCGCCGTCTGCGTCATCAACCGCGGCGACGCGGCGGCGGCCGAGAAGCTGTGGCGCAAGGCGATCAAACGCGATCCCGGCGAGGCGATGCTCCACTACAACCTCGGCGGCGCGCAGCATCAGCAGGGCCATGTCGACGAGGCGGTCAAGACCTGGCGTCAGGTCGTGCGCCTCGACGCCACACATCACGACGCGCGGCTGCGCCTGGCGGCGGCTCTCACCGAGCTGGAGCGCCACGAGGAGGCGGAGAAGGCCTATCGCGAGCTGATCATGACGCTCGATGCGGTCGGCGACGATGGCGCCGAGCCGGACGCCGTGGCGCATCGCTGGCAGCTGCGCAACATGGCGCAGGCCGGCCTGGGTTATGTGCTCTTCCGTCTCGGGCGGCCGGACGAGGCACTGGAACCGTTCAACGCCGTGGTCAGCGCCCTGCCGGCGACGGCGCCGGAGTGGCCGGGCATCCAGGCCGACCGCGGTCTGGCGCTGGCCGGCGCCGGCCGCGTCGACGACGGCCTCGCCGCCATCGACGAGGCGCTGGCGGTCAAGCCGGACGTGGCGGCGCTGCATCACAGCCGCGGCCACGTGCTGTTCCACGCCGGGCGCGCCGCCGAAGCGATCGCCTCCCTGCAGCGGGCACTCGAACTCGAACCATCGCGCGCCGACACGGCACGGCTGCTGGGCCTGGCGCGCGAGCGCGAAGGCGACGTGGCCGGCGCGCTGGAGGCGTACGAGACGGCGCTCAAGGCGCGGCCCGACTTCACCGAGGCGGTGCACGACGCCACTTCGCTGGCGGTCGAACGTGGCGAGTACGGCCGCGCGCTGGAGATGCTGAAGCCCTATCTCGAGACGCACCGCGACGATGCCGGCGCCTGGAACAATGCCGGCATCGCCTTCCTGATGCTGAACGAACTGGACCGGGCGCATGCCGCGCTCAAGCGCGCCCACAAGCTGGCGCCCAACGACCCGATGGTGCTGACCAACTACGGC
This sequence comes from Alphaproteobacteria bacterium, assembly GCA_026126245.1. Lineage (GTDB taxonomy): Bacteria > Pseudomonadota > Alphaproteobacteria > Reyranellales > Reyranellaceae > Vineibacter. The sequence goes on from JAHCJT010000015.1 coordinate 21,671, forward strand.
CGCACGCTCACGCGCATGGATCGGGCGCACGAGGCCGCGCCGCTGCATCGTCGCGCGCTGGAGTTGCTGCCCGGCGATCCGCGCCTGCTGGGTCACTACGGCGATTGCCTGCTGGCGCGCGGCCACGTCGCGGAAGCCCGCACCGCCTACGAGAGCGCGCTGGTCTCCGATCCTCAGAACGCCGACGCGCGCGCCGGCCTGGATCGCCTGCAGTCGATGGGCGATGCCCCGTCGGCGCCGCAGGCCTGATGCCGCGCCATGACCGACGTTGCAGGCTTCGACGCCGTCGCCAATCTCGCCACCGTGCGCGCCCGCATCGTCGCTGCGGCGGCCGCAGCCAACCGCGATCCCGCCGCGGTCACGCTGGTGGCGGTGTCGAAGACCCATGGCGCCGACAAGGTGGCGGCGCTGATCGCCGCCGGCCAGCGCGTGTTTGGCGAGAACCGTGTGCAGGAGGCGCAGGCGAAGTTACCGCCCCTAAAGGAGCGTTTTCCCGATCTTCAGTTGCATTTGATCGGGCCTTTGCAATCGAACAAGGCGCGCGACGCGGTTGCGCTGTTCGACGTGATCGAAAGCCTCGACCGGCCGAAACTGGCGGCCGAGCTGGCCCGCGAGATGGCGCGGCAGAACCGCCGCCCGGCCTGCTTCGTGCAGGTCAACACTGGCGAAGAGGCGCAGAAGGCCGGCGTCGCGCCGCGTGACGCCGACGCCTTCATCCGCACCTGTATCGAGCAACACGGCCTGCCGGTCGTCGGCGTGATGTGCATCCCGCCGCTCGACGAGGAGCCGGCGCTGCATTTTGCACTGCTCAAGAAAATTGCTGACCGCAACGGTCTGGCCGGCGTCAGCATGGGCATGAGCGCCGACTACGAGGTGGCGATCCGCTTCGGCGCCACGCATGTGCGGGTCGGTACCGCCCTGTTTGGGACGCGCCCCGCGACCTGACAATTGTCTGACCAATAGGTGTGCCCACTGCCTTGCCGACGACCTTCACGGTCATGTGTCGGCGGTTGAACAAAGTGGACCAAATCTCTACATCCACACGCATCGAACGCGCGTAAGTTCGCGCACAGGTCTGGCCGGTCCGTTTTCAGAGCGCCGCGGGGGCGCCCCAGGACGGCCAAGACCACCGGGACGATACGGGGGCCGTTACGGGACGGGGCCGGGGAGACGCCGGCGCCGCCGCACGTATCTGCCTTCGGGCGACCCGGATCGCCGCCTGATGTGGGGAGAACATGGAATTGCACCTTTCGCGGAAAGCCCGCGTCCTGGCCCTGGCTGCGCTGCTGCTGGCGCCGGGCATCGCCGTCCAGGCCCAGCCGACAGTGACAGTCCTGCCGGAAGACGCCCCTTGGCCGGTGGCGGCCGAATCCATGGCATCGCGCCGCGTCGTGCGCGATTCGGCAGCCGTCGTCGCCTGGTCGGCGCTGCCGCCGCTGGAACTGGTCGATGCGCTGCGTCAGGGCGGCCTCGTGCTGCTCGTCCGTCATGGCCAGGCCGTCGGCACCGACCGTGACCCGGCGCCGTGGCGCCTGGTCGCCGACCGTCGTGCCCAGGGCAACCTGACCGCCGTGGGCCGCGAGCAGGCGCGCCTGATCGCCGACGGCCTGCGCACGCTGGGCATTCCGGTCGCCCGCGTCGTGGCCAGCCCCTACTACCGGACCCGCGATTTCGCCGAGATCGCCTTCCACGCCAGGCCGACCATTGCCGCCGAGCTTGGCGCCGAAAATCCCGGCCAGCTCGAGGCCTATCGCCACTATCTGGCCATGCCCTCGCCGAAGGGTATTGTCGCCGTGGTCGGCCACCTTCTGGCGCCGACCGCCCTGCAGGTCTCGCAGCTCAACGAGCTGGCCGACGGCCATGCCGCCGTCTATCGCCCCGATGGCAAGGGCGGCGCCACCTTGATTGCCCTGATCGCGCCCGGCGACTGGGCGCGGCTGGTCAAGGCGGTGCCCGGCGGCTGACCCCGACGCGCCGGCACGGCAACCCTGGCGGACGGCTGCCAGGGTAGCGGTGCCGCGACCTCTCCCGGTCGACTTGCCGTCCACGCGCCGCGCACGCCGGGCGAAGAAAGCCCCGAGGGCACGCGGGTCGCATGCGGTGTCGGAAAGCTCGCTGCCGACTCCGCTGCATCCCGCACGGCGTCAGGTTGTGCACGACGCCGCAAAGCGTCTTCTCCGGCGCAGTGACGCGGCGTAAACTGATCTAGGTCGTCGGCCGCCGTCCTGCTCAATTCGGAGTCGTCTGGTTATGCACTGCGTCTCGCGCCTTGTGCTCGCCGCGCTCGGTTTCGTGACGCTGGCCGCCTGCACGGCCACGTCGGGCAATGACGGCGGCAGGAGGGGTGGCGACGGCGCCGATCGCCCGGCGGTGGCGCTGGCCAGCGCCGAGCCCGGCCGCTTCGAGTCGAGCCGGCCCGGCACGCCGATACCGCTGACCACACTGCGCACCATGGACGATCGTCAGGTCGCCAGCACCTTCGGCCGGCCGGTGTTCCAGCGCGAGGAGAGTGGCGTGGTTCGCCTGCTGCGCTTCAAGAGCGACGCCTGCGACCTCGACCTGTTCCTCTATTCGACCGGCACCGGCTGGCAGGTGCGTCATGTCGATGCCCGCGACCATACGCTGCGCAACCTGCCGGTCGATCGCTGCGCCGGCTCGGTGGCGGCGCAGAAGCGCACAGCGTAGCGCCGCGGCGAGACGTTCCAGGCAAGCCTGGCTGTTTTCGGCGAGCCTCAGGCGAGACCCCCGCCGGTTGCCGGCGTTTTCGCTTTGGCCCTAGACTTCGCGGCGAAACACGCGGGGGAGTGGGCGTGGAGCGCGAGCAGCGTCGTTTGGCAGCGATCGTCTGCGCGGATGTGGCCGGCTACAGCCGGCTCATCGGCGTGGAGGAGACGAATACACTCGCCCGTCTGAAAACCGTCCGTACCGATTTGATTGATCCGAGCATCGCCGAACATGGCGGGCGGATCGTCAAGACGACCGGTGACGGTCTGCTGATCGAGTTCGGATCGGTGGTTGATGCCACGCGCTGCGCGATTGCGGTGCAGTGCGAGATGGCGCGGCGCGACGCCGATGTGCCGGCCGATCGCCGCATCGCGTTCCGTATCGGCATCCACATGGGCGACATCGTGATCGACGGTGACGACATCCTGGGCGACGGGGTGAACGTGGCGGCGCGTCTGGAAGCATTGGCCGAGCCGGGCGGCGTGTGCGTTTCGGGCCGGGTGCAGGAGGACCTCGCCGGCAAGCTGGACGTGGAGCTGCGCGACGGTGGCGACCAGGCGCTGAAGAACATCGCGCGGCCGGTGCGGCTCTGGCACTGGTCGCCCGGTGCCACGGGCGCGGCTCGGGTCGCCGGTGTATCCCCGCTGTCGATCGATGCACCGCCGGCGCTTCCGGACAAGCCGTCGATTGCGGTGTTGCCGTTCCAGAACATGAGCGGCGATCCCGAGCAGGAGTACTTCGTCGACGGCCTGGTCGAAGACATCATTACGGCGCTGTCGCGCTTCAAGTCGCTGTTCGTGATCGCCCGCAACTCGTCGTTCGCCTACAAGGGCACGTCGCCGGATGTGCGACGGGTCGGCCGCGACCTTGGTGTCCGCTATGTGTTGGAAGGCAGCGTGCGCAAGGCCGGCGACCGCGTGCGGATCACTGGCCAGCTTATCGACGCGGCAAACGGCGCCCATTTGTGGGCCGACCGGATCGACGGCGCACTGGCGGATGTCTTCGACCTGCAGGACCGGGTGACAGAACAGGTTGTGGCGGCGATCGCGCCCCGGGTTCAGCAAGCCGAGATCGAGCGTGTCAAGCGAAAGCCGCCGGCCAATCTCGACGCCTATGACTGCTATCTGCGCGGCCTGGCCAACCTCCGGCCTATTTCCAAGGAAGGCACGGCAGAAGCACTCCGGCTGTTCGAAAGATCGGTCGAGCTCGATCCGAACTTTTCGCCTGTCTACGGCATGGCGGCGGCCTGTTACGCGCACCGACGGGGCTTCGGATTTGCTGATGACACCGAGCAGGAAAAGGTCAAGGTGGTGCGACTCGTGGAGATCGCCGTCCGGGTTTGCCAGGAGGACGCGGCAGCACTCGGCGATACCGCCTGGGCGATCGCCTACATCTTGCGGGACCTGGCAACAGCCAAAGTCTTCATCGACCAAGCATTGGCGCTCAACCCGAATCTCGCGAGTGTCTGGGCATGCAGCAGCTGGATCAACCTGTGGCTGGGTGATGCGCAGGTCGCGGTCGAGCATGTCGGACGGGCCCTGCGCCTCGACCCGCGTGCCACGAGTCTCGCCATTGGCATGAAATCGGCGATGGCGCACGCCTGCTTCTTTCTCGGCCGTTATGAAGAAGCGATCGCCTGGGCCGAGGGTCAGTTGAGCGGTTCATCGACCGCCCATCCTCCTTTGCGGGTTGCCGCCGCCAGCGCCGCGCTCGCCGGCAACGACGCGCTGGCGCGTCTGTACGGCGAGCGCCTGCACGCCGCCGATCCTGCGTTCCGGGTTTCGCGGCTGGCCGACTACCTCGGGCCCTACCAGAGGCCCGAGTTTCTCGCCAAGTACGCCGAGGGCCTGCGCCGGGCGGGGCTGCCGGAATGAGCGAGCAGCGTCGCCTGGCGGCGATCGTGTCGGCTGACGTGGTCGGCTACTCGCGGCTGATGGGTCGCGACGAGAGCGGCACGGTCGCGCGCCTGCGGGCGCTGCGCAAAGAACACTTCGAGCCAGCGCTGGCGCGTCACAAAGGACGCGTGGTCAAGCTCACCGGCGATGGCGCGCTGGTGGAGTTCGCGAGCGCGGTGGAGGCGTTGGCGGCTGCGATCGAGTTCCAGCAGGCGATGGCGCGGGCGAACGAGGGTCAGGCGGCTGACGATTCTCTGGTCTTCCGCGTCGGGCTGCACCTGGGCGACGTGATCGTCGACGGCGAGGACCTGTATGGCGATGGCGTGAACATCGCGGCACGGCTGGAGGGCGAAGCGCCGGCCGGTGGCATTGTCGTGTCCGGCGACGTGCACAACGCTGTCGCGGGCCGGCTGAAGGCGACGTTCGCTGATCTGGGCGACCTCAGTCTCAAGAACATCGACCGCCCGATACGAGCGATGCGCGTGACCTGGGCGGCAGCCGACTGGCCCGTGGTCGTCGATGCACCGGCTGCGTCGCCGGCATCGGCCACGCCGCCGGAACCCAGGCTGGCTCTGCCCGACAAGCCGTCGATCGCGGTCCTGCCGTTCCAGAACATGAGCGGCGATCCCGAGCAGGAGTACTTCGTCGACGGTCTGGTCGAGGACATCATCACGGCGCTGTCGCGCTTCAAGTCCCTGTTCGTCATCGCGCGCAATTCCAGCTTCACCTACAAGGGCAAGGCCGTGGACATCAAGCAGGCGGGCCGCGAGCTGGGCGTGCGTTACGTGCTCGAAGGCAGCGTGCGCAAGTCCGGAAACCGTATCCGCATCACCGGCCAGCTGATCGACGCGGTGGGCGGTAGCCACCTTTGGGCGGATCGCTTCGACGGCGCGGTCGAGAATGTTTTCGACCTGCAAGACCGCGTGACGACGAGCGTGGTTGGCGTCATCGCGCCGCGCGTGGAAATGGCGGAGATGGAACGCGTACGCGGCAAGGCTGCCGGCAATCTCAACGCGTATGACCTCGTGTTGCGCGCCCAGGCTTTGATGCGAGTACGTAGCCGTGCCGCGCTCGAAGAGGCTTTGGGACTGGTCCGGCGGGCGGTTGAGCTGGATCCAACCTATGCCCGTGCGCTCGCCTGCCTGACCGTTTGCTGCTGGTACTACATCGCGCAAGGGTTCGGACATCGCGACCATCCGATGGTCAGTGACATTTCCCAGATCGCACAAAAGGCGCTCGCTCTGGATCCGCTTGATTCGGACGTAGTCGCCATCGCTGGCGGTATGCTGGCCTTTCCGGGCGGGGATATCGAATCCGGCGCGGCCCTGGTTGAAAAGGCCATCACCCTGAACCCCAACAATGCCGAAGCATTCCGCTCCGGGGCCAACATGTACGGTTTCATGGGCGAGGTCGACAAGGCCGTCGAGTATCAGGAACGGGCCGATCGCCTCAATCCCGTGGATGCCGGATGGTCCGGAAACGTAGCTTGCGTGATCGCCTATTTCGGCGCCGGGATGCATGAGAAGGTGATTGATTGGACGGCACGCATTCTCGGTGAGCTGCCCAACGCAGCGGCGGTGCTGCGATATCGCGCCGCAAGTCTTGCGCTGGTTGGGCGTGTGGACGAGGCGCGGCAGGTTGTCCAACGCATCCTGAATCTGACGCCCAGCTACACCATTGGGGAGGTGCGGCGACACCACGAGTTCGACATGAACAATCCGTTCAAGCGCCCGGGTGTAACGGAATCCCTGTATCGCGGCTTGCGACTCGCGGGCCTGCCAGAATGACAGTCCAATGGCTTGCCGGCGTTCACGGGGCTGGCGATGCCCTTCAGACCCTAGACTTGATAGTGAAACTCGGGGGGAACAAGCTTGGCGCGCGAGCAATGCAGGCTGGCAACCATCATCTCGGCCGACGCGTCGACAGCGCGGCGCGGTTGCGCCAGCCAAGCCGAGATCAATGGACTCCCGGCGTTACCAGCTTGTGGACCGAACCGGGGAGGGTGAAGTGGCAAACGATATCTTCTCGAACATCGATGGCCTGCCCACCGAAAATATCCAGATGCTTGCAGATCGGTTGGACACGCGGTCGCAGATGCCTGGGTTTGCCAAGATGCGTGACGATTATTTTGGCCTCATGAACTTGCGGCCGAACGCACGTATCCTGGAATTGGGAGCGGGGACGGGTGTGATCGGTCGCGCCTACGCCAAGCGGGAGGGCTTTTCGGGGTGTTACGTCGTATCCGATCTAAGCCGATCCTTGATCAAGTACGCGGAGAAGAAGGCATCTGAAGAGGGCGTAGCTGACCGAATGGAATTCAAGGTCGCAAATGCCATGACCGGGCAAGGTATCGGAGAAGAGCAGTATGATGCGGTAATTCTACATACCATCCTAAGTCATGTTCCTGATCCAGACGGCGTGTTGAGGACCGCCGTTTCCGCGACCACGAATGGCGGAATCATTGCGGTCTTTGATGCCGATTATGAAGGGCTGGTGATCGCATCCGGGGATGAGGACTTGGATTCAACTGTCATGAGCGCGGTGCAACAGACCGCGTGCGCACAGCCGAGGGTCATGCGAAAGGTTCCAAGTCTCGCTGTTGCACTGGATCTAAGGCGGGAACACTTTGTCCCGACCCTCCTCGCTGAGGCTGGCGAGAGCGAGTTCTTCATGGGCTTGGCGCAGGCGGTCTGCAACGTGGTGATAGCGCAGGGAGGCCTGCATCGGGAAACTGGAGAAGCATGGCTTGCTGCTCTCAAGACGGCGGTGGCGAATAGATCCTTCTTCGGCATGTGCCCATACTTCACATATGTATACAGAAAGGCCTAGGAGACGGCAGGCTATGGACTCGAACATGCTCGCCATTGAGACCGTTGCTTGAATGCGCAGGACTGCCGCCATTACCCAAAGGCATGAGGCACGAGAAGTGATGAGGTTGAAGCGGGAGCCACCGCGCGACGCCCGTTGAGGCCGTCGAGCGTCCTGTCGTTCCGGCACGTCGGGACGCATCTCCATGCATGCTGGTCGCTGACCCTCTCGTCTGGTCGCGTGTCACGCCGGCACGCCGGCTTTGATCAGAGCTTCGCGGTAGTGTTCGAGGTCTTCCTTGCGGCGCCAGTTGAAGTTGCGGAGGTAGCGGCTGGCGGTGATGCCGGGGAAGCGCTCGAGGAATGGCCTCAGCGCTGTGCCCGCCTCCCCGAGGCGGCCCAGCTGTGCCAGCGCCGCAGCGCGGCAATTGTTCGCTTGCACGCTTTCGGGCCAGAGCTGCAGACACTGATCGGCCCATGACAACGACGCGTCATATTCCTTCTTCTGGTAGTAGACGAAAGCGAGGCATCCCGCGCAGTGGTATCTGCCAGGGTCATTGATGCCAAGTCGCCAGGCAATCTCCAGATTCGCCGCCGCCTCATCATGATCGCCGTTCGACAGTTGCGCCATTCCAAGCCCGAGGTACGACCAGTATGCGTGGCCATTGAGCGAGACAGCCTGGTGGCCATGATCCAGTGCGGCTTCGTGCCGGCCGGCATAGCTATAGAGGGAGGCTAGCCACGCATGTGCCGCGAAATCGTCGTTTGCCAAAGCCACACCCTTTTCGACATTGCGCATTCCCTCCTGCCAGATCTCCCGGGAAAGCTTCAGGTATCCCTGTTGGCTGCCAATGAATGTCAAGGCAGCCGAACTGTAGTAGGCGGGCGCGAAGTTCTCGTCCCGCGCCAGAATTCGCCGACACAGGTCTAGCGCTTTGGCGACATCATCCTTGCCCAGTCGGTTGAAGTGATAAAGCACGCGCCAGTACATGTCCCAGACGTCGAGATCGCCTGAGCCGCGCCGCCGCGCTGATTCCATCTGCTGCGTCCGCAATGCCGGGACAGCGCGGCTGGCGATGTTGGCGGTTATCTCGTCCTGGACGGCGAAGATGTCGGTCAGCTCGCGGTCGTAGCGCTCGGCCCACAGGTGCTGGCCACTCTGCGCGTCGATCAGCTGCGCCGTGATCCGCACCCGGTTTCCCGCCTTGCGCGCACTGCCCTCGATCACGTAGCGCGCGTCCAGTTCGGCCGCGATCAGCCGCACGTCTCTGGCCTTGCCCTTGTAGGCGAAGGTCGAGTTGCGCGCGATCACCTTCAGCTCCTTGAACAGCGACAGGGTGGTGATCAGGTCCTCGGTGATGCCGTCGACGAAGTAGTCCTGCTCGGGGTCGTTGGACATGTTGTCGAATGGCAGCACGGCGATCGCCGAGCGCTCCGCCTCGGGCCGTGCCGCCGCCGCCTGCTGTCCCGCCTGCTCGGTTGCCGCCATCTCGACGCGCCACGCCCGCACCGGCTCGGCGATGTTCTTCAGCGCCTGCGGCCCGAGATCCACCATCGGCGCCTCGACCTGGCGATAGGCGGCGTCACGCGCCGCACCCGACAGCGTGATGCCGCCCGGCTCGGCCAGTCCCTGCAGCCGTGCCGCCACGTTCACCGTGTCGCCGAACAGGTCCTCGCCGTCGACGATCACCTCGCCGACATGGATGCCGATGCGGAACTGCATCCGCCGCTCGGCCGGCAGCAGCGCATCACGCTCGGCCATGATCTGCTGCGCCTGCAGCGCCGTCCTGACCGCCGCCACCACCGTCGGAAACTCCAGCAGCAGGCCATCGCCGGTGGTCTTCACGACGCGCCCGCCGTGACTGAAGATCACCGGATCGACGGCATTGCGGTGCGCCTTCAGGGCGGCCAGGGTGCCATCCTCGTCGGCGCCCATCAGCCGGCTGTAGCCGGCGACGTCGGCCGACATGATCGCCGCCAGCTTGCGTGTGGTTCCCCCGTCCATTTGGCGAGCGTAAAGCATATGCCGGGTGATGCGCCATGCGGCTGACGCCCGGCCGAGCGCGGGCGTGGAGCGCTGGCCCCCGGACGGTTGTCCGCGGGTCATGGTGCCCCTAGACTTGCGGGCAAGCCGGAGCGGGGGGAGCGGGCGTGGTGCGCGAGCAACGCAGGCTGGCGGCCATCGTGTCCGCCGATGTCGTT
>JAHCJT010000150.1 GCA_026126245.1 Alphaproteobacteria bacterium
GATGCGGTGCGCGGCCGCGACGGGCCGCTGCATATCCAGGACCAGCGCGAGCCGCATCTGCTGAGCGACGCCTTCGTGGCGGCCAACGAGGCGCTCGGGCTGAGGCGCACGCCCGACTACAACGGCGGCGACCAGGAAGGCACCTTCCTGTACCAGCAGATGATGAAGGGCGGGCGGCGCTGGAGCCCGGCTGACGCCTATCTGCGGCCGGCGCTGGCGCGGCCCAACCTGCGGCTGATCCAGTGGGCGCTGGCCGAGCGCATCGTGTTCGAGGGCAAGCGGGCCGTCGGCGTGAGCTATCGCGGCCGCGACGGGCAGCGCGTGACGCTGAACGCGGCGCGCGACGTGATCCTGAGCGGCGGTGCCATCAACACGCCGCAGCTGTTGCAGATCTCCGGCGTCGGCGATCCCGAGTGGCTGCGCGACATCGGCGCCGAGGTGGTGCACGCCCTGCCCGGCGTCGGCCGCAACCTGCGCGACCACTACGCGGCGCGCGTCTCGGCCCTGGTCAAGGGCGCCGGCTCGCTCAACGAGCGCTCGCACGGCCTGCGGCTGGTCGGCGAGGTGATCCGCTACGCTGTCACGCGCAAGGGCCTGCTGGCGGCCAGCCCGTCGCATGCCGGCGGCTATTTCCGCACCCGGCCGGGACTGGCGACGCCGGACATGCAGCTCTATTTCGCGCCGGCCAGTTACGCGCCCGGCCGCTACGGCACCTCGGATCTCGACAGCGTGCCGGGCATGACCCTGGGCTGCGCGCAGCTGCGGCCCGAGAGCGTCGGGCACGTCAAGGCGACGGCCAGCGATGCGACCGCCAAGCCGGAGATCCAGCCCAATTACCTGGCGCACCAGATGGACCGCGACGCGCTGCTGGCGGCGATGAAGTACCTGCGCAAGCTGCTCGCGACGCGGCCGCTTTCCGACTACGTCGACCACGAGAACCTGCCCGGCCCTGACGTGCAGAGCGACGACGACTGGCTGGCGCATGCCCGCGCCACCGGCTCGACGACCTATCATCCCGTCGGCACCTGCAAGATCGGCGGCGATGCGATGGCCGTGGTCGACCCGGCGTCGATGCGGGTGATCGGGCTGGCCGGCCTGCGCGTCGCCGACGCCTCGGTGATGCCGACCATGGTGTCGGGCAACACCTACGCCGCCACCAACATGATCGCCGAAAAGGCCGCCGACCTGATCCTGGCGGCGTGATCGCCGCGCCGCCGGCCGGACGGCGTGCGCGCGGCGGCGGCGTCGATTGCCCGCGCCGGCGCGGCACCGCATCATCGCGCGCATGACCGGCCGCGTCCGCTATCTCAGCCACCCGCAGGTGCGGATCGACCCGCAGGTGCCGGTGCCCGACTGGGGCCTCAGCCCGGTCGGCCAGGCGCGCGTCGCGGCGCTGGTTGCGGCCGGCTGGCTGGCGGGCACGACGCAGGTGATCGCCAGCGCCGAACGCAAGGCGCTGGAAACGGCGGCGCCGATCGCGCGCGCGCTGGGCGTCGATCTTGAGGTCAGGCAGGCCATGCACGAGAACGACCGCAGCGCGACCGGCTTCCTGCCGCCGGCCGAATTCGAAGCCGTGGCCGACCAGTTCTTCGCCCGTCCGCACGACAGCATCCGCGGCTGGGAACGGGCCAGCGACGCGCAGGCCCGCATCGTCGGCGAGGTCGAGGCGGTGCTGGCGCGCGACGCTCCGGGCGACGTGCTGTTCGTCGGCCACGGTGGCGTCGGCACCCTGCTCTATTGCCACCTCGCCGGCCTGCCGATCAGCCGGTCGCACGACCAGGGCGCCGGCGGCGGCTGCTACTTCGCGTTCACGCGCGAGCGCCGGCGGATCATGCATGCCTGGCGCGCCATGGAAATCGCACCGACCGGGTGAAGCGCCCGGCATCACCGCGCCGCCGCGCCTGTCGCGCGGATGCCGCCTGCACGCCTTCGCCTCGTCGCAGCGGGCAAAGGTCGGGCACGCGCAGATGCAACCGGATGACGGAGCCGACGTCCACGCCAGGCGTCGCCATGGCAGTGCCGCGGCTGGCGCACCGCCCCCTCACCCGGCGCTACGCGCCGACCTCTCCCCGGCGGGGCGAGGTGCAAGGCCGTAGCGCCGCCTGCGCGTTTTCACCTCGCCGCACCGGGCAGAGGTCGGAATTCGCCGCCGCATGGCGGAGTGTGACGGCCGCCGCGAGCGCCTATCCATCGCCGGCCCTCGAACCGCGATGGATGCGTGCCATGTCCTCCTCTGCGTTCCTGCGCCTGCAATGGGCCGCCGTCGGCGTGCATGCCGCCGACCAGCTGGCGCTGGCGGCGCTGCCGCTGACGGCCGTGCTGCTGTTCAATGCCGGGCCCGGCGTGGTCGGCGTGCTGGTGGCGATCCAGGGCGCGGCCTGGCTGCTGGTGTCCCTGCCGGCCGGTGTCGTCGTCGACCGCCTGACCGCGCCGGTCGTCCTGCTGGCGGCACCGGTGCTGTCGCTGCTCGCCGCCGCCATCGCCGTGGCGGCCGCCCTGGTCGACGCCTTGTGGTTCCTGGCCGGCGCCAGCTTCATCGGCGCGATCGGCACCGTCTCGTTCGTGCTGGCCGCGACGGCGGTGGTGATCCGCCTGGTGCCGCCGCACCGGCTGGCGGCCGGCAATGCGCGGCTCGAGCTGGGACGCGCCGCGGCCGCCCTGGCCGCACCCTTCATCGTCGGCGAGCTGGCGACGCGGCTGTCGCCGACCTGGGGCTATGGGCTGGCGGTCATCGCGGCGCTGCTCGCCGTGGCCTGCCTTGCCACGCTGGACCGGCGGGCGCTCGACGTCACGGCAGCGCCGCGCCAGCCGATCCTGGCCGCCATCCGCGAGGGCGCCGGCTTCGTGGTGCGCCATCCCCTGCTGCGCGGGCTGGCGCTGTGCGCCATCTTCTGGAACCTGTCGTTCTTCGCGTTGTGGGCGATCTTCGTGCCCTTCGCGCTGCACCTGCTGGGACTCGACCCGCGCCAGACCGGCACGGTGCAGATGGCCTACGGCGCCGGGCTGATCGTCGGCGCTGTGTCGGGCGGCGCGATCATGGCCCGCCTGCCGCCGAACGTGACCCTGATGTTCGGGCCGGGCGTGTCGGTGATTGCCGGTATCCTGCTGTGGCTGTCGCTGCGCCTGCAGGGGCCGGTGCTGCCCGCCATCGCGCATTTCCTCGTGGGCTTCGGCCCGATCCTGTGGCTGATCTGCCAGACCACGGTGCGCCAGCTGGTGACGCCGCCGGCGCTGCTGGGCCGGGTCAACGCCACCATCCAGGTGGCGACCCGCGGCGCCGCGCCGCTGGGCGCGCTGCTCGGCGGCTGGCTGGGCGCGACGTTCGGCTACGAGGTCGCGATCCTCGCCATCGGTGCCGGCTTCACGCTGTCCTTCGCCGTCGTGCTGCTCACGCCGCTGGTGCGCCTGCGCGCCATGCCGCTGCCGGCAGCCGCCTAGCCGCGCGGCCCGAGCTGCGCGCGATCAAGTGGACGCACGGTGCCGCCGACGCCGTCGTCCTGAGCACCGCGAAGGACCCTGCGGTGCTGCGCTCAACGCACGCTCTTGCTGAAAATCGACGGGCGCCGCAATGCTCTGACCGAACCACCGCGAGATCCTTCGCTTCACTCAGGATGACGTGAGAGGCAATACGACCGGCGCGGGTTGGTCTCTAGGTCCGCGGCCGCAGCGCGCAGCTGGCGGTGGCGTGCAGCACGGCCTCGACCGGCGTGTGGTCGAACAGCCAGGCCTCGGCGTGCGCCATGCGTTTGCCCCTGCGGATGACGCGGGCGATGGCGATCACGTCGGCCGCCGGCATCGGCCGCAGGAAGGTGGCGTTCAGGCTCGCCACCATGCCCAGCGACTGGCCGCGCGTGGCGGCGAGGACGGCGGCGAACATCGCGGTGTCGGCGAAGCCCAGCAACGCCGGTCCGGAGAAGATGTCGCCGGGGCCGATCAGCTCGGGCCGGAAGGGAAAGCGCAGCCGCACGTCCTGGTCTTCGGCCTCCTCGACGAACACGCCATGCCGGTCGATCGCCGGCAGGATCGTCTCAAGCAGGCCCTGCAGCTCGTCCTCGGTCATGGCTGTCCGCCACTCGGCGGCGCAAACGCCGGGGGCGCGTCACTCCCGTGACGCGTCATGTGCCGGCAACGGCAAAGACGCGCGACGGGAGTCGCGCGCCCCCAGCACCATCTCGCCAACGTCGCTGGGGAGGAGACTACTCGCCCTTCAGCTTGGTGCGCAGGCGGCGCATGCCCGTGAGCCAGCGGTCGTAGTCGGCGGTCTTGCGCCGCATGTACTCCAGCACCTGCGGATGCGGCAGGATCAGGAACTTCTCCTCGTCCATGGTGCGGATCACGCACTCGGCCAGTTCCTCCGGCTCGATGATGCCGTCGGTGCTGGCCGAGCCGCGCTCGCGGCCCTGGATCATGGCGGTGTTCACGGCCTGCGGGCAGAGCACCGAGACCTTCACGCCGCGATCGCCGTAGGTGATGGCCAGCCATTCGGCGAAGGCGACGGCGGCGTGCTTGGTGACGGCATAGCTCGCCGACGGGATCGAGGTCAGCAGGCCGGCCGCCGAGGCGGTATTGACGAGATAGCCCGAGCCGCGCTCGGCCATCTTCTTGACCACGGCGCGCGCGGCGTAGACGTGCGACATCAGGTGCACCGACCAGTTCACCGCCCATTCGCCATCCGGCGCGGCCTCGTCGCCCTCGCGCACCAGGCCGGCGTTGGAACAGAACACGTCGATCGGCCCGAAGCGCTCCTCGGCGCGCGCTCACCAGCCTGATGATGTCGACCTCCTTGCCGACGTCGCAGGCCACGGCCAGGCCGCCGATCTCGCGCGCCAGCGCCGCGAGCTTGTCCTCGTGCAGATCGGCCACGACCACGCCCTTGGCGCCCTCCTGCGCGAAGCGTCGCGCCATCGCCGCGCCGATGCCGCCGGCCGCGCCCGTCACCACCACGACCTTGCCCTGCAGCTTCATGGTTTCCTCCCGTCATTGCGACGACGCGGACATGCCAGATCGGGCCGCCCTGTGGTAGGGGCAACTGCCGCCCGATCGCATCGCGGTCGGCGGTGGCTGGTCCGTCTGTCCGTGTCGTCCGCCGGCGGCCTCGCCGCCATCGCCGGAGCCGCTCATGAGCTTTCTCGTCGAATTGCCCGATGATGCCTACCGCGCGCGGATGCCGGGCGGGTTCGTGGCGAGCGCCGCGTTCGACGCCGCGACGGCCCGGGCCATGGCCTGGCTGGCGCAGCTGGCCTACGAGCAGGAACCGAAGATCAGGGCCATCCTCGACGGGTGGGGCCTGGCGTGGCGGGCGCCGCTGACGGGAAAAGCGGATGGCGTCGTGCCGCTGACCGCGACGCGCGGCTTCGTCGCCGAGGGCTGGGGCGCGACCCTCGTGGTCTTCGCCGGCACCGATCCGGTCGAGCCGGCGAACTGGCTGACGAATTTCAACACCCTGCCGACGCCGGACGACATGCACGCTGGCTTCGACGCCGCCGTCGAGATCATCTGGCCGGCGCTGCAGGCGGCATTGGCGGGCCGCGCGGCCGGCACGCGCCTGTTCTTCACCGGCCACAGTCTGGGTGCCGCGATCGCCGTGCTGGCGGCGCGCCGCGCGGCGGCGTCGGCCGGCATCGACGGGGTCTATGCCTACGGCATGCCGCGCTGTGGCGGCCGGACGTTCGCCGACACCTACGACGCGGTGCTCGGCGAGCGCACCTACCGCTTCGTCAACGGCCACGACGTGGTGCCGACGGTGCCGCCGACGCGCTTCGGCTTCCGCCATGTCGGCCGGGCGTTGATCTGTCCGCACGGACAGGCGTTCGACTTCGCGGCGCCGCTGGCGGCGACGGCGTCGGACCTGCCGTCCTTCTCGCAGACGTTCCTCGACGGCATCCGCAGCGGCCTGCAGAACCTGCTGACCGGTCAGCTGCCGCCGCAGGCGCAGCCCGGCATGCTGGGCAAGGTCTACCGGATCCTGCCGCCGGGCATCGGCGATCACCTGCCGGCCCGCTACCTACGGGCGCTGGGCGTGTCGCTTGACGAGGCCGACGGCTGAGCGGCACGGTCCGCGGCCATGCTCATCATCTTCGATTGCGACGGCGTGCTGGTCGACACCGAGCCGGTGGCCAACCGCTGCTTTTCGGCCGCCGTCAACCGCGAGGGCCTCGACTGGGACGTGCCCGAGACGATGCGCCGCCTGATGGGCCGCTCGCTGAAGAGCTGCGTCGCCATCGTCGAGGCCGAGCTGGGCCGCGCCCTGCCGCCCGACTTCGTCGAGCGGCTGCAGGCCGAAACCTATGCCGCTTTCCAGCGCGAACGGGTCGGCGCCGTGCCGGGCGTCGCGGCGGCGATCGATGCGCTGGAGGCGGCCGGCCACCGCACCTGCGTCGCCTCGTCGGGCGAGATCGCCAAGATGCGCCTCACGCTGGGTGGCGCCGGCCTGTGGGAGCGCTTCGCCGGCCGCATCTTCAGCGCCACCGAGGTGGCGCGCGGCAAGCCGTTCCCCGACCTGTTCCTGCGGGCAGCGCGCGAGATGGCCGAGGCGCCGGCGGCGTGCGTCGTGATCGAGGATGCGCCGGCCGGCACGCAGGCGGCGATCGCCGCCGGCATGCGCGCGCTGTGCTATGTCGGAGCGCCCTATGCAGATCGCGACGCGATGGCGGCCGCCGGCGGCACGCTGTTCGAGGACATGCGCCAGCTGCCGGCCCTGGTCGGCGCGGCGTGAGCGCAGCGGCGGCGTGGCGGCGATTTCGCGCGCCGCCGGCATGCTGTAGAGGAGGGGCGCCATGCCGGCCCTCCTGATCTTCGACTGCGACGGCACGCTGATCGACAGCGAGCGGCTCTACAATCTCGCCTGGGTCGAGGTGCTCGGCCGCTACGGTCTGCCGTGGACGACCGACGATTGCGCGCGCCGGCTGATGGGCCGCACGCTGCCTGACTGCTACGCCATCGTGGCGCAGGCGATGGGGCGCGACAGCCTGCCGGACGATTTCGAGGACGAGGTGTTCGCCGCTAGCGACCGGGTCTTCGCGCGCGAGGGCCTGCAGGTGATCGACGGCGTGCGCGAGGCGCTGGCGGCGCTGCCGCACGCCAAGTGCATCGCCTCGTCGGGCGTCTACGAGCACGTGCGCGACAACCTGGCGCAAACCGGCCTGCTGGCGCATTTCGGCGTGGAACGGATTTTCACCGCTTCGATGGTGGCGCGCGGCAAGCCGGCGCCCGATGTCTTCCTGCACGCGGCCAGGCGCATGGGCGCCGCGCCGCAGGACTGCATCGTGATCGAGGATTCGGTGCCCGGCGTGCTGGGCGGCCGCGCCGCCGGCATGCGCGTGCTGGGCTATGGCGGCAACCACCACGATCCCGTGGCGTTGCGCGCCGCCGGCGCCGAGGTCTTCGACGACATGCGTGCCTTGCCGGCGCTGATCGGATGAGGTGGCGGCCTGCGGCCTTCGTGCGCCCCTCTGGCAAGCGCCTAGGCGGCAACCCCATATCGTGACAAGCTGATTGTTTCTTCGCGCCGGAGACTCGCCGACATGGCCAAAGCGCTCTCCTATATCGCCCTGATCTTTGCCGGCCTGTGCATGCTGGGCGCGCTGGGCTCGGTGTTCATCGGCATGTTGCGCGCCGGCCAGGGCGGCATCGAAGGCGCGCGCCGCTCCAACCGCATCATGTGGTGGCGTGTGCGCCTGCAGATGGCCGCGGTCGCGCTGATCGTGCTGTGGTACCTGCTGAAGAGCGCCTGAGGCGACCGGAGCGGTGCAATGGTCCGGCTGACGCGCATCTACACGCGGGGCGGCGACAAGGGGAAGACCTCGCTGGGCACCGGCAAACGCGTCGCCAAGCACGACTTGCGGGTGTCGGCCTACGGCGCCGTCGACGAGGCCAACGCCACGATCGGTCTGGCGCGCCTGCACACCGCCGCCGACGCCGAGGCCGATGCCATGCTGGCGCGCATCCAGAACGACCTGTTCGATCTGGGCGCCGATCTGTGCACGCCCGAGGTCGAGGGCGAGACGCGCCAGCGCCTGCGCATCGCGGCCAGCCAGGTCGAGCGGCTGGAGCGCGAGATCGACGCCATGAACGGCGATCTGGCACCGCTGACGTCGTTCGTCCTGCCCGGCGGCAGCGCCGCGTCCAGCTACCTTCATCTGGCGCGCACCGTGGCGCGCCGCGCCGAGCGCGAGATGACGGCGCTGGCGGCGCGCGAGACGCTCAACCTCGAGGCGCTGCGCTACATCAACCGCGTGTCCGACCATCTGTTCGTGATGGCGCGTCGGCTCAACGACAAGGGCGCGCGCGACGTGCTGTGGACGCCGGGCGCCACCCGCTGATCGCTGCCGCAGGCCGTCCGCGGCCCACGTCGGGTAGCGGCGCCCATGTCCGGCCTGCGGAACGATCGGACGGGCCAGTCAATTGTAATTCCACGGCTTTTCCATCGGTGCCGACCTGTTGTGCAGCGCGGCATCGGCTTGACAGGCACCGGTCAGCGGCCTAGACGGAACGCCTTTGAACGATCATCCAGGGCGCTAACCCAATGAAAGTGCTGGTCGCCGTCAAGCGCGTGGTTGACTACAACGTCAAGATCCGCGTGAAGGCCGACAAAACAGGCGTCGAGACGGCCAACGTCAAGATGTCGATGAATCCCTTCGACGAGATTGCCGTCGAGGAAGCCGTGCGCCTGAAGGAGCAGGGCAAGGCGACCGAGGTCATCGCCTTCAGCGCCGGTCCGCAGCAGTGCCAGGAGACCATCCGCACCGCGCTGGCGATGGGCGCCGACCGCGGCATCCACGTCAACACCGACACCGAGCTGCAGCCGCTGGCGGTGGCCAAGCTGATGAAGGCGGTGGCCGACAAGGAGCAGCCCGGCCTGATCATCGTCGGCAAGCAGGCGATCGACGACGACAGCAACCAGACCGGCCAGATGCTGGCGGCGCTGCTCGGCTGGCCGCAGGGCACCTTCGCCAACAAGCTGGCGATCAACGGCGATGGCTCGGCCGACCTGAAGCGCGAGATCGACGGCGGCCTGGAGAACATCACGCTCAAGCTGCCGGCGGTGATCACCACCGACCTGCGGCTGAACGAGCCGCGCTATGCCTCGCTGCCCAACATCATGAAGGCCAAGAAGAAGCCGATCGACGCGCAGACGCCCGATTCGCTGGGCGTCGACGTGGCACCGCGTCTGAAGACGCTGAAGGTCGAGGAGCCGCCGGGACGCAAGGCCGGCATCAAGGTGAAGACCGTGGCCGAGCTGGTCGACAAGCTGAAGAACGAAGCGGGAGTGCTGTGAGATGAGCGTGCTGGTTGTCGCCGCGCATGACGGCAAGGCCGTCCGCGCCAACGTCGCCAACGCCGTCACGGCCGCCACGCAGCTCGGCGGCGACGTCCACGTGCTGGTCGCGGGCGCCGGCGCCGGCGAGGCCGCCAAGTCGGCGGCCGCGATCCAGGGCGTCGCCAAGGTGCTGCAGGCCGACGATGCGGCCTATACCAACTGGGTGGCCGAGGACATCGCGCCGCTGATCGTCAAGCTGGCGCCGAACTACGGCCACGTGGTGGCGGCTGCCGACACGGTGGGCAAGAACGTGATGCCGCGCGTGGCGGCGCTGCTCGACGTGGCGCAGGTCTCGGAAGCGGTGTCGATCGTGTCGCCGGACACCTTCGTGCGGCCGATCTACGCCGGCAACGCCATGGCAACCGTGCAGTCGAGCGACAAGATCAAGGTCCTGACGGTGCGGCCGACCAACTTCAAGGCGGCGGCCGGCGGCGGCTCGGCGGCGATCGAGCAGATCGGCGGCGCCGGCAGCGCCGGCCTGTCTTCCTATGTCGGCGCCGAGATCTCCAAGTCGGAGCGGCCGGAGCTGACCAGCGCCAAGATCGTCGTCTCCGGCGGCCGCGGCCTGGCGTCGGGCGAGAACTTCAAGCTGCTCGAGGCGCTGGCCGACAAGCTGGGCGCCGGTCTCGGCGCCAGCCGCGCCGCCGTCGATGCCGGCTACGTGCCCAACGACTACCAGGTCGGCCAGACCGGCAAGGTGGTGGCGCCGGACCTCTACATCGCCGTCGGCATCTCCGGCGCCATCCAGCATCTCGCCGGGATGAAGGACAGCAAGACCATTGTCGCCATCAACAAGGACGAGGAGGCGCCGATCTTCCAGGTGGCCGACTACGGCATCGTCGGCGACCTGTTCCAGATCGTGCCCGAATTGACCGCGGCGATTGACAAGAAATGACCCAGGCAGCGCACCGGTTCGTGGGGCGGCCGGTGGCACCGGAACTTTCGGGGGATAGACGATGATCCAGCGGATCGGTGTGATCGGCGCCGGCCAGATGGGCGGCGGCATCGCGCATGTCTGCGCCCTGAAGGGCTTTAAGGTGAAGCTGATCGACGTTGACAACGAACACCTCGAAAAGGGCCTCGACGTCATCTCCGGCAACATGGACCGCCAGATCGGGCGCGGCATGATCAAGCCGGACGAGAAGGATGCCGCCCTGCGCCGCATCGAGACCGGGGTCGACTACAAGGTGTTCGGCGACTGCGACCTGGTGATCGAGGCTGCGACCGAAAACGAGCAGGTCAAGCGCGAGATCTTCAAGAAGCTGTGCCCGATGCTGCAGCCCACGGCGCTGATCGCCACCAACACCTCGTCGATCTCGGTGACCCGGCTGGCGTCGGTCACCGACCGGCCGGGGCGGTTCATGGGCATGCATTTCATGAACCCGGTGCCGATGATGCAGCTGGTCGAGCTGATCCGCGGCATCGCGACCGAGGAAGAGACCTTCCGCACGATCCGCGACCTGACGGTCAAGCTCGGCAAGACGCCGGCCAACGCCGAAGATTTTCCGGCGTTCATCGTCAACCGCATCCTGCTGCCGATGATCAACGAGGCGGTCTACGCGCTCTACGAAGGCGTCGGCAACGTCGAGTCGATCGACACCGCCATGCGGCTGGGCGCCAACCATCCGATGGGGCCGCTGCAGCTGGCCGACTTCATCGGTCTGGATACCTGCCTGTCGGTGATGCAGGTGCTGTACGAGGGCCTGGCCGACTCGAAATACCGGCCCTGTCCGCTGCTGGTGAAGTATGTCGAGGCCGGCTGGATCGGGCGCAAGGCCGGCCGCGGCTTCTACGACTATTCGGGCGAGCGCCCGATGCCGACGCGCTGAATCTTCGTCTTTCCTTCCCCACGCGAAGCGCGGGGAAGGTGGCCGCAGGCCGGATGGGGAGCCAACGTGGTCTCAGTTGGAGAGACGACGTCGGCTCCCCTCCGCCCCTTCGGGGCACCTCCCCAACGTCGTTGGGGAGGAAAAATCAATTCCCACCGCCGATCACGTGGCGCACCAGCGCCTCGGCATCCGGTGAATCCCAATCGGCGTCGCCCTGCAGGCGGCCGACCTCGCGCCCCTGCGCATCGATCAGCACCGAGGTCGGCAGAACCACGATATCGAGCGCGCCGTAGGACTTCTTCTGCGCGTCGAAGTACACCCGCAGCTGGTCGAGGTTGCGGCTGCGGATGAACGGCTCGACCTTGGGCCGCGACGGGCCGTCGAGCGACAGCGCAACGACCACGAAGTGATCCTCGCCGATCTTGCCGGCGAGGCGGTTGAGGCTGGGCATCTCCTTGACGCAGGGGATGCACCACGTGGCCCAGAAGTTGACCAGCACGACCTTGCCCCTGAAGGCCGCCAGGCTGGCATCGAGGTCGTCCTTGTCCTTGAACGCCAGAAACGGCGCCGGTGCCGGTCGGGCCTTCACCTCGAAACGGTCCATGGCGCCGCGCACCGGCAGCTTGTCGGGCTGGGCGGCGGCCGGCGGCGCACCGGCCTGCCAGAGCAGTGCCAGCGCGGCCACGACGCGCA
>JAHCJT010000151.1 GCA_026126245.1 Alphaproteobacteria bacterium
GCCGCCATGTGCACGCCGCTGCCGGAAATGGCTCCCTCTTGGCAGGTGATGCGGCGTCGCGCCGCCGCATTGCGGGAGAACGCCCCATGGCCACCTTGCCGACCGTCGATCCGGCCACCATCCCCGAATCCTGGCGCCGCGCGCCGGTGCCGCTCTGCAACGGCCCCGAGATGCTGGTCTACCGCGGCGTGGCGCGCAGCGCCCGTGGCCGCATCGGGCGCATCCTCGATCCCGGCGACCTGGTGGGCGGCCAGCTGTCGCGGCAGCTGGATGCCGCCAACGACGCCGTCTACAACCAGTACGGTCGCGATCCGGTCCTGACCGGTCCCGACCCCGGCGGCGTGGTGCGCATTCGTATCCCTGCCGCCGTCTGGAACGAGCTGGTGCAGACCAACAGCATCTCGGAGCGCGGCAACTATCCGGGCTTCTCGCGCCGACTCAACACCACCGAGATCCGCGTCAACTCCATCGAGGCGGCGATGCTCATCAACCAGCAGACGATGGACATCCTGCCGCCCGACCGGCGTTACGATTTCCGCTCCCGGATGTGAGGTCGCGCCGGCTGCGGCTCAGGCCGCTGCCTTCAGCCGCTCGCCGAAGCCGTACAAGCCCAGCATCCGGTCAAGCCACGCCGCGATCGGATCGCCCGCCTCCAGAAGCGCAAACGGCGTGACGCTACGAGCCCACAGGAAGGCGCCGGCGACGATGTAGTCGGGGTAGGCCGCACGTCCGCCGCTCAGGAAGGGCGCGGCCTTCAGCTGCAAGCGCATGGTGTCGAGGCTCTGCCGGAAGGGCACCAGGCGAGTCTCCCGCGCCTTGGCCTGGAAGCTGTCGAAGTCCTCGGTGCCCAGCCGCTTGCCGCGGCTTTCGCGGAAATAGTCGCGGTCCTGCGGCCGCACGCGGGCATACATGTCTGCGACCATCAGCGGAAACATGCCGGCCTGCACGGTGGTCGCCGTCCAGTTGTGCACGAAGCGCGCGAAAGCCCGGGCGTGCTCGCTCTTGAGCAGCGGCTTCTCGGGATAGGCCTGGTCGAGATAGAGCGCGATGTCCCAGCTGTCGTGCACTTCCTTGTCGGCGTGCGCGTGGTCGACGATCACCGGCACCAGGCCCTGGCCGGAAAAGGCAATCTTGTCCTTCTCCGTGAAGCCGACCGTCACTTCCTTCCACTTCAGCCCCTTGTGCGCCAGCGCGAACTTGGCGCGCCAGCAGAACGGACTGGGTCGTGCATCGCCGGCGAAGACAAGATCGTAGAGCGTGATCATGGGTGTACCCTCATCTTCTCCTCCCTGACGAAGTTGGAGAGGTGCCCCGCGGGGGCGGAGGGGAGCCGACGAGATGTGTCGGTAACACGCACCGCGTTGGGTCCCCTCCGGCCCCGCGGGCCACCTCCCTACTGCGTGGGGAGGATATCCGGCTCATAGTCCCAGCATCGCCTTCGCCATGATGCCGCGCTGCACTTCCGACGAGCCGCCGTAGATCGTCATCTTGCGGCCGTTGAAGTAGCGCGGCGCCAGCACATCGGAGCCCTCCGGCCCGATCGGCTCGACGTTGGCGCCCGGCACGCGCTGCTCGGGGAACGGCATGGCGTAGTGCGCCGCCGCCTCGACGGCACTTTCCTGCACCTGCTGCATCACCTCGGTGCCGCGCAGCTTGATCATCGAGGACAGCGGGCCGGGGTTCTGGCCGCTGCCCAGCCGGGCATAGAATTCCAGCTCGAACATCTCCAGTCCGGCGATCTCGATATCCATACGCGCCAGCTTGTCCTTCCACGCCGTGTCGCGCGTCAGCGCCTTGTCGCCGTCGGCCGTGGCCTCGACCAGGCGCTTGAGCCGCTCGAACGAGCTGCGCAGGCGCGGGCTGTAGGGGCTGCCGCCGCGCTCGAACTCCAGCAGGTACTTGGCATAGGTCCAGGCGACGTTCTCCTCGCCGACGCGGTTCTCGACCGGCACCTTGACGTCGGTGAAGAACACCTGGTTGACCTCGTGCGTGCCGGCACGGTTGCCGTCCGAGGTGATGATCGGCTCGACCTTGATGCCCGGCGTCTTCATGTCGATCAGCAGGAAAGAGATGCCGTCCTGCGGCTTGCCGCTGCTCGCCGTGCGTACGAGGCAGAAGATCCAGTCGGCGATATGCGCCGTCGTCGTCCAGATCTTGGTGCCGTTGACGATATAGAAGTCGCCGTCGCGCACCGCGCGGGTCTTAAGGGACGCCAAGTCGGAGCCCGAGCCCGGCTCGGAGTAACCCTGGCACCAGATCAGGTCGCTGTTGAGCATCGGCGGCAGGTGGCGCCTTTTCTGCTCCTCGCTGCCGTATTTCATGATCACCGGCGCGCACATGCGCGGCCCGAACGGCGAGGTTCCCGGCGCGCCGGCTTTGGCCATCTCCATCTCGAAGATGTACTTCTGCGCCGGCGTCCAGCCCGGCCCGCCGTACTCCTTGGGCCAGTTGGTGCACAGCCAGCCCTTCTTCGCCAGCCGCTTCTGCCAGTCCAGCAACCGCTCGCGGCTCATGAAGGCGTTGCGCGCCACCTTGCTCTCGGCGACGATTTCCGGCGTCAGGTTGTCCTTGAGCCAGTCGCGTATCTCGTTCTGGAACGCGAGATCGGCCTCGGTGAAGTTCATGTGCATGCGTCAGTCCTCGTCGGGCGGCGTGCCTCGGTCGTGCCGCACGGTATCCAAGGCGGCCGCGCGCATCAATGCCAGCGAGATCACGTTCCGAGGCGCGGAAACTGCGGCAGACATCGCCGACCTAGACCTCAAGCAGCATGCCGTCCTCGGCCACCTCGAAGCGGCCCGCCAGGTCGCGGCCCAGCATGTCCGGACTCATATGGGTAAGCACCATGCGCCGAGGCCGCAATTGCGCCATGTGGGCGAGCACCGTATCGAGATCGAGGTGGTACTTGACCTTGCGGTCGTGGAAATAGGCCTCGGCGATGAACAGGTCGGCGTCCTGCGCCACGGCAATCAGGGCCTCGGTCCACTCCGTATCGCCGGTATAGGCGACACTCTTGCCGTCGATGGTCAGCCGCAGCGCCAGCGGCGGCGCCCCGCAGGGATGCCGTACCTTCATCGGCAGCACCGAGACGGCGCCCACGGTCGTCTGGGCATCGGGCTGCAGCTCGATCACCTCGAGCGTGAACTTCTGCGTTACGCCCGACGAGCCGGGAAAGAACACCTCCATCGCCTGCGTCAGGCGCTCGCGCAGGCCGGGCGGACCGGCGATGGTCAGCGGCCGGGTCCGGCGGCTGACAAGCTGCGCGTCGAGGATCAGGAACGGCAGGCCGCCGAAGTGGTCGCCGTGCAGGTGGGTGATGAAGACGGCATCGATGCTGTTGGGATCGACACCCCACTTGCGCAGCGCCACCAGGGAGGACGCGCCGCAGTCAATCAGCACGGTTGCCGACGGCGAGATCACCTGGAAGCAGGTGTTGAAGCGCCCGCCGCTGCCGAAGGCATCGCCGCAGCCGATGAAGCGAAGCTGCATGGGTTGACTATCCCTGAGCCAATGTCATGGCGCGCTTAGAGAGGACACCAGGGCAGCCCTGGATGTCTCGCGACGCCCGACATGACGACGAAAGCCGCGTGAACGGCACCGCCGCGTCACACCGGCACCTCACCGCGCACCACGGTGCGTTCGACGACGCGCCGCTCGCGGCCGGTGTCATAGGACGTGGCGCGATGCAGGGTGGCGCGGTTGTCCCACATCACCAACTCGTCCGCCGACCAGGTGTGCTTGTAGACGAAGCGATCCTGGGTCGCGAAGGCGAGCAACTCGTCGAGCAGCGCCCGGCCCTCGTCGTACGGCATGCCCACGACATGGTCGGCGTGCAGCCCCATGTAGAAGCCCTTTCGGCCGGTGACCGGGTGGGTGCGCACCAGCGGATGCGCGATCGGCGGGGCGCGGCGGCGTTGTTCCTCGGTCGCCGGCAGGTCGCCCGACCGAAGGCGCGACGCCGCCAGGTCGTGCACCACGCGCAGATCGGCGATGCGCGCCTTCGTCGCCGCAGGCAGCGCGTCCCAGGCGCCCTGCATGTCGGCAAACCATGTCTGGCCGCCGTCCGCGGCGATCTCGATGCCGCGCAGGAGAGTCGCCAGGCTGGGCGTGCGCGTGAACGACGTGTCAGTGTGCCACCACAATGTGCCCTTGTCGGGATGCTCGCCCCGCGGTTTGCCGTCCGGCCCGATGTTGGAAATCACGTACAGCTCGGGATACTTCGGGTCGAGGTACTGGCTGAGCACGTGGTGCTCCAGCTCGCCGAAATGACGGCTGAAGGCGATGTGCGCGTCACGAGTCAGATGCTGGTTGCGGAACAGCAGCAGGCGATGGCGGTCGAAGGCGGCACGCACCGCGTCCACCTGCGCCGTCGACAGCGGTTGCGCGAGATCGACCGCCAGTATCTCGGCGCCGAAATCGGAGTCGGTCAAAGGGCGTACCCGCATCTCGGCGGGCATCGCGGTGTCGGGCATTGCCTCCTCCCCTTTCCGGCCCGGCATGCTGCGCCTGCCGCCACGCCGGCCGCAAGGCCGTCGCGCGTCGCGTCAGCGGCGAATTGCGACGGTCAATACGCGCCTGACGTCGCGCGGAATTCCCTGCCGCGTCGCCGTTGCCGCCAGTGCCTGCGCGATCGCCGCCCGCGCGGCCGGACGCAACGCGTCGGGCAGCCCGCTGAGGAAATTGCCGAACGAACTGGCCTGAATGAAGCGGATCGCGTCCTCCGCCGTGGCGTAGTACTGCACCGACGACAAGGTCTCGAGCTTGGCGATCGAGAAGCCGGCAGCCTGCAACAGGCTGCGCATCTCCGCCTCATCGACCCGGAAAGTGACGCGTGGCCGGGCCCGCAGGTAGTCGGCATACGGCGGCTGCGACAGCACGCTATCGATGGCGTCCTCGAAGGGCGACCCGCGGCTCCTGGCGCCGGCGCTGATGCCCAGCCGGCCGCCCGTGCGCAGCAGGCGCGCGAACTGGCGCAGCGGTCCCTCCTTCTCCGGCAACCAGTGGAAGACGGCATTGAGGTAGACGACGTCGAAGCCGCCGTCAGGCAATCCGTCGAGCGCGTAGGCATCGCCGACATCAAAGGCGAGGTTGGCCTGCGCCTTGGTGCGCGCCAGCTCGATGCGTTGCGGCAGCGGATCGATGCCCAGCACGCTGCCCGACGGACCGACCCGGTCGGCGACATGCTGCGCCAGCAACCCGGTGCCGCAGCCGACATCCAGCACGTGCTCGCCGGCCACGATCGCGAGTTCCTGCACCAGCCGCTGGCCCGACACGAACTGCCGCTCGGCACTGATGCGGTCGTAGTCGTGCGCCAGCTCCGCGCTGTCCAGCGTGAACAACGGCGCGAACTGCGCAGGTATCGTCGCCTCGGCCACCGATTCTCCTTTGCAGCGGAAACATCCTGTCGGCAGGTATCGAGCGCCGGCTGTCGCCGCCCGGCAAGTTTAGCCCAGCGCCTCGGCCAGCGCCTGCCGCGCCTCGACCAGGCGCGGCAGCGCCTGCGCCGGCGCGACGTCCGGCGGCGCCACGACGTTGATGTGCGTCACCCCGGCGTCCTGCAGCTTGCGGCCGGCCGCGACCCAGGCCGCCTTGCCGCCGGCGCCGACCACCAGCGGACCGCGCACCATCAGCTGTTTCGGGTCGCGTCCCGCCTCCTGCATGTACTGGCGCAGGCGCGGCAGGTCGGGCGTCGGATCGCCCAGCGACATCCAGCCGTCGGCCAGGCGTGCGACGCGCCGCAGTGCCTTTTCGCCGCTCTCGGTGCCGAACCAGATCGGGATGCGTGGCACCGCGGCGCGGTTGAGGCCGAGCTTGTCGAGCTTGTGGTAACGACCCTCGAATGTCACGTAGGGCTGCGACCACAGCAGGCGCATGACCTCGATCTGCTCCTCGATGCGCCGACCACGACCATGAAATTCCTGTCCCAGGGCGCGGTATTCGGCGGCGTTCCAGCTGATGCCGACACCCAGCTCGAAGCGGCCACCGCTGAACAGCGCCAGCTCGGCCGCCTGCTTGGCCGCCAGCACGGTCGGCCACGCCGGCAGGATCAGGATGCCGGTGATGAACCGCAGCCGTTTGGTGATGGCCGCTAGGTAAGAAAATGTGACCATGGGATCGTAGAACGGCCCGACATACTGGCGATCCGGCCGCTGCGGGTTGGTGCCGGACGGCTGGCCCAGGACGTGACCGCTGGTCGAGGTGAAGTCGAAGCCGGCCGTCTCCAGCGCCTCGGCGTAAGCCCGCACCGCCGCGGCATCGGGAAAGGCGGTGATGGGCAGAGGACTACCGTATTGCATGGCGCGCTCCTTCGAAGTCGATCGGCTTGACCCGCGGCGCACTGTAATCCCCGAACGCCGGACCGTGCGAGGCGCTCGGTATCACGGCTGGATTGCCGGTAGCGACGGTTGCGGCGTCCAGGCGACGTTGCAGGTGTAGCCCGACCGCGGCAAGGCGCCTAGCATTGCTCGGCAGATCGACAGCATCATCGGGAGCCGATGCCCATGCCCGCTCGCATCAACCGCGCCATCGAACTGTTGGCGCAGGATCAGGCCATCTACTACGACGGCCCGCACAGCGGCCACGTTCTGACGTGGGCGCAGGGCAAGGCGGACGCCGGCACCTGGGCCGACTACATCAATGTCGGCATGGAGCACGGCGCCTTCGACATGACCGGTCTCGCCGAATACATGCGCGGCCTGGTCGACGGCGGCCCGACACGTTCGGGTCATCGCACGCCGACGGTGATCGTCGAGGCGCCGGTCAACGGCACTGACGCCGCCAACGTGCGCTTCAACGCCTGGCAATTCCGCCAGATCCTCGGCCGCGGCGTGCACGGCATCCTGCTGTGCCAGGCCGAGTCGGCCGACGCGGTGCAGGCCTTCGTCGAGGCCTGCCGCTATCCCTTCCAGCTGGCCGGCGTCGATGCCGCCCTGCCCTCGCCGCAGGAACGCCTTCGGGGCGCGGTGCGACCCGCCAGTCCGATGACGAAGCTCGGCGTTGGCACGCGCGGCCGCGGCTCGGAGTCGACCGCGGCGCCCGTGTGGGGCCTGCCAGGCGACGACTACATGAAGCGCTGCGATCCCTGGCCGCTCAATCCCGCGGGCGAGCTGCTGCTCGGCGTCAAGCTGGAAAGCCCTGAGGGCGTCGCCAACTGCGAGGCGATCCTCGACGTGCCGGGTCTGGGCTTCGCCGAGATGGGGCCAGGCGATCTCAGCCTGTCGCTGGGCTACACCACGATCCCGTGGGATCCGTTCCCGCCCGAGATGCAAGCGGCGCGCGACCGCATCCTCGCCGCCTGCCGCCAGCGCGGCCTGGCGTTCCTCGAGACATGCTCACCGGACAACATCGCCGCCCGCATCGACGAAGGTGTGCGCATCATCGCCGGCCACCGCGAGGACACCGCCAAGGCCGGTCGCGCCCATCAGAAGCGCACGATGCCGGTGTAGGCGTCCTCTCCGTCCCCCCGGTTTCAGCCCGGACCGAGGTCCGGCTCGCCGCATTGGCTGAGGATGGCGGCGCGCACGCGATCGCGCAGACGGACAGCGGCGGCAAAATCATCGCCATCGACAGCACAGGGCGCGCCGAAATGCACGGATACCGCACCGTGCCGTGGCAGCCACTGCTCGCCGCGCAAAATCAGTCGCGTGCCGCGCAGGGTGACGGGCAGCACGCCGACGCGTTGCCGGACTGCAATGGCAAAAGCACCGAGGCGGAACGGCCGCAAGCCGGTGACGCGCGTCAGCGTGCCCTCGGGGAAGAACACCAGGGTGCGGCCGGCCTGCGCCGCCAGCAGTGCCTTGCGGGTGTCCTCGACGCCGCCTTCCGCATCGTCGCGCTCGACGAACAGCGTGCCCAGCGCGCGCAGGAACGGTCCGGCAACCAGCTGCGCACCCAGTTCGCGCTTGGCGACGAAGGCCGGCCGACCGGGCAGCACCGCGGCCAGCACCAGGCTGTCGAAGTAGCTGCTGTGATTGATCGCCACGATATGGCCCTCCGCCGCGCGCGGGTCGCCGACGATCTCGACGCGGATGGCCATCAGCCGCAGCAACAGACGGGCGGCGCGATGCGCGATCGTCCAGCGGGCGGCCGGGCCGGGCGTCAGGATCACCAGCGGCCATACGACAGCACCGGTCAGTACCAGCACGGACCACCACCACGCGGCATAGGCCAGCCCAACCAGCGCGCGCGCCTGCCGCCGCAGCTGCGCACCCAGCCCGGCCAGCACCAGCCGTGCCAGTTGGCGCGCGGCGCGATGCGGTCGTGCCCCCAGACGACCCCGCAGGAACAACTCGCGGGTCGCCGCCCGCCGCAGCTTGCCGCTGGACGTCTTGGGCACGCTGCCCGGCGGCATCAGCACGACCTCCTCGGGCGGCGCATCGAGCAGCCGCGCCGCGGTCGCCTCGACCCGCTGGCGCAACGCGGCCAGTCGCTGGGGATCGGTCTCGCGCGTCTCGGCCACGACGACCAGCCGCTCGGTACCGGCGCGCGGGTCGGGTGCGCCGAACACCGCGACGCAACCCTTGCGGACGGCGTCGACGTCGCCGACCGCCGTCTCGATCTCCTCGGGATAGATGTGCCGGCCGGCGCGGATGACGATGTCCTTCGAACGCCCGGTGATGAAGATGTCGCCGTCGGCGACATAGGCGAGATCGCCAGTGTTCAGCCATGGACCATCGAACAGCTCGCGGTTCTTGCCCGGGTTGTCGAGATAGCCCAACGTCGCCGACGGGCCACGGAATTGCAGCCGGCCCTCCTGCCGCTCGCCCACTTCGCCCGCCGCGTCGATGATCCGGATGTGATGGCCGGGCAGCGGCCGACCACAGGCGACGAACTCAAGCGCGTCGGTTGCGTTCGCGGCCGCTGGCGTTGCGCGGCCGTGACGCGCGAGTTCGGCGCGCTCGATGCGATCGATCACCGGCACCCGGTCGAGCGGCGGGAAGGCAAGGCCGACGGCGTTCTCCGCCAGCCCGTAGACCGGCGTCATCGCCCCGGCGCGAAAGCCATAGCGCGCGAAGCGGGCGGCGAAGCGCCGGATGGTGTCGGGACTGACCGCTTCGGAGCCGTTGGCGACCATACGCAACGTGCTCAAATCGAGGCCCGCGATGGCGGCATCCTCGACCTTGCGCAGGCAGAGCTCGAAAGCGAAGTTCGGCGCCGCCGACAGCGTCGCACGATGCCGATGGATGGCCCACAACCACTGCTCGGGCCGCACCAGGAAGGACAGCGGCGACATCACGACCAGCGGCGCCGCGAAATAGAGGCTGCCCAGCCAGGCGCCGATCAGCCCCATGTCGTGATACAGCGGCAGCCAGCTCACGAACACGTCGGTCGGACCCGCCGCCATCGCCTCGCCCATGGCGCGGATGTTGGCCAGCAGGTTGGCGTGGCTCAGCACCACGCCCTTGGGATCGCCGGTGCTGCCCGAGGTGTACTGCAGCAGCGCCGTCCACTCGCCGCGGATCGTATCGGGCAGCGCCGCGTCGCCGGTGGCGCCCAGCGCCTCGACCGTTTCGATGCTGCGCAGGCTGTCGACCTGCAACCGCAGCAGTTGCGCCAAGGCTGTGGCCTGCGGCGCGGCGATCAGAATGGCGGCGCGCCCGTTGCGCAGGATGCCGGCCTGGCGGCGCAGATGCTCCTCGATCTGCGACAGCCGTGCCGGCGGATAGATCGGGGTCGGCACGCCGCCCGCGTAGAGCACGCCATAGAAGGCGGTGAAGAAATCCCGGCCGGTGGGCAGCATGAGGGCGACACGTTCGCCCAGCTCCAGGCCGCGCTGCGCGAGGCCACGGGCGACGGCCCGCGACCGCTCCGCCAGATCGCGGTAGGTGATGGTGCTCTCGTGGCCGTCACCATGCACCAGCACGATATGGACGCGCTCGGCATGCTGCCGCACGTGCCAGTCGAGGACTTCGGTCAAGGTCGCGGCGCTCTGCGGCGCCGGCTCGGCCGGTTCCGCCGCCGGCACGTGTGGCACGATCTCGGGCACGCCTGGCAGAGTCGCCCTGGCGCGGCCCAGCGCCGACAGCAGATCGCGCAGCGTCTCGGCCTCGCCCAGCAGATGCTCCGGCAGCCGGACGCCGAAGGCGCGCTCGACGCGCAACAGCAACTCGGCGCGCGTCAGGCTGTCGAACCCCCAGTCCTGGTCGAGCGAGCTGTCCAACCCGGCGCGTTGCGCGGCGCGGCGATGTGGATGGATCTCGCGTGCCAGCCCACGCGCGATGCCGACGACGCTGTCCTCGGCGTTGGCGGCGGTAGCGGCTGGTGTCTCTGCCGCGGCCGGCGCGGCGTTTGCGGCGTCAGGCATGGCCGCCTGCCCTCTCCGCCCGGACTGCGCCGTCGTTCGCCCGCGGGTCGAGCAGCAGGACCAGACCGAGAGCCAAGAAGGCGAGGATCGTCGCCAGGCCCAGCCGCTGACTCCCCGTGGCGTCGGTCACCACCGCGACCAGGATCGGCCCGGCGAAGGCTGTTGCCTTGCCCGACAGCGCGAACAGCCCGAAATACGCTGCCTGCTGTTGCGGTGGCGACAGACGCGCCATCAGCGAGCGGCTGGCGGCCTGCACCGGGCCGACGAACAGGCCGATGACGCACCCCGAGACCCACAGCCACGGCCGCGTCTGGACCGACACCGCCGCGATACCGCCGACGATCAACCCGGCCAGTGCCAGCGCCGCCGTGCGGCGCGAGCCGATCCAGTCGTCGATCCAGCCGAAGACAAACGCGCCAAGGCCAGCGGCGACATTGAGCACGACACCGAAGGCGATGACTTCCGAGAGGCTCATGCCAAACGTGCCGGCGACATACACGCCGCCGAAGGCGAACAAGGTCGCCAGACCGTCGGCGTAGAGCATGTGCGCGATCAGGAAGCGCAGCACGTCGCGGCGCGCCGGCAACGCCGCCAGCGTCTCACGCAACGTCGCCAGCCCCTGCCGCGCGGCGGCGGCAACGCCGAGGCCGCGCGCCGGCCGGTCGGGCGTGAAGACAAACAGCGGCCAGGCGAACAGACCGAACCACAGCGCAACCAGTGGACCCAGGATGCGCACATGTTCGGCCTGCGCGACGTCGAGGCCGAATGGCGGCGTCGGCGGCTGTACGAACACCAGCAGCGCCACCGCCAGCGCCGCCAGGCCACCGGCATAGCCCAGGCCCCAGGCCCAGCCCGACAGGCGGCCGAGACGATCCTGCATCACGATGTCGGGCAGCATGGCGTTGTTGAAGACCGCCCCGAACTCGAAGCCCAGGTTGGCGACGGCAACGCAGAGCAGCGCCGGGATTACGGCACTGGCGACCGGCGCCGCGAACCACAGCAGTGCCGCGCCGGCCATGCACAGCAGGGTGAACCCCAGGATCCACGGCTTGCGCCAGCCGCCGGCGTCGGCGATGGCGCCCAGCGGCGGACTGAGCAACGCGACGGCCAAGCCACTGGCGCCGATGGCGTAGCCCCAGATCGTCTGTCCCTCGGCCTCGTTGCCGATGATCGCGGTGGCGAAATAGGCCGGAAAAACGAAGGTGATCACCAGCGTGGTGAACGGCGAGTTGGCCCAGTCGAACAACGCCCACGCGAACCGTCCGACAGCGTCGGCCGCCGGGCGGTCGCTGGTGGCCCCAGCGGGCCTGCGACGGACATCCGCGGCCTCGCCCACGGTCGATCTCCGGCAGCTGCCTTGGCCTGACGCTCAGGCCGACGCCTCTACCTGCGGGAGACGGGTCACCCCGGCATTGATCGTGTTCAAGGCAAGCCCGGTCGCTACCGCACGGTCGCCCGGCCGGGCGCCGTCAGCCCGCCACCGGAAGACGCTTGCGCAG
>JAHCJT010000152.1 GCA_026126245.1 Alphaproteobacteria bacterium
TCGCCGCGTCGAAATCGTGCTCCAATAGGCGTGTTATGCCAGCGCCTGCTCGCACGGACGTGGAAGGACAACACGATGTCGTTTCTGGAGCCGCGCAATAGCTCAGTTGGGCGAGATCGTTACGAGCCTTCCCATGAATCTGACCTTGAAGCAGTAACACGCATGGCACGTTCTTGTTGGCTCTTGCCCGGTGGCGTTGGCGTGTAGCTGGGAGTCTCTATTTCCCTAAGGGGGGAGTGCAGCTATGGAGTTGCTCTGGTTCATCATCGTCGGAGTCGCAGCCGGTTGGCTGGCTGGGCAACTCGTGCGCGGTGGCGGGTTTGGCCTGATCGGCGATCTGATCGTCGGCGTAGTTGGTGCCTTGATCGGCGGATATCTGTTCGGCCTGCTCGGAATCGCTGCGGGAAATGGCCTACTCGGCAGCTTGGTCACGGCGACCGTAGGAGCCGTAGTGCTGATCGTTGTCCTGCGTTTGGTCAAGCGTTGAGTCGTGAAATTGGGCTGCCGCGCGGCATCATTTGGTCGGCATTCGCTGAGTCAAATGGCCACGACCTTCCTTGCGATGTCGGGCCGCTGGCTAGAGGGCCAACCAAGCCAAGTCGCGAAAGCCTCAATACCCGTAGGTTTCTTTCGATCACCGGAACCCATTTCAGTTGGGGGCCGTCGCACCATGGGCCGCGTATTGCCAGGATCTGCGATCATCGCCGCGACCATCTTGCTGTTTCTGGCTGCCTGCGAGCAGCAGGGTCGGCAGGGGCCACCGTCGACCGACTACGCCAAGACATCCATAGTCTCGGCCAAGCCGCGTGGCGGCTGCCTGTCGTCCGATGAAATGCAGGCGGTCCGCAATGAGATCGCGTGGCAGCAATTCTATGACGCCGCCATCCAGTGCCGGGCCGGCACGCCGGCCTTCGCCAGTGACTACGGCACTTTCCGCAACAAGTTCCGCGCTGACACCGAACGCAACGGACCGGCACTGCAGCGTGCGGCCGCCAAGCTGCGAGTCAACATCAATACCTTCAAGACCGACATCGCCAACCATGACGGTGGCAGCGCCGGTGGCAATCCGAACTACTGCGCCAACGCCCAGCAAGGCTTTCGCTGGGCCCTCTCACCACAGGCCACCACGTTGGCGCAGGTACCGCCGATGCTCGACTTCACCGGCGGCATGGGGTTGCGCAGCTGCACCGCCGCGGCGACGCCGTCGCGCAAGTGACATCGCGCGTCAGTGCCGGCGACGCATTCCGGATAGTGCCTGCGCATAGCGGACTGCGCCGCTGCGCACGCGCGCTGTAAGTAAGTCGCACGGCTCGCCGGTACGCCAGCGAGACCGCATTGAGGCACAAGCAAGGCAGCGATATTGGAGGTTGGGAAATGCGTCAGCTTGCGAAATGGATCGTGCCGGTCATGGCCACCGTTGCGTTCGACGGCGCAGCGGCGCTGGCGCAGCCGGTGGCGCCGACCGGGGGCCAAGTGGCCTTTCGCGCCCGCCCGACGGCGGTGCATGTGCGCGCCTGCGAACGCGCCGTCCTGAGCAAGGTCCGGAGCGACAAGAACGGCGCCGTGACGCAGCTGATCAATGATTCGGTCGAAGAATGGCAAGTCACCGCCGCAAAATCAGGTGTCCGCGGCGACGGGCAGTACATGCTCAACAACCACTGGAAGCACTTCCGGTTTTCCTGCCTGCACAGCCAGAGCGCCGGTGTCATTCAGCTTGAGTACCGCAACATCGACGACATCTATTCCCCGGCAAGCGTCCCGACGCGCTCGCCGCAGGGCGAACGCATAGCCTTCCGACGCTGCGAGTCGGCAATGATCGATCGCGTGGCGCGCGACAAGAACACCCGCAACGTCACCGTGCATGCCGATGGCGCTGACGAATGGGATATCGGACCGGGCCAGATCGGTGTGCGCGGCTACGGCACCTATCCGTCGTCCAACGAGATCAACTCCTTCCGCTTCCACTGCACCTATGACGCGCGCGCCGGCCGGGTAGTGGCGGTCGACTATCACAAGGTCTACTGAGCCGGGGCCGATGGCGCCGGGGACGCCAGGGCTGCCGGCACGTACGGCGAATGCGTCCGTTCTCCCGGCGCTCCTCGCGGTGATGTGTCGGTGGTCCCTGGCGCGCCTTGACAGTGCCACTGCCCGGCAAGCCGTGGCGCCTGATGGCGCAGCACTTTCCGGCGCGCTAAGTGTCATGTGCAAGGAAGGGAATGGAGGATGTCGCGCTTGACTCGCTGGTTGCGTCGTCTGCCCGGACACGTGCTGATGCGACCGTTCCTTGGCCTCATTCCGGCCCTGCTCGCCGTTGCAACGGCACGTGCCGACGCCGATGGGCCGGACTACTACAGGGTCAGCGGCATCGCCGTTGGTGGCAGTCTCGCGATTCGCTCGGGTCCAGGGGTCGAGCACTCCAGGATCGGCGAGCTGCCGGCCGGCACCGACGGTCTGCGCAATCTCGGCTGCCAGGGCGGTCTGACCTTCGCCGAGTGGGAGAAGGCGACGCCGGCCGAGCGCGAGGCCGGTCGCAAGCGCCGCTGGTGTCGTATCGAGAGTCGCGGCGTCACCGGCTGGGTGGCCGGCTGGTTTCTTACCGAGGGCGAGGCGCCGGCGAGCCCGGCCGGCCCCGTCGGTGCGGGCCAGGGACCGACCTTCGATTGCGCCCGGGCGACGCACGACGTCGAGCGGCTGATCTGCGGCGATGCCGAGCTGGCGGCGCTGGACCGCAGGATGGACAGCACCTACCGCGCCGCCGTCGCGGTTCTGGCCAAGGTGGCCGACAAGACGGCGGCGCAGCGCAGCTTGCGCGCAACGCAGGCCGGCTGGGTCGGCGGTCGCAACGACTGCTGGAAGGCGACCGACAAGCGGCAGTGCACGAAGGACAGCTATCTGCGCCGCGAGGCCGAGCTGGTGGCGAAGTACATGCTGATGCCCGGCAGCAAGCCCGTCTTCTACGTCTGCGCCGGCAATCCCGCCAACGAGATCGCCGCCACCTTCTTCAAGAGCGAGCTGCCGTCGGTGCGCCTGGAACGCGGCGACACCGTGAAGGTTGGCGTCGCGACACCGGCCGCTTCCGGGACGCGCTACGACGCCGACTTCGGCGTGTCGTTCTGGATCAAGGGCGACGAAGTTGCCGTCGAATGGCCGCAAGGCAACACGTTCACGTGCGTGGTGCGCAAATAACGTCGACTGCGCGGACGCCGGCTGTACCTGCGCCGCGAGCATCCGGGTGAACCCGTCTATCGGGCAACGGCCGGCCAACAAGAAGACGTTTGAGACCATTGGACAACGCGAAAAGGGGTGAGGGATATGACGAGAAGTCGATCAATGTACTGGCGCATCCTTGCCATCGCGGGGCTGGTATCAGCCGCTGGCGTCGCGGATGTACTTGCCCAAGGGCACAACTACCCGCTGCCGCCTGGTTCTTATCGGCAGCAATGCAAGAATGAACGCGTCGAAAACGGCTATCTGCTGCGGGCGACATGTCCGAAGGAAGATGGCCATATGCGCGATGCGTCACTTGACCTTCGGACATGCCCGCGCGGGTCGCCGGTCTACAACGACGGTGCATACCTCAAGTGCGGCACCGGTGGCGGCAGCCACAATGTCGGTGCCTATCCGCTTCCGCATGGCACATACCGGCAAGCGTGCAGGAATGAGCGGGTCGAAAATGGCTATCTCCTGCGGGCGACGTGCCCAAAGGAAGACGGCCACATGCGCGATGCGTCACTCGACCTTCGGACGTGCCCGCGCGGGTCGCCCGTTTACAATGACGACGCCTATCTCAAGTGCGGCACCGGAAGCGGAACCATCGCCAGGCCGGGTCCGGCGCCGGCACGACCCTGGTGCGCCCGGGGTGATGCCAACTGCGACGGCAGGGTGGATTGGCGTGACCGGTTCTATGACCCGGATCGCGGCTATCATGGCCAGCCGTACACCTACGCCTCCGAAGGCTTTTGCCCGTTCACCACGCCCCGAGGGGTCATCAGGGGCTACAAGCCGGCGGGCAAGGATCGCTGCTGCGTGGAAATGCGCAACGGTCCCACGTGCCAGTAGCCCTCCTCGCCGGAGCGAAAAAGGGACAGGTAGCGAGCAACGCCGCCTGTCCCTGTCGGCCTGGCAGGCGCATCGTCAGG
Source organism: Alphaproteobacteria bacterium (assembly GCA_026126245.1). Lineage (GTDB taxonomy): Bacteria > Pseudomonadota > Alphaproteobacteria > Reyranellales > Reyranellaceae > Vineibacter. The sequence goes on from JAHCJT010000152.1 coordinate 4,140, forward strand.
GGCGTGCGGCCGCTTTAGGTCGCCGATGGCGCCATTCCGAGCGCTACGAACCACGCCGCGACAACGCGGTCGGCGCGCATTGATGTCGATGCGGGCAGTCTTTGGCAGATCGCGGCAGCATCGCGTCATCGCTCGGCATGACAAGCCGGGCGAACCAGCATGTACGGGATTTCTCTTCGTCAGATCCTGTCGATCACCGCGGCACGGAAGCGGCGCATCTCGGCCAGCACCGCCGCCGCGTCGGGCCGGCCGAAATCGATGTCGATGGCGGTGACGCCGAGGTCCCGCAGGGCGCGGAAGTCGCCGATGATGTCCGCTTCGCTGCCGGAGAACAGCCGCCGTTCCCCGTCCGAGGCCAGTGGCGGCACCGCCGCGCCGTAGCGCTTGACGCGATAGGCGACGCCGACCGACGCCGGATCGCGTCCGGCGTCGGCGGTGGCCTTGCGCAGGCGGGTGATGCCGGCGCGCAGGCGCGGCAGGGTGTCGAGCAGGTGCTGGTTGTTGCTGCCGATCGGATACCAGCAATCGCCGATGCGGGCGGCGCGACGCAGCGCCGGTCCGCTCTCGCCGCCGACCCAGATCGGCAGGTGCGGCCGCTGCACCGGCTTGGGTTCGAAGACGATGCCGTCAAAGCGCACGTAGCGGCCGGCGAAGCGCGGCGTGTGCTCGCTCCACAGCACGCGGAAGGCGTCGATGTACTCGTCCGTCACCGCGCCGCGCTCGGCGAAGGGCGTCGTGACCACGGCGTCGAACTCGCTCTTCAGCCAGCCGGCGCCGATGCCCACGACCAGCCGCCCGCCCGACAGCACGTCGAGCGTCGCCAGCATCTTGGCGGCCAGCACGGCGGGGCGGTGCGGTACCACCAGCACGGCGGCCACCAGCCGGATACGCGACGTCTTGGCCGCCACCCACGTCATGCCGAGCAGCTGCTCGTGGCGCTCGGTCGGCGCCTCCTCGTAGAACTCGCCGCTCTCGGAATAGGGATAGCCGGGCACCTTGGTGTCGGGCAGCACGACATGGTCGGTGGTCGTCAGGTAGTCGAAGCCCATCGCCTCGCCCTGCACCGCCAGCTCCGTCATGGTCGCGACGGCCGAGAGCGGGCCGGAGTTCGGCAGGTTGAAACCGATCTGCATGCTCGTGGTCCACGTGACGGTGCGCCGGATCGGCCCTCGGCGCGGCTGGCACCGGACGGACCGCCCTGCACCCTAGGGCAGCCCGGATGGCGGCGGCAATGGCGGCGCAGCCAAACGGTGATTGTGGCACACGGTGTCGGTACTGGCTTCCGCTAGCCGAAAGGAGGCCGCCATTTGCACCGGCCGCAGTCTGGTGAATGATACGCTCGCTTTTTTGATGCGCGCTGGCGCGGGCCTGGAGGGAAGCACGAGATGGCGACGAACAAGAAGCGGCTGCTGGTGCCGGACGTTTTTGGCATGGCCGGTTTGGACATCCTGAAACGCCGGGACGATATCGAGGTCGCGACCTTTCCCGGCGCGATCAGCACGCCCGACTTCCAGGCGCTGCTCAAGAGCCTTGGCGAAGTCAACGGCGTGGCGCTGGGCGGCACGCCGTTCGGTGCCGCCGAACGCGATGCCGCCAAGGGCCTGCAGGTCGTCGCGCGCATCGGCGTTGGCTATGACGCGGTCGACGTGCCGGCGCTCAGCGAGAAGAAGATTCCGCTGATGGTGGCGGGCACCGCCAACTCGCCGTCGGTGGCCGAGCACGCCATCTTCCTGATGATGAATCTGGCCAAGCGGGCGGCGCATTTCCACGCCATGGTGCAGGAGGGACGCTGGGGGGCCGACCGCATGAAGCATCTGCCGGTCGACTTGTTGGGCAAGACGCTGCTGATCGTCGGCTTCGGCCGTATCGGCACGCGCACCGCCAAACGCGCGCTGGCGATGGAGATGAACGTGCTGGTCTACGATCCGTACGTGAAGCCCGACGCGATCCGCGCCGCCGGCTGCGAGCCTGTCGAGCTCGAGGCGGCGTTGCCGCGCGCCGACTTCGTCACCATCCACTGTCCCAAGACGCCCGAGACCGTCGGCATGTTCAATGCGAAGCGGCTGGCCCTGATGAAGCCGTCGGCGATCCTGGTATCGACGGCACGCGGCGGCATCATCGATGAGCGGGCACTGCATGCGGCGCTGACCGGCGGCAAGCTGGCGGCCGCCGGGCTCGACGTCTTCGAGCAGGAGCCGACCTCCAAGGACAATCCGCTCCTGAACCTGCCGAACTTCATCAGCTCGCCGCACATGGCCGGCGTCACGGTCGAGGCCGTGATGCGCATGGCCGAGACGACGGCGCAGAACATGCTGAGCGTGCTCGACGGCCGGACCAACCGTGACAACGTCATCAACAAGGATGTCCTGGGCTAGCAGCGCGACGGCCAGGTCGCCGCAGTCTCGTCTGTCCGCGACCTTCACCCCTGCGGGAGAAGGTGCCCGAGGGGCGGGAGACAATGCTGCGAGGACGGGTTGCGCCCAGTACGGCACCGACGACAGCGCACGCTTGTCGTCGTTGCTCGCGGCCGCGTTGCGATTCCGCTCTGGTGCACGGCCATCCCTTGCTTCGCTCGGGATGACGGCGGGGCGTAGCATCAGGACAAACAGCGACGGGAGAAAACACCATGGAACAGGCAGGACGACTGGCGGGCAAGGTCGCCATCGTGACGGGCGGCGCGTCGGGTATCGGCGCCGAGACCGCGCGGCAGTTCGCGCAGCACGGGGCGAAGGTTCTGCTGACCGACGCCAATGCCGCGCAGGGCGCTGCCGTCGCCGACGGCATCGTCAAGGCCGGCGGCACGGCCATGTTCGCCGAGCAGGACGTGCGCGATGAGGCAAAGTGGGAGACGATCGTGGCCCTGGCCGAGCGCAGCTACGGACGGCTCGACATCCTGTGCAACATTGCCGGTATCTCGGGGCGCGATCCCAGGCTCAATATCCAGACCAGCCAGACGGCCGGGCCGAAACTGGTCGAGCAGACCCTGGCGCAATGGAACCAGGTGATGGAGATCAACGCCACCGGCGTGTTTCTCGGCACCCGGGCGGCGATCCCGGCAATGCAGCGCGCCGGCGGCGGCTCGATCATCAACATCTCGTCGATCTGCGGCATCATCGGCTCGCACGCCAACGCCGCCTATCACGCCTCCAAGGGCGCGGTGCGCATCTTCTCCAAGGCAGCGGCGATCCAGCACGCACCCGACCGCATCCGGGTGAACTCGGTGCATCCCGGCTTCGTCGACACGCCGATGACGCTGCCCGGGCATTCCAATCCCGACATCGCGCGAAAGCGCCTGGAAGCGACGCCGCTGGGGCGCTTCGGCACGCCCTATGACATCGCCGCCGGCTGCCTCTATCTTGCGTCCGACGAATCCTCATGGGTCACCGGCAGCGAGCTGGTCATCGATGGCGGGATGACCGCGAACTGACGACACTCAGCGGAGAGCGACCATGGGCGTGGTGATCACCGGTGGTGCCGGTTTCGTTGGCCTCGAGGTGGCCCGCCAACTGCTGGCGGCCGGCGAGACCGACATCACCGTGTTCAGCCGCACCCCCTCGCCCGACCGTCTGGGCGATCTGGCCGGCCGGGTCAACGCGGTGGCCGGCGATGTCGGCGTCTTCAGCCACGTGCTCGACGTGGTGCGCAGTGCGCGACCGAGCATCATCTATCACCTCGGCGCCATGCTCTCGCTGCCGTCCGACGCCGATCCGGCCAGCGCCATCCAGACCAACGCCATGGGCACGTTCTACGTGCTGGAGGCGGCGCGGCTGTTCGGGGTGGAGCAGGTGATCTTTTCCAGCTCGGTGGGCACCTACGGGCTTGGCATGCCCGACGGGCCGATCGACGATTTGACCCTGCAGCGGCCGGTGTTCTTCTACGGTGCCACCAAGGCGTTCGGCGAGCACATGGGGCTGTTCTACCGCCGCAAGTACGGCCTCGACTTCCGCGGCATCCGCTATCCCTCGGTGATCGGTCCGGGCGTCGCGACGCCGGGCGCGGTGCAGTACACCTCGTGGGTGATCGAAGCGGCGGCCGGCGGCAAGCCGTTCACCATCTGGGTGACGCCTGACACGCGCATGCCGATCATGTACCTGGACGAGGCGGCGCGCGCGACGATCCAGCTCGCCAGCGCGCCGCGCGCGGCGATCAAGACGGTGAACTACATCGTCGACGGCGTGAAGCCGACGCCCAGCGCCGGCGAGCTGGCGGCGGCAGTGCGCGCTAAGCTGCCCGAGGCGCGCATCGACTTCGTGCCCGATCCCAAGATCCAGCCGTTGCTCAGGGACATGGTGCGGCCGCTCGACGATTCGAAGGCGCGCGAGGAATGGGGCTGGCAGCCCTCGCACAGCCTCGAGCGCATCGTCGAGGACTTCCTCGCCGCCCTGCGCCGACGCGCCGCGCGCTGACGGCCGCCGTTGCGATCGAACAGAATTGCACCACGGACGATCGCGCGCTTCATGCCGGCAGGTGCTGGCGGAACCAGGAGCCGGTTTCGCGCATGACGTCATCGAAGGCGGGTCTGGCGTAGACCTCGTAGTGGCCGATGCCGGGCAGCACCACCAGCTTCTTAGGCTCGCCGGCTTTGTCGAACAGCGAGTGGCAGTCCTCGGGCGGCACCAGACGGTCGTCGCCGGCCGCGATCAGCAGCAGCGGCCGCGGCGCAATCTTGTCGACTACCCACTCGGGATGGAACGACAAGGTCTCGTCGATGTACTCCAGTGGAATTTGCCCCACGGCGTTTGGATTGGCGGCGCGTGCCTTGGCCGCCAGCGCGGCCGACTGCCGGTCGGGCAGCAGGATCTCCTCGCGGGCGACGAACTCGGAGCGGCCGGTCAGCACGCGGACCTCGCGGTCCTGCTCGGCGCGCGCCAGCAAATCGACCCATTCGTCGGGTCGTCGAACACTGCGCATCCAGCGCCCGCCATGGCCCATGCCGACGACGCCCACGGTGCATTTCACGCGCTCATCGATGGCGGCGGTGAACACCACCGTGGCGCAGCCGTAGCTCGTGCCGTAGATGCCGATGCGGCGCTTGTCGCAATTGGGGTGCAGGCCGAGGAACGTGATCGCGGCCTGCACGTCGGCGACGCGACTGAATGGCGCCAGCCGGCTGCGCGCGCCTTCGCTCTTGCCCCAGCCCTTGTAGTCGAAGGTCAGCACGACGTAGCCGATGCGGTTCAGTACGGCCGCGTTGTCGGGCAGGTAGAGATCCTTCACGCCGGTATAGCCGTGGCACAGCACGATACCGGCGCGCGTCTCGCCCGGCCGCAGGTCGTCAGGCAGGAACAGATCGCCGTCGAGCTTCACGCCCTCGCTGTAGAACGACACAGGCTGTCGCATGGCTGGCACTCCGTAAGCGGATGCGCGGACGTCAAGACAGCGTCGCGCGCGTCTGAGGGTCGAACAGTCGGACCGCAGGCGGACCACCTACCAGCCCAGGTCGTGGCGCAGGCGCGCCACAATCTCAAGCTGTCGCTCGTGGTCGCCGGCGAAGCGCAGCACAAGGTGGCTGGCGCCGGCGTCGGCGTAGGCTTTCAGCCACGCGGCGGCGCCGGCGGGCGGGCCGGCGAAGCACATCTGCCGTTTGCGCAGCAGATCGGCACGCATGCCGTAGTACTGCTCCAGATAGCTGTCGATCCGGGCGCCGGCGCGGCCGGCATCGTTATCGATCGCCAGGGTCAGGTACATGGCGCCGGTGATGGCGGCGGGATCGCGACCGGCGGCGCGCGCCGCTTCTTTCACCTCGGCGAACTGCGGCGCGAACTCGGCCGGGCTCGGCCCGTTGGGGAACCAGCCGTCGTACAGCCGGCCGGCGCGCTGCCGCGCCACCGCCACCGAGCCCGGGATCCAGATCGGCGGCCCGCCCGGCCGGTGCGGCGTCGGGCCCAGCACGCTGGCCTTGAGCGTCCAGCGGCCGTTCCAGTCGACCGGTTGGCCGGACCACAGCGCGCGCGCCAGCGCCAGGCCCTCGACGAAACGTCCGACGCGCTTGTCGAACGGCACGCCGGCGGCCTCGAACTCGGCGCGGATGTTCGGCACGTCGTTGGCGATCCCGACGCCGAGGATGACGCGACCTTCCGCGATGCGGTCGAGCGTCGCCACCTGCTGCGCCAGCACCACCGGGTTGCGCAGCGCCGGCAGCAGCACGGCGGTGCCCAGTTCGACGCGCGGCACGCGGGCGGCGACGGCGGCCAGCAGGGTCAGCGGGTCATGCCGTGGGCGGGCCAGCAGCGAATCGCCGACCCACAGCGAGTCGAATCCCAGCGCCCCGGCGCACTCGGCCAGCGCCAGCAGCGACGCCGTCTCGTGGCGGCCTTCCATGACCCGCTCGCGGGTCGGCAGCAGATATCCCAGTTGCGGCATCGTTTTCCTCCCCCGGTCGGACCGGGACTCTCGCCGCCCGCGATCCATGGCTTCCGCCCGGCACGCCGGTCATCGTCCTGTTCGCGTGCACGTGGTCTTGGTGGCCAGGCACGGCGGCCTACCTGCCGCCCCGGTCCTCACGCCACAGGTCGAGGCGCTCCTGCACCGGGCGGTCGGAGAAGCTGAACAGCACCGCTTCCTTGTCCGCGCGATGCGTCACCCGCGCCCAGGACGGCACCACGAAGTGGTCGCGCTTTTTCCAGGGAAATACCTCATCGCCCACCGTCGTTTCGCCCTCGCCCTCGACCACTGAGAAGATCGTTCCGTCGGTCGAGCGGTAGGGCGCCGTCGTGAAGCCTTTCGGCAGCAGCTGCATGAAGGTGCCCATCGTGGCAATCGGCGCGCCACCGCTGGCGGGATTGACGTAGCGCAGCTTGTGGCCGTGACAGGGGTCGGGCGCGTCGGCCCGCGCCATGCGCGCCAGCGCCTCGCGCGTGCGAGCGTAGGGGTAGTTGAAGATCGGCGAGGTCTGGCGCGAGGGTTTCCAGTCGACCGGCAGCAGGCCGCGCGCAAAGCGCGCATCGGAGTCGCCCTCGGGCTTGGTCACCGGTTGCTCGTCCTCGCCGTAGTTTTCGGCGAAGCCGGCGTTGAACAGCGCCACCATCGGGATATCGAGCCCGTCCAGCCAGACCATCGGCTTCGACGACTCGTTGCCGTGATCGTGCCAGGTCCAGGTCGGGGTGATCACGAAGTCGCCCTCGTGCATGACCGTGCGCTCGCCGTCGACGGCGGTATAGGCGCCATCGCCCTCGACGATGAAGCGCAGCGCCGATTGCGTGTGGCGGTGGCTGGGCGCCACCTCGCCGGGCAGGATGAGCTGGAGGCCGGCGTAGAGCGAGGGCGTGCAGCAGGCGCTGCCGCGCAGCGCCGGGTTCTCCAGGATCAGCACGCGGCGCACCGCTTCCTTGGCGGTGATCAGCCCACCGGACTCCATCAGGAACGGCCGCACGGCGTCGTAGGACCAGTGCGCCGCGACGTATTTCGGCGCCGGCGCCGGCGGCACTAGGGCGTGCAGCGAT
>JAHCJT010000153.1 GCA_026126245.1 Alphaproteobacteria bacterium
CCAGCGGAACCATCTGACCCGAGCGGGCACGCACGAAAATCTCGTTGAGCTGATCGGGCCGCGTGCGGTCGGTGTCGGCGACCTGGACCATGACGTCATATTGCTTGCCTTCGCGCTTGAAGCGCGTCACCTGGCGGCCGCCCATCAGGGTTTCCAGGGTGCGGCCGATGGTGTCGACCTCGACGCCCAGCAGCGCCGCTTTCTCGCGGTCGGGCCGCACGCGCAGGTCGGGCTTGTTCAGCTTGAGATCGGAATCGAGCGCCGTCAGGCACTCGTTGCCGCGTGCCGCCGCCATGAGCTGGTTGGTCGCGGCGTCGAGCACCTGGTACGGCTGGGTGGTCAGCAGAACAATCTGGACTGGCTTGTCGGTCGTGCGTAGCCCGAAGGACGGCGGGTTGATGGGGAAGGCGTTGACGCCGGGAATGCGTTGCGCCAGCGGCCGCGCCATTTCCGTCACCGCCTGCTGCTTCACCTTGCGCTGTTCCCAGGGCTTGAGCCGCGCGAAGGCAAGGATGCGCGTGACGTCGGGAAAGCCGACGATGACCAGCAGCCGGTCGACGTTCTCGCTGATCTCCGGCCGGTTGAAGCGCTCGCTGCGCAGATAGACGTCCTCGAGTCGCTGGGCGTAGCCGAGCGTGAAGTCGATCGTCGAGCCCTCGGGCGCGAAACCGATGTTGCTGACACTGCCGCGATCCTCGGTCGGCGCCAGCTCCGACGGGATCAGCCGCAGGACGAAGCCCGCGGTGACCGCCACTGACAGTCCGACGATGATGATCAGCGGCCGTACGAAGAACGTCCAGCCGAGCAGGCGCCGGTAACCGGCGTTCATCGCCAGCAACGTCCGTTCGCCCAGCAGGTAGAGCCAGCCGTGCCGCTCGTGGTGACGCAACAGCTTGGAGCACATCATCGGCGACAGCGTCAGCGCGACGAACCCCGAGACGATGACCGAGCCGGCCAGCGTCAGCGCGAACTCCGTGAACAGCTTGCCAGTGCGGCCGGTCTGGAAGGCGATCGGGGCGTAGACCGCCGCCAGCGTGATGGTCATGGCGATGACGGCAAAGGCGATTTCCCGCGACCCGCGGAGCGCCGCCTCGAACGGCTTCATGCCTTGCTCGACGTAGCGCGCAATGTTCTCCAGCATGACAATGGCGTCGTCGACCACCAGGCCGATCGCCAGCACCATGGCCAGCAGGGTCAGCGTGTTGATCGAGAATCCCAGCACCAGCATCATGGTGAAGGTGCCGATCAGGGACACCGGAATGGTGACCAGCGGCACGAAGGTGGCGCGCAGCGAGCGCAGGAACAGGAAGATCACCAGCACGACCAGCGCCACCGCTTCGCCGATCGTGCGGAACACGTTGGTGATCGAGCGGTCGATGAAGACGGTGCTGTCGTAGGCCACCTCGGCGCTGATGCCTGGCGGCAGCTCGGCGAGCATCTGCGGCAAGCGCGCCTTGACGTCGTTGGCGACCGACAGGGGATTGGCCGTCGACTGCTTGATGACACCGACATTGACCGCCGGCTTGCCGTTGAAGCGGCTCACCACGCGGGTATCGCGCGCCTCGATCTCGGCCCGCCCGACATCCTTCAGCCGCACCAGATAGCCGTCTGTGTCGCGCAGGATCAGATTCTCGAACTGCGCCGGCGTGCGCAGGTCGGTTTCGGCCAGGATGGTGAACTCGCGGTCGGTGCTCTCGATGCGGCCCGACGGCACCTCGAGATTCTGGCGCCGCAGCGCCGTCTCGACGTCCTGCGGCGTGATCTTGTAGGCGGCCATGCGGACCCGGTCGAGCCAGATGCGCATGGCGAACTGCCGTTCGCCGAAGATGCGCAGCTGCGAGACGCCGTCAATGGTCTGGAGCTGGTCCTTGACGAAACGGTCGATGTAGTCGGTCACCTCGAGCTGCGAGATCGTGTCGCTGCTGAAGGCGATGTAAATGATCGGATTGGCGTCGGCCTCGACCTTGGCGATCACCGGCTCGTCGATCTCGGTCGGCAGCGCGAGCGCACGCGCGCGACGCGGTCGCGCACATCGGCGGCGGCGTTGTCGACGTTGCGCGTCAGGCGGAACTTGACCGTGATCAGACTGCGTTCGGCCCGGCTGAACGACGTCATCAGTTCGATGCCGTCGATGCCGTAGAGCGACTCTTCGAGCGGCTGGGTGACCTGGCTCTCGACGATCTCGGCCGAGGCGCCGCGATAGGTCGTGTCGACGGTCAGCGTCGGCTCGTCGATGTTCGGATATTCGCGGACCGACAGCCGCTGGTAGCTGACGACGCCGAGTAAGGTCAGCGCCAGGCTCATCACCGTGGCGAGCACCGGCCGGCGGATGGAGATCTCGGGAAGGCGCATGGCTTGTGCCCCCAGGCTGCGGCGTCAGCCGCCGCGACCCGGGTTGGCGCCCGGCGTCTTTGCGTTGGCCGGCCGCTCGGTCGATGGTGCCGATCCGCCCGTCGGCGGCGGCGAAGCCCCTGGACCGCCGGCCGGTGCCTTTCCGGGGCCGCCCGGCGGCACGACCGATACCGGGATGCCGGGTCGGGGCAACTTCAGGTGGCCGGCGGTAATGACCATGTCGCTGGCCGTGACGCCTTCGAGGATCTCGACTTCGCCCTTCTCGCGCTGGCCTACCTTGACGAAGGTCGGCACCGACTTGCCGTCGACGACGCGGTAGACCTGCAGGCGGTCGCCGACCGGCACGATCGCCTGTTCGGGCACGAACAGCGCGTTCTCGCGTGCCGCCAGCGTAAGCGCGACGCGGGCAAATACGCCGGGCCGTAAAGTGTCGCCGGGATTGTTGACCTGCGCGCGAATCACGATCGAGCGGCCGGCCTCGTCGACCAGCGGATCGATGGCATAGACCCGGCCGGAGAACTCGCGGCCGGCATAGGCATCAACGTTCAGCGCGATGGTCTGGCCGATCTGGATCGCCGCCAGGAATGTCTCGGGCACGCGGAAGTCGACCTTGAGCGGATCGATCTGTTCGAGGTTCACGATGTCGGCGCCGGCCTGCAGGTAGCTGCCCACCGACACGCGGCGAAGGCCGACGACTCCGTCGAATGGCGCCACCAGCGTGAATTTTTCGACCCGTGCGCGGGCAAGCTGGACGGCCGCCTCGTCGCGGCGCAGGGCAGCGCGTGCCTCGTCGACGGCTTTTTCGGTGGTTGCCTGGCGGGCCTGCAGCGACACGGCGCGCTCGTAGTTGGCCTTGGACAATTGCAGCGCCGCCTCGGCCTGCACGAGCTGGGCCTCGTCGATCGTGGAGTCGAGCTTGACCAGCTCCTGGCCCTTCTTGACCTTCTGCCCTTCATCGAAATTGAAGGCGACGACGCGGCTGGCCAGCTCCGGTCGTACCATCACCGATTCGTAGGAGCGGAACGTACCGACCGCCAGAATGGTCTTGCGGCTGGTGCCGACTCGCACCTTCGCGGCCTCGACCAGAACCGGCCCGGCTGCCGGTTTGCTCGCCGGCGGCTTGCCCGATCTGGTCGACGCGCCGGGTCCTGGCGCCCCGGAGGTGTTGCCGGCGGACGACGCAGGGACGCTCGCGCCAGGGCCGTGGTTGAACCACCACCACCCGCCACCCCCTGCCACGATCAGCAGCAGGGATGACATGATCGCCACCACGTGCCTTTTCATGCGTACGAGCCCTGCGGCGCCTGTCGGCCGCGAGCCACCCTGTAAAGATTGGTCACCGGCAGTGTAGCGACAAATGCATGGCGGGAAACGCTAATTTCGCTGCCGGTCATCACGATTGGGCGTTTGGCGCCGTTCCAGACGGCGCGGGTTGCGGCGACGGGGACGCGGCGCGGCGATTTGAACCCCCGGCCGGCTTCGGCCGCCGGTGCCGGTTGGGTCGAGGTCCCGTGGCTGCCGGGCGGGCCCGACCTGAGTGGTCGCTCGCGACACTTGGCCGGGGCCGTGCTAGACATCCCTGTCGTCCTCTGCCCTGGTTCGCCATCCCGCCCTATGTTTCGCCGTCTGTATGACTGGGTGATTGCGCTGGCCGCCCATCGCCACGCCCTGCCGGCGATGGGCGCGGTGTCGTTCCTGGAAAGCTCGGTCTTTCCCATTCCGCCGGACGTGATGCTGATACCCATGGTCCTGGCCAACCGTGCCAAGGCCTTCCGCATCGCCCTGGTCTGCACGGTCGCCTCGGTGCTGGGCGGACTGCTGGGCTACACGATCGGCTACTACCTGTTCGAGACGGTGGGGGCGTGGGTGGTGCGCGTCTACGGCCTGCAGGCGGCGCGCGACAGCTTCGTTGCCGGCTTCGAGCACTATGGAATCTGGATCATCCTGATCAAGGGTTTGACGCCGATACCGTACAAGCTCGTGACAATCGCCAGCGGCGCTGCGCATTTCGACCTGTTCACCTTCGTGTGGGCATCGATCCTGACCCGCGGGGCGCGCTTCTTCCTGATCGCGGCGTTGCTGTGGCGCTTCGGCGAACCGGTGCGCGCCTTCGTGGAGAAGCACCTGACGGTCCTTACCTGGCTCTTCCTGGTCGCCCTGGTCGGCGGGTTCGTGGCGTTCCGGTACCTGTTCTGAGCCGCTTCAGTCGCTGGCGAGGATGACGTTGCGCACGACCGGATAGATCTGGTTGCTCCATTTCCTGCCGCTGAAGACGCCGTAGTGGCCGACACCCGCCTGCAGGTGGTGGCGCTTGCGGTACGGCCGCAGGCCAGTGCAGAGGTCGTGGGCCGCCAGCGTCTGGCCGACCGCGCAGATGTCGTCGCGTTCGCCCTCGACCGTCAGCAGCGTCGTGCGCCGGATGGCGCGAGGCGTCACCGGATTGCCACGCCACGTCAGGGTGCCCAGCGGCAGCCGGTACTCCTGAAAAATGTACCGTACGGTCTCGAGATAGAACTCGGCCGTCATGTCGAGCACGGCAAAGTACTCGTCGTAGAAGGCCTTGGTCGCGGCCGCCTTGGTGTGGCAACCGCGGGCAAGGTGATCGTAGAGGTCGACGTGCGCCTGCAGGTGGCGATCGAGGTTCATGCTCATGAAGGCCAGCAGCTGCAGGAACCCCGGGTAGACGCGGCGCAGGGCGCCGGGAAAAACCATGGGCACGGCGGCAATCAGGTTCTGTTCGAACCACTCGATCGGGCGGCTGGTGGCGAGCTGGTTGACTGTCGTGGGGTTGACACGGCAGTCGATCGGCCCAGCCATCAAGGTCATGCTGCGAGGCTGGGCGGGGTTGCCGGCTTCGGCCATCACGGACGCGGCGACCAATGCCTGGACGCAGGGCTGACAGACGGCGATCACATGCGCGCCGGGCCCCATGACCTCCAGAAATCTGATCAGGTGGTCGACATACTCATCGAACCCGAAGCGGCCGTGCCACAGGCCGATGTCGCGGGCGTTGTGCCAGTCGGTGATATAGACGTCGTTCTCCGGCAGCAGGGTCTGCACCGTGCCGCGCAGCAAGGTGGCAAAGTGCCCGGACAGCGGAGCCACCAGCAGCACGCGCGGCTGCACGACGTCGATATCCTTGGCGAAGCGCAACAGGGTGCCGAACGGCGTGGAATAGATGGCCTCCTCGCGCACCGGCATCTCGCGGCCATCGACCACGACGCTGTCCAGTCCGAACGACGGTCGGTGGTGGCTGAGCCCGGCGCGGGCGATCAGCTCGCAAGCGGCGGCCAGCCGCCTTGTGGCGCCGCCGGGCGATGCCGCAAGTAGTCCCGGGCCCAGGGTCGCTACCATGCTCTGCGCCATCAGCCGGATCGGCTGCATAAGGTCGGCTTGAGCCTGGTAGGCGAGGTACAACATGAACGGCACCGGCGCGGTTATTGCAGGGCTTTTCAGCGTCGAACGTCAAACGGGCCAGTCAGGTCAGACGTCTCGGGGCTGGCAAACACAGGGATGACGCCCATGGCTGAGGCCTCTCTCACCATCAGTAGCAAGAACTATTCCTCTTGGGCCTTGCGGGGCTGGTTGCTGTGCAAAATGGCCGGATTGGATTTCGAAGAGCGGATTTTGCCGGCGGACGACCCCTCGACCCGCGCCGAATTGCTGCTGCTGTCGCCGTCGTTCCTGGTGCCGTGCCTGACCCACGACAACATCACCGTCTGGGATACGCTGGCGATCGCCGAGTACCTCCACGAAATCCGGCCCAATGCCAATCTGCTGCCGCGCAACCGGGCGGCGCGGGCTCATTGCCGGTCGATCTCGGGCGAGATGCATTCGGGCTTCAGCAATCTGCGCTCGGCCCTGCCGATGAACATCAAGGCCCACTATCCGGGCTTCAAGATCTGGGCCGGCGCCCAGGCCGACATAGATCGTATCGCCACGATCTGGCGCGAGTGCCTGGCCAAGTATGGTGGGCCGTACCTGTTCGGCCCGCCGACCGCGGCCGACGCCATGTACGCGCCGGTCTGCACGCGTTTTCGCACGTATAACGTCAAGCTGGATGCGGCCTGCCGCGGCTACAGCGAGCACATCCTGAACCTGCCGTTCGTCGTCGAGTGGATCAGCGCGGCGCAGGCGGAGCCGGACGAGATCGAGGAGCTCGACGTCGAATTCTGAGGGGACGCGGCCACATCGTCGAATGTGGCAGCGTCAAGGTGAAGGGGGACCATCGGCCACTCCCGCAAGCGACGGTTCGGCGCTATATGAGTGCGACATGAGCTCGGTCGTCGTTCTTCCGGCTGTGCGCGCGCCGTCGCTATCGCAGCCCTCGCTGCCGGCGATTCTGGCGCTGTGCGGCAGCGGCGCCCTGCTGCTGGGCGCGATGGGTTTCCAGTATCTCGGCGGTTTGCCGCCGTGCACCCTGTGCTACTGGCAGCGCTACGGTCATGTCGCGGTGCTGGTCTTGGCCTGGCTGGCGCTGGTCCCGACCGGCCGCCCGGTCCGTCTGGCGCTGCTGGCGCTGGTCGGCGTGGCGCTGCTGGCGACCGCCGGCATCGCCGTCTATCACGCTGGCGTCGAATGGAAGTGGTGGGCCGGGCCGGCCGCCTGCACCGCCAGCTCCAGTGTAGGCAAGACAGTCGAGGAGCTCCGGCGCATGCTGATGGGCACCAAGATGGTGCGCTGCGACGAGATTCCCTGGTCTCTGTTCGGCCTGTCGATGGCCGGCTGGAACGCGGTGCTGTCGGCGGCTCTCGGCGGCTGGGTACTGGTCATGGCGTGGCGCCTGGCGCCGCGTCCGTCATGAGGGCCGGCCATGAGCGACGATAGCCGCCCGTCCGACAGTGAGTCAGAAGCACCGCCCGCGCCGCCGCCGCTCACCAACGAAGGCTGGCAACCCGGTGATCCGACTCCGCGCGAATTCGTCGAACGGGTGATTCGCGTCGATCAGGCCGGCGAGTTCGGTGCGGTGCGGATCTACGAGGGCCAGCTCGCGGCGTTGCGCTGGCGCGGCCAGGGCGCCACGCCGGCGGCCCGCAAGATCGAGCATATGCTGGCGCAGGAAGTCGAGCACCGCCGGGCGTTCGATGCCCTGATTGCCGACCGCCGCGTGCGGCCGACGGCGCTGTCGCCGTTGTGGTCGGTCGCCGGCTTCGCGCTGGGCGCCGCGACGGCGTTGCTGGGCGAGGCGGCGGCCATGGCCTGCACGGTCGCGGTCGAGGAAGCGATCGACGAGCACTATGCCGCCCAGCGCGACCGGCTGGGCGCCGACGAGGCGCCGCTGCGCGAGACCGTCGAGCGCTTCCGTCGCGACGAGATCGCGCATCGCGATGAGGCGCTGGCCAGCGGTGCCGAGCAGGCGCCCGGCTACGAGTTGCTGACCACCGCCATCAAGGGCGGCTCACGCCTGGCGATCTGGCTGTCGACCCGGATCTAGCGGCGGCTCGACGAGGCCGCGCAGCTTGGCGTACTGCAGCAGCAGGATCGTCTTGGCGTCGATGATCTCGCCGCGGTCGACCATTGCCAGTGCCTCGTCAAGCGTCGGCTCGAGCACTTCGATGTCCTCGCCCTCGCTGGCGTCGCCGCCGCCGGCCGCGACGCGGTCGGACGGCTCGTACTCGGCCACGAAAAAAGCCAGCCGCTCGGTGACGCTGCCCGGGCTCATGAACGCGTCGAGGATCCGCCGCGGCCGGCCGACGCGGTAGCCGGTCTCCTCCTCGGTCTCCTTGCGGATGCAGGTTTCCGGATCATGCGAGTCGAGCCGGCCGGCGGGGGCTTCGATCAGCGGTTCCGGATGGCCGTTGACGTAGGCGGGCAGGCGGAATTGCCGCGTCAGCACGACCGTCCCAGCCTGCCGGTTGTAAAGCAGCATCACCGCCCCGTTGCCGCGGTCATAGGTCTCGCGCGCCAGGGTCTGCCACGTGCCGTCCTTGCGCTGATAGTCGAGGGTCGTCTTCTTCAGCACCGACCAGTCGTCGGACAGGACCTGCACCTGCCGGATGCGGACGCGGTCGTGGATGGATCGGCTCATCGGGTGACCCGCAGGATGTGCCGACAGCCGCCGCACGCGACACGGCCGGCGTTGTTCCTGGCTGGTCGGTTGGCACCGAATTTGGCTCGACCGTCATGGGCGCCGCATCTGCGGGGGCCGGCGACGAAGGTGCGGATAGGGGCGGTTTCGATCGTCAATCGTCGACTCCCTGGCAGGCGGCGCCGACAATAGCTGCACCCCGGTGCCGCCGACACTACGGCGTTGCGGCTTGACCCGTTGCCGCCACGGCCTATCGTCGCAGTCTTCCGGGACCAGGGGCGGTGGCGCAAATGACAGTGGCCGACGACTATCAGAAGCGCAGCTACGGTGAGATCGCGGTTGGCACCGGCCAGAAGCCGGGCGTCGTCGTGGTCGATTTCCAGAAGGGCTTTACCGACCCGCGATATCCGCTGGGCGGCGCGCCGCTGGTGATGCGCGCGGTCGAGAACACCGCGAGACTGCTTGCGGTGGCGCGCCGCCACGGCGTGCCGGTGGCGGTCTGCAACACCGCCTACATGAACGAGCGCGAGATGCCGTACTGGAAGATCACGGCGGTGCGCGAGACGTTCCTGCACAGCCATCCCAGCACCGAGCTCGACGAGCGCATCCACGATCCGTCCTACGATCTCAGGGTCTGCAAGAAGGGCCCGTCGATCTTCTTCGATACCGCCGTCGGTAGCTACTTCGTCAAGGAGCGGGTCGACACCGTGATCATCACCGGCTGCAACACCAGCGGCTGCATCCGGGCGACGGCGATCGACAGCTTCAGCTACCGCTTCCGCACCCTGGTGCCGGAGGATTGCGTCGGCGACATCGAGGAAGGCCCGCACCACGACAATCTGCGCGACATCGGGCGGCGCTATGTCGATGTGACGACCTTGGACGCTTGCGTCACCTACCTCAATGACTGGGCGCGCACGAACAGCCGCGTGTGAGCGGTGAAGGCCGAGAGCGTTGCGGTGGTCCGTTTTGTCTGTCATCCCGAGCGCCGCGAGGGATGACAGCGTGTTTGAACGGCGGCGCGGCTCAGGACGACAGTGTCACTTGGCGTAGAAGCCGCCGTCGACCACGAGCTGCGTGCCGGTGACGAACGCCGCCTCGTCGCTGGCGAGATAAAGAACGGCGTTGGCGATGTCGCGTGCCTCGCCCAGGCGGCCGATCGGCTCGCCCTTGACCATCGCGGCGCGCGCCGCGTCGGGATCGCGCGACAGGCCGATGATACCCTCCAGCATCGGCGTCTGCATGAAGCCGGGATGCACCGAGTTGACCCGGATGTTGGTCTTGAGCAGCGCCAGCTCCAGCGCCGCGGCGCGGGTCAGCAGGGTGACGCCGCCCTTGCTGGCGCAGTAGGCGCTGGAGCCCTCGGCGATACCGACCAGCCCGGCGACCGAGGAGATGTTGACGATCGAACCGCCGCCACAGCGTTTCATGGCTTCGGCGCCGTGCTTGACGCCGAGGAACACGCCGTCGAGGTTGACCGCCATCACGCGGCGCCAGTCCTCGAGGCTGATCTTGTGGATCCAGCCACCATCGGCGATGCCGGCGTTGTTGACCACGATGTCGAGCTTGCCGAAGGCGCGTTCGGCGTCGGCCACCGCCGCTTGCCAGTCCTCGTCCTGCGTCACGTCGAGCTTGCACGCCGCGGCGCGTCCGCCGGCCCGGCGGATGCCATCGGCCACCGCCTGGGCCGGCTCGGCCCGGATGTCGGCGATCACCACCGCGGCGCCTTCCTGCGCCAGGCGCTCGGCCGTCGCCTTGCCCAGACCCGAAGCCGCGCCGCTCACCAGCGCCACCTTGCCGGCGACGCGTCCCATGTCGTTGGCCATGTATGCATCCCCCCCGTTCGTACGAACGGCAGGCTATCCGCTGGGAGCGCGTAGTTCCAATCCTCCCCACGCTTCTCGCGGGGAAGGGCAAGTCTCACACCGGATCGAGCTCGGTGTCCCAGTAGAGATAGTCGCGCCAGCTCTGGTGCAGGTGGTTCGGCGGGAAGGCGCGGCCGTTTTCCTGCAGCTCGATGGCACTGGGCTCGTAGGGTGCGCGCAGCGGATGCATGTGCGCCTGGTGCGGCAGGCGGTTGCCTTTCCGCAGATTGCAGGGGCTGCAGGCGGTCACGACGTTGCGCCATACCGTGCGGCCGCCCTTGGAGCGCGGCACCACATGGTCGAACGTCAGGTCGTGCGCCGGCAGGTCATCGCCGCAGTACTGGCAGGTGAAGCGGTCGCGCAGGAACACGTTGAACCGCGTGAACGCGGGTCGACGGTCGGCCGGCACGTACTCCTTCAGCGCAATCACGCTGGGCAGGTTCATCGTCAGGCTGGGACTGCGGATCGGCCGGTCGTATTCGGCGACGACGCTGACACGATCCAGGAAGACCGCCTTGATGGCGTCCTGCCAGGACCATAGCGACAAGGGAAAATACGACAGCGGCCGAAAATCGGCGTTCAACACCAGCGCCGGACAGGTCTCAGGCGCCGGTAGCATCGGAGGTACTCCGCGCGACGAATCGCGCGTATGCCGCTTCGCTCGTCATGGCGCGGATAGTGCCATTTTCGACGCAAAACACAACGCCTAGATTCCGTGTGCAGACATGCGGATTGACGGTTTCATGCAGCGGCAACGCAATCGTTTCGCTGCTGTCACCATCACGCCGCGCGCTGCCGTGTGGCTGCGATTTTGCGCGCCCAACAGTGGTGGTTGCGCGGCCGGTTACTCCGCTGCCAGCCGCGTCGGCACCGGCTGGTCGGCGAACAGCGCGGCGCGCGCCTGCTCATATTCGCGTACCAGGCGGTCGACGACTTCGGCCGCCGGTGGTGCGTCGTCGATCTGGCCGACCCCCTGACCGGCACCCCAGATGTCGCGCCAGGCCTTGGCCTTGGTGTTGCCGCCCGAGCCGAAATTCATCTTCGACTTGTCGGCTTCCGGCAGGTTCTCCGGATCGAGCCCGGCGGCCGCGACGCTGCGGCTGAGGTAGTTGCCGTGAACGCCGGTGAAGAGATTGGTGTAGACGATTTCCTCGCCGGCGCTGTCGATGATGCACTGCTTGTTGGCGTCGGTGGCGTTGGCTTCCTTCGAGGCAATGAAGCGCGTGCCGATATAGGCCAGGTCCGCGCCG
>JAHCJT010000154.1 GCA_026126245.1 Alphaproteobacteria bacterium
GATCGCGCAGTTCGTTCAGCAGCGCCGCCCAACTTTCCTCGAGCTGTCGGCCGCGTCCGTCAGGTTGTTGACCGCCAACCGGATCGCCGACTCCAGCGCCACCTGCGGCCCCATCCGCCGGCGCTGCCAGCACACGATCGATGATCGCGCGCAATTCCGAGACACCTTGGGGACGCATGCGAAATCCGGGACCGCAATCGGCAAAAAATGGACCAAATATGGCATGAGAATACCTCTCATCAGTCCCGATTTATACGGAAAAGATAAGTGATTCCCGTGGGTTAGTCATATTTCGACAAAAACAGTGAAAAAATGGTCCCTTATGCAAACTCATTAAGAGCCGACGTTAATCAGGTACGTTTCCCAGGAACCATATTTCCACAGAAGCTTGCGTGCGCGTATTGAAGCGGTGTTTGATTCGGCCTGGGAGTAGTGGTGCACAGGGTCATCGCGCAAAATCCCCCGTTTGCCGCCGGCGCCATCGCGGCCGTGATCGGTGAGCGTTGGCGGTGGAACGGCAGCCTCGCCATCGCCGCCGCGCTGCATGCGGCCGTGATTGTGGCGCTGATCGTGGTGGCGCGTCCGGGTCAGCGCCCACCGCCGCCGGTCACCGAAGTCGAACTGACCCTGATCGACCCGCCGGCAACGCCCCCGCAGCCAGCGCCGCCACCCCTCGCCGGCAAATCGCCAGAACCGCCGATTGCGCCGATTCCGCCGGCGGCAGCCGAAACCCCACCACAGGTACCACCCCCGACGCCCCAGTCGGCCGCAACGGGCGACGTCCCTGCGGCGAGGCCAACGCCACCTCAGCCGCCAGCGACGCCCACAGCGCCGCCAAGGGCGCCGCTGGCCGTGACCGACAATGGTTTTGCGATTACGCCGGGACCGATGTCTTCGGCCCTGCCGCCGGACCCTCCCGCACCGCCACGGCCGGATCTGTTTGCCCTCCGCGCGACGGGGGCGCCCAAGCCGTCGGCGGCGCCGACGACGACGGCGACGCGGCTGGCGCCGCTGGTCATTGCGACCGGTGCCCGGCATGACCCGCGTCTGCCGGCCTACCCAAGCGATGCACGCTTCAAGGGCGAGCAGGGCAATGTGCTGATTGAAGTGGAACTCGATCCGAGCGGCGCGATCCGCCAGGCACGCCTGAAGCAATCCAGCGGTCACGACAGCCTCGACGCGGCGGCGTTGCGCTCGGCGCGCCTACTCCGCTTCAAGCCACCGAAGGCGCCACCGGGCGTCGTGCTGCGCAACACCATCGTGGTCGAGATTCCGTTCAATTTCCGGCTCGATTGACCGCCATCTCCGGTCGCGCCCGAACGCCGCGGCGCGCTTGCGCTCCAGTGCCGCTTCCGCCATGGTCCGCCGCGTTCGACTCTAGCCAGGGGACATGCATGCGTTTGACCATGTTGCTGACGGCCTTCGTTGCACTGCTCGCCGTGAGCACGGACGGTCTTGCCCAGGGCAAGACGGCGACCCCGACCGACAGGGAGAACACGCTCTACATCGATCTGAAGGATGGTCGCGTCGTCATTCAGATGCGCCCCGACCTGGCGCCCAAGCACGTGGCGCAGATCAAGAAGCTGGCGCGCGAGGGCAAATACGACGGCGTCGTGTTCCATCGCGTCATCGCCGGCTTCATGGCCCAGACCGGCGACCCCGACGGCACCGGCAGCGGCGGCATGGGCGAGCGCCTGCCGGCGGAGTTTTCCAAGGAGCCGCATGTGCGCGGCACGGTCTCGATGGCCCGCACCAGCGATCCCAACAGCGCGCGCAGCCAGTTCTTCATCTGCTTCGACAAGGCCGACTTCCTCGACGGCCAGTACACCGTCTGGGGCAAGGTCGTGTCGGGCATGGAGTTCGTCGACGGCATCAAGAAAGGCGATCCGCGCAGCGGCGCCGTCCAGGGGCCTGACAAGATGATCAAGGTCCAGGTCGCCGCCGACGCCAAGGACTGATTGGCCTCGGGCGCACCATGGCGCGCCCTGCCACACCGCGCAGCGCCGCGCCGGTCGGCCCTGAACGACGCATTCCGTCGGTGGCCGTGGTGGTGGGGGTCGCAAGCTTGGTGCCCTTTGCGGGCCTGGCCGCCACCGTAGCCGTCAGTGGCGATCCGGCGATCCGGATTTATGCCTACGTGGCGCTGGTCAGTTATGGCGCCTGCATCCTGTCATTTCTCGGTGCCGTGCATGCCGGCTTCGCCCTGCGGCAGACGCCGGTCGCGACCTGGCAGTTGCTGGCCGCCGCCGCCGCCCCAGTGCTGGCCTGGCTGTCGCTGGCACTGGGCGAGCGCACCGGCCTGCTGCTGATGACCGCCAGCCATCTTGGCGTGCTGGCGTGCGATATTGTCGCCGCGCGACGCGGCCTGGCGCCGGTCTGGTATCCGCGCCTGCGCTGGCCGCTGACCGGCGTCGTGCTGATTTGTCTGCTGGCGGCGCTGCAGTTCGGATCGGGCTGACCCGGATCGCCGGTCACTTCGTGACGGTGTGGTAGGCCTTGGCGATCACCTGCCAGCGGCCGTCGACCTTCAGCAGGGTCAGGTAGTCGGTGAAATAACGCGGCGGCAACTGGCACTCGACCTTGGCGAAGGCCGTGACCGGGCCGTTGAAATCGATCGACACGATGCGGTCGCGGCGTTCGTCGCCCTTCGACTTGGCCGAGGGACGGCTCTCCACCGCCTTGAACCAGTCGGCGCGCGGCATATCGGCCACCGAACCGTCAGGTCCCAAGGCGTAGAGATGCGACAAGGGATGGAACGCCTCGCCCAACTTGCCGGTATGGCCTTCGTACAGCCCGTCAAAGTAGATGCGCAGCGTCTTCTCGATTTCGGCAATTTCCGACTGCATGGCGGCGTTCCCCTCCGGCTGGCGGTCCTTGAAGAACCATTCTACAGCCGCGCACCCGCCGCCGTCAGCCGCCACCGGCGGCCCCACTGTGGCGCTCGACCGCCCGCCATGGCCCAAAACTTGCTGCAGCACGGTTCGGAAGGAATAGAGGGTTCGACGGCAGTTCCGGAGTCGGAGGAAGATTGGCAGCCTGCGGCGGCATAGCCTGTTGCGGAGTTCGGTGGGGAACTCCATACGGCCACCCTCGCCGCGCCAGCAAGGCGGTTCGCTCATGAGCATCCAGGTCGCGTTACACCACCGCACCACCTACACGTACGATCGCCTGGTGACCCTGGGTCCGCAGATCGTCCGCCTGCGGCCGGCACCGCATTGCCGCACGCCCATCCTGTCCTATGCGCTGAACATCGAGCCCGGCGGCCATTTCATCAACTGGCAGCAGGACCCGCAGGGCAACTATCTCGCGCGGCTGGTGTTCCCGGAACCAACGCGACGGTTCGAAGTGACGGTCGACCTTGTCGCCGACATGGCCGTCGTCAACCCGTTCGACTTCTTCCTCGACCCCGAGGCCGAGACCTTTCCGTTCCAGTATGACCCGGCGTTGTCCGAGGATCTGGCGCCGTTCCGCAAGGTCGCGCCGCCGGGGCCGCTGCTCACGCAATGGCTGGCTGGCATCGACCGCGCGCCGCGCCGCAGCGTCGACTTCCTGGTCGAACTCAACAGCCGCCTGCAAGGCGACATCGGATACGTCATCCGCATGGAACCGGGCGTGCAGACGCTCGAGGAAACGCTGAGCCTGGGCAAGGGCTCGTGCCGCGATACCGGCTGGCTGCTGGTCAACATCCTGCGTCACCTGGGGTTCGCGGCCCGTTTCGTGTCCGGCTACCTGATCCAGCTGCGGCCCGACGAGAAGCCGCTGGAAGGACCGGAAGGACCAACCTACGACTTCACCGATCTGCACGCCTGGTGCGAAGTCTATCTGCCGGGCGCCGGCTGGATCGGCCTGGATCCGACATCCGGCCTGCTGGCGGGCGAGGGCCATATCCCCCTGGCGGCAACCCCGGAACCGCAAAGCGCCGCGCCAATCGAGGGTCTGGTCAGCAAGGCCGAGGTCGGCTTCTCGTTCGACATGTCGGTAACGCGCGTGCGCGAAACGCCACGCACCACCAAGCCCTACACAGACGAGACGTGGCAGCGCATCGTCGCGCTCGGCGACACCATCGACCGCGACCTCGGCGATGCCGCCATGGGACTGACGATGGGCGGCGAGCCGACCTTCGTCTCGGTCGACGACATGGACGGCGCCGAGTGGAACACCGAGGCGCTGGGCGCCAACAAGCGGCGCATCGCCGGCTACTTGTTCCGCGCCCTGTCGAAGCGTTTTGCTACCGGCCCGCTGCTGCACTACGGGCAGGGCAAGTGGTATCCCGGCGAGCAGCTGCCGCGCTGGGCGCTGACCAGCTATTGGCGCAAGGACGGCCAGCCGATCTGGCGCGACCCGCAGCTCATCGCGCACGAAGAAAAGCCCAATGGGGCGTCGCCCGACGTGGCGGGCCGCTTCGCGGCGGTGCTGGCAGAACGGCTGCAGATCGATCCGGGCTTTGCGCTGCCGGCCTACGAGGACACCTGGTACTACCTGTGGCGCGAGCGGCGCCTGCCGGTCAACGTCGACCCGGCCGAGTCCAACCTCCGCGATCCGTACGAGCGGGCGCGACTTGCGCGCGTCTTCGAGGGCGGTCTGGAGAGCGTCGTCGGTCACGTGCTGCCGATCCAGCGTGAACATGGCCGCGGCCGGCGCTGGCGCAGCGGTCCATGGTTCGTGCGGCCGCAACGCCTCTATCTGATCCCCGGCGATTCGCCGATCGGCTATCGTCTGCCGCTGGACTCGCTGCCCTGGGCCGCGACCGAGGACCAGACCTATTTCTATGATCCCGACCCGCTGATGCCGCGGGCGCCACTGCCGCCACTGGAGGCACTGCGCCTGGCAGCGACGACGCGCCTGCAATCGCCCAGCAGCTTAACGACCGACGGCCGGGCCGCAGGTGGTCCGCCGCATGGTCGCGATGCGGCACGCGATGCCGACGGTCTCGCATTGCAGCGGCTGCCATCCAGGGGACAATCTGCCGCCTGGACCGTGCGCACGGCTATGGCCTTCGAGCCGCGCGACGGCCACCTGCATGTCTTCATGCCGCCGACCGAGGATGCCGAGGACTATCTCCACCTCGTCGCCGCCGTCGAAGCCACCGCCGAGGAGCTGGGCTGCCCGGTCTTCGTCGAAGGCTATCAGCCACCCTTCGATCCGCGGCTGCTGCATTTCTCGGTGACCCCCGATCCCGGCGTGATCGAAGTCAACATCCATCCCTCCGCCTCGTGGCGCGAGGCGGTGGAGAAGACCGAGATCGTGTACGACGAGGCGCGCGCGGCGCGCCTGGGTGCGCAGAAATTCATGCTCGACGGCCGCCACACCGGTACCGGCGGCGGCAATCATGTGACCCTGGGCGGCGAGACGCCGGCGGCGTCGCCGCTGCTGCGCCGGCCGGACCTGCTGAAGAGCCTGCTCGGCTACTGGCACAACCACCCCTCGCTCAGCTACCTGTTCTCGGGCCTGTTCATCGGGCCGACCAGCCAGCACCCGCGCGTCGACGAGGCGCGCAACGATGCGCTGTTCGAACTCGAGATCGCCTTCCGCCAGATCGAGAGCGGCAAGAGTGCGCCGCCGTGGCTGGTCGACCGCGTGTTCCGCAACCTGCTGGTCGATGTCACCGGCAACACGCACCGTGCCGAGTTCTGCATCGACAAGCTCTACACGCCGGACAGCGCCGCCGGCCGCCGCGGCCTTCTGGAGCTGCGCGCCTTCGAGATGCCGCCGCATCCGCGCATGAGCGTGGCACAGCAGCTGCTGCTGCGCGGCCTGCTGGCCAGCTTCTGGCGCCGTCCCTATGAAAAGAAGCTGACACGCTGGGGCACGCGTCTGCACGACGACTTCATGCTGCCGCACTTCGTGTGGCAGGACTTCACCGAGGTCGTCGACGATCTGCGCGGCGCCGGCCACGACGTCGAGGCCGAATGGTTCCTGCCGCACTTCGAGTTCCGCTTCCCCGAGATCGGCGGCGTCGCGCAACGCGGTATCGAACTGGAGCTGCGCCATGCGCTGGAACCGTGGCACGTGCTGGGCGAGGAAGCCGCGGCCGGCAGCACTGCGCGCTACGTCGACTCCTCCCTGGAACGCCTGCAGGTCAGGGTTCGCGGTCTCAACGACGCGCGCCACCAGGTCGCCTGCGGCGGCTACCTGGTGCCATTGCGCGCTACTGGCATTCCCGGCGAATACGTCGCCGGCGTGCGCTATCGCGCCTGGCAGCCGCCCAACGCCCTGCACCCGACCATCGGCGTGCACGCGCCACTGATCTTCGACATCTACGACTCGTGGACCGGCCGATCGATCGGCGGCTGCACCTATCACGTGGTCCACCCCGGCGGCCGCAACTACGACCGCTTCCCGGTCAACGCCAACGAGGCCGAGGCGCGCCGCCGGGTGCGCTTCGCGCCGATCGGGCATACGCCGGGCGCGATGGCTGAACCGCAAGCGCTGGACAATCCCGACCATCCGCTGACGCTCGACCTGCGTCGCGCCTGAGCCATGCCGGCCGGTAGACCCTGGCGCGCGGCTGTGCGAACCTGCCGACCCGCCAACGCCCGCCGCGCGTGACATGAAGGCCCTGCGTATCCCCGAGGCGCCCCTCAGCAAGACCGCCTACGACGAACTGGTCACGGGCCAGGGAACGATCCGCTATCACTGGCAGGCGCTGCTCAGCGTCATGCGCTCGCTGCCGGGCGCCGGTTTCGCCGATCGTATCGAGCGCGCCCGCCAGCAACTGTCTGAAAGCGGCGCCACCAGCGCCGCCACGCCCGACGGCGTCACGGCGGCGGCGGCGTGGACGCTGGAGGGCATGCCGCTGATCATCGCGCCGAGCGACTGGCGCGAACTCGAGGAAGGCCTGATCCAGCGCGCCCGTCTGCTGGACGCCGTCCTGACCGACATCTACGGCCCGCAGCGGCTGTTGGCCGAGCGCGCCTTGCCGCCCGCGTTGCTGCACGCCAACCCGCATTTCCTGCGGCCCTGCCGCAGCCTCGGCGCGGTGCCGCCGAAACGCCATCTGGTGGCTTACGCCGCCGACGTGGTGCACATGCCCGACGGCAGCTGGGCCGTGCTGAGCGACTACACGCAGGCGCCAGCGGGCGCCGGCTATGCCCTGCATCTGCGGCGGACCCTGGCGCGCGCCTTGCCCGAGGCGTTCCGCGCCGTCGCCGTGCGCGACATTGCGCCGTTCTTCGAGCAGTGGCGCGAGACGCTGGTCGAACTGGCCCCCAATCGCGACAGCAACCCGCTGGTGGCGCTGCTGACCGCCGGACCCTTCGCCCAGACCTATGTCGAGCAGGTCTTCCTCGCCCGCGCGCTGGGCATGACGCTGGTCGAGGGCGCCGACCTGACGGTGCGCGAGGAAGGCGTGGCGCTCAAGACGCTGGAAGGGCTGAAGCACGTCGACGTGCTGCTGCGCCGGCTCGACAGCGCCTATTGCGATCCGCTGGAATTGCGCGCCGACTCGACCTTGGGCGTTACCGGCCTGCTGGGCGCGGCGCGCGGCGGCAGCATCGCGGTCGCCAACGCGCTGGGCAGCGGCGTCATCGAGACCCCAGCACTGGCGCCCTTCCTGCCCAGCCTGGCGCGGCGCGTGCTCGACGAGGAACTGAAGCTGCCGGCGCTCGACGTCTGGTGGCTGGGCGAGAAGCCGGCACTGGACCACGCACTGGCGCGCTTCGACACGCTGGTCTTCCGCCCGGCCTTCGACACCGGGGCCGCCTCGACGGCCAGCCCGTCCGCCGGCGAGCGGCGTGCCCTCTATGAAAGCGTGCGCGCCCGGCCCATGGCCTGGGTGGCGCAGCACCGCCTGCTGCCGTCGGTGGCGCCGTCGTGGAGCGCCGAAGGCCTGCGACCTGAACCGATCGTGCTGCGCCTGTTCCTGGTGGCGCGCGACGGCGGCTATGCCGTCATGCCCGGCGGTCTGGCGCGCGCGCCGGTCAGCGATCCGCTGGCGCAGCCCGGGAGGCTGGATGGCCAGATGCGCGACATCTGGGTGCTGGCCGAGGACGACGCCGACGTCGTCATTCCGTCGGTAGCGCGGGTGCAACGCATCGCGATCCAACGCGGCCTCGACCTGCAAAGCCGCGTCGCCGACAACCTGTTCTGGCTGGGCCGCTACACCGAGCGGCTCGACAACACGGCGCGCCTGCTGCGCGCCGCACTGGCGCGCATGGCGATGGGCCCGATGGGGCCGCGCGACCAGGCCGAGTTGCGCCAGCTCACGCGGGCACTGCGCGAAATGGACCTGATCGGGGCGCAGGAAGCGCTGGCGCCGCCCGACAGCATGCTGCTGACGCAGACGCTGACGCGCTTCGCCACCGAAGGCCGGCCGATCGCCGAGACGATGCGCGCCATCAAGCGGCTGGCGGCCTCGACCCGCGACCGGCTGTCGGCCGACATGATCGCCACGCTCGACGCGCTGCTCGGCGCCATGACGCGGCGACTGGCCGAGGCGCGCGGCAACGTCGACCGGCTGCTGGCGGCGCTCGACGACCTGATCCGCTTCGTCGCCACCTTTGCCGGCCTGTCGCAGGAGAACGTCACGCGCGGCAGTGGTTGGCGCTTTCTCGACATCGGCCGTCGCCTGGAGCGCGGCCACTTCACCTGCCGCGGCGCGCTGTCGCCGTTCGCGCAATCGCCCGTCGTCTGGGAGTCGGCGATGCGGCTGGCGCTGGAGCTGTGCGACTCGACCATCACCTACCGCACCCGCTACCTGGGTGCGCTGGAGCCGATGCTGACGCTCGACCTCGTGCTGCTGGATGACAGCAATCCGCGGGCGCTGGCCTTCCAGCTGCGGGCCATCCATCACCATCTCGGCGAACTCGGCCGCACCACCGGCTCAACGATCGACCTGGCGGTCGAGCAGCATATCGGCGACCTGCGCAACGCCGTCATGCTGTTCGCCGGCGACGAACGCGCCTGGCGGCACGAAGGCCTGGCGGCGACGCAGTTGCGCCAGGTCGTCGACGATGTCGAGGCGGCCCTGGGCCAGCTGTCGGACGACCTGACGCGCACCTATTTTTCGCTCGTGCCGGCGCCGCGCATGCTCGGCCTGTCGCCGGCCTGAGGCGCCGATGCTGTACGCTGTCTCGCACCGCACCTCCTATCGCTACGCCGCCAGCGTCGATCTGGCGCAGCACATCGCGCATCTGCGGCCGCGCGCCTTTCCCGGCCAATCGGTGGCCGACGCCACGCTGGTGGTCGATCCGCCGCCGCGCACGCGTGCGATGCACACAGATCATTTCGGCAACCTGGTCGACGTCTTCCGCATCGAGCAGGCGCACACCGTGCTGATCATCGAGATGCGCTCGCAGGTCGACGTGGCGCTGCCGGCGCCGCCGGATCCGACCGTCACGCCCCCCTGGGAGGACGTGCGCGCGTCGCTGGCCACGGCGTTCCCCGCGTCGGTGACGGCGGCGGAGTTCATCCACGCCTCGCCACTGGTCGCGATCGGGCCGGAAGCGCTGGCCTACGCCCAGCCTTCCTTTCCCGCCGGCCGGCCGGTGCTGGCCGGCGCGCTCGACCTGATCCGGCGCATCCGGGCCGACTTCACCTACACGCCCGGCGCAACCGACGTCTCGACGCCGCTCAACGAGGTCTTCACACGGCGCCTGGGTGTCTGTCAGGACTTCGCGCATGTCGGCATCGCGGCGCTGCGCGCCCTGGGCCTGGCTGCCGGCTATGTGTCGGGCTACATCCGCACCTACCGGCGCGCCGGCGGCCCCGAACTACGCGGCGCCGACGCCAGCCACGCCTGGTTCGCCCTGTGGTGCGGCCCGGAAACCGGCTGGGTCCATCTCGACCCGACCAACGACCTGATCGCGCACGAGGAGCACGTCATCGTCGCCTGGGGCCGCGACTTCGCCGACGTCAGCCCGGTGCGCGGCATGATCCTGGGCGGCGGTGCACACCACTACGGCGTCAGCGTCGAACTGCGGCCGCTGGTCTGAACCGACCTCGAGTCAGCGACGCTGGCGTGACGCGCAGGCGCGGTCAGGGCATGCCGTTGGGCGCCACGAGAATCTTGCCCGACCGGGCGGCTTGCTGCGCGTGCTTCAGCGCCGCCTTGATGTCGTCGATGGCATAGATCTTCTCGACCGGCGCTGACAGGCGGCCATCGAGCAGTTGGCGGCCGAGATCGGCGTAGATGTCGCGGATCTGCGGCAGGGTGCGCCGGGCCATGAAGCGGCCCAACATGAATCCGCTGACCATGAGCCCGCGATAGATCAGTTCGCTGCGGCCGATCACGGGATCCTCGCCGCTCATGGCGCCGTAGTTGCAGACCGCGCCGCCATCGGCGATGCAGGTCGCCAGCCGGGCGGTCGCGGCACCGGAAACCGCATCGAGCCCCAGCCGCACCGGTGCGCCGCCGGTGGCCACCTTCACCCTGTCAGCCAGATCGGGGCCGTCGACGACGCAGGCATCGGCACCCAGCGCGGTCAGGTCGGCGAACAGCGCTTCGCGGCGCACGATGTTGACCGTTTTCAGACCGCGCGCCTTGGCGAGCGGAATGACCAGCCGGCCGACGGCGGAGTTGGCAACGTTCTGCGCCACCCAGTCGCCGGCCTGCAGGGTGATGATGTCGCTCAGCATCAGCAGCGCCGTTGGCGGGTTGATACGCAGCATCGCTGCCTGCTTCAGGTCGAGCCCGGCCGGCACGCGGATCACGTCGTCGCCCTTGACCCTGCGTTTTTGCGCCCAGTTCTCGCGCTGCAGGTTGATCACCAGGTCGCCGGCCTCGACGTGCGAAACGCCGCTTCCGACCGCCGTCACCCGGCCGATGCACTCCGCGCCAGGCGTCGCCGGCAGCGGCGGTTTGAGCCGGTAGCTGCCCTTGCAGAACCACACGTCGGCCGGGTTGATGGGAAACAGCACGACATCGAACACCACCTCGTCGGGTCCGGGCGTTCCGACGTCCGCCACGTCGGCGCAACGCGCCACCTCCTCAGGCTGGCCGTAGCTGTCGATCAATACCCGCTTCATCGCACGCCCCCTCTGCGCCGGCGGCACCGGCCGCGGTCCCTGGCTGGCGCCAGCCTCGGCCGGCATCGGCCGTTGCGTCAACCACCCAGGCATCACAGCGATCATCTGCCCATTCCTTCGGCAAGGAATTTGCTTGTAAGCTGATCACCGATGTCGAACGGATGAATGGGACGGTCACGGCATGGTGGCGTTCGACGAAATGCGTAGTGCGGCTGACGGCGTGCGCGTGCCCTATCGCGCCGTGGCCGCTTGGCTGCAGACGACGCCGCCCGAGGCGATCGACGCCAAGCGTCGCGAAGTTGACGCCTTCTACCGCCGTGCCGGCATCACCTTCGGCGCC
>JAHCJT010000155.1 GCA_026126245.1 Alphaproteobacteria bacterium
GGCGGCGCGTGCCGCGACATCAAGCGTTCCGTGCAGCAGTGGATCGGCAAGCAGGAACAGCCGGCCGCCAAAGCGCGCGATCTTGGCCGTCATCTCCGCCCGCGGCTCGACGGCCGGCACCCCGTCGTCCGGCCGCTTCACACGGGCCACGAGGCCGAGCGGCAGAACGGCCGTCGACAGGTGCGATCCGGTGTCGAGAATGACGGCCGTGAACTCGCGGTAGGTGATTCCCAGCTTCTCGGCCTTGGCCAGGCGGCGCAGCGCAACTTCGCGTTTGGGCGGCTTCCACGCCTTGGCCACGGCCCGCCGCCAGGTCCAGGCCTCCCACGACATGTCGAACGTCGGCCCGCCGTTGTGGCCGATCCCCGGCCGCCGCAGCAGCATTTCGACCTGCGGCGGGAAGGAACGTCGATCGTAGCGGTCGCCCATGGCGTCCTGTCCGAGACCTCGGATACCCTTGAACTGCGGCCGTGCAGGCACGCAAATTGTGCGCCAAACTTACAATCATCGAGCCGACTGGGGAAGAGCGTGGACGCAATCGACTGTGACGTGGTGGTGGTGGGCGCCGGCAACGCGGCGGCCTGTGCAGCCCTGGCGGCGCGCGAGCATGGCGCCAGCGTGGTGATGCTGGAGTCGGCGCCGGAAGGCGATTCCGGCGGCAACAGCCGCTATACGGCCGGTGCCATGCGGGTGGTGTTCAACACCGTCGATGACCTGGCGCAGCTCTATGACCTGACCGACGACGAGCGGGCCAACGTCGATTTCGGCGTCTACACCGCCGACCAGTACCTCGACGATCTGATGCGGGTGACGCAGTACCGCAGCGATCCCGAGCTGGCCGAGATGCTGGTCGAGCGCAGTTTCCCGACCATGAAATGGATGCGCAGCAAGGGCGTGCGCTTCCAGCCCAGCTACGGCCGCCAGGCTTTCAAGGTCGACGGCAAGTTCAAGTTCTGGGGCGGCCTGGCCGTCGAGGCCTGGGGCGGCGGTCCCGGCCTGGTCGAGCTCGAGCACAAGGCCTGCAAGCAGCTCGGCATTGACCTGCGCTACGAGACGGCGGCGGCTTCTCTGCTCGAGCGCGACGGCGTCGTGCAGGGCGTCGTCGCGCGCCACAAAGGCAAGCGCTTCGACGTGCGCGCCCGCGCCACCGTGCTGGCTTGCGGTGGTTTCGAGTCCAACACCGAGATGCGCACCCGCTATCTCGGCCCGACCTGGGACCTCGCCAAGGTGCGCGGCACCCGCTTCAACACCGGCGCCGGCATCCGCATGGCGCTCGACATCGGCGCCCAAGCACACGGCCACTGGTCGGGCTGCCACGCCGTCGGCTGGGACCTCAACGCGCCACCGTTCGGCGACCTGGAGGTCGGCGACAATTTCCAGAAGCACTCCTATCCGCTGGGCATCATGGTCAACGCCCGCGGCGAGCGGTTCGTCGACGAGGGCGCCGATTTCCGCAACTACACCTATGCCAAGTATGGCGGCGTGATCCTGTCGCAGCCCGAGCAGTTCGCCTGGCAGATCTTCGACGCCAAGGTGCTCGACCGGCTGCGCGATGAATATCGCATCCGCCGCGTCACCAAGGTGCGCGCCGATACGCTGGAGGAGCTGGTCAAGAAGCTGGAGGGCGTCGATCCGGTGCGCTGCCTGGAGACGATCATGGCCTACAACCAGGCGGTGATGACCGAGGTGCCGTTCAATCCGGCGGTCAAGGACGGCCGCGGCACCCGCGGGCTGGCGGTGCCCAAGACCAACTGGGCCAACGTGCTCGACACGCCACCGTACGAAGCCTACGCCGTGACCTGCGGTATCACCTTCACCTTCGGGGGTCTGAAGGTCGACCCGCACTGCCAGGTCCAGCACAGCGACGGCTCGGCCATCGCCGGCCTCTACGCGGCCGGTGAACTGGTGGGCGGCCTGTTCTATCACAACTACCCCGGCGGCACCGGCTTGGTGTCGGGCGCCGTGCTGGGCAAGACTGCCGGCGACAGCGCCGGCCGTGCCGCGATGGCGCGATGATCGTCGACGGCCACATTTTCTCAGACATTGACGTCGATCCGGCAAACGAGTCCTTTCACGACCTGCTGTCGCTGCCCGGCTTGCGCATCGAGCGCATCGTGTCGGGCGGCCAGGCCAGCCCGCCCGGCTTCTGGTACGACCAGACACAGGGCGAATGGGTCCTTCTGCTGGCCGGCGATGCCGGCCTGCAGTTCGAGGACGAGACGAGCCCGCGGCACCTGCGGCCGGGAGACTATGTCTGGATCGCGCCGCACCGCCGCCATCGTGTTGCCTGGACGGCACCCGACCAGCCTACCGTCTGGCTGGCGGTGCATGTCGATGCCGCGGCGCATCGGCCGGCTGTCGGAGCCGCGCCGCCGACCTGACTCGCCGTCGTCCGTGATACGGTCGTTCGTTCCGCTACCCGAGGAGGATTTCGTGAGCACAACCCGCCGCCGTTTCGTCGCCGGCTCCAGCGCGCTTGCCGCCCTGCCCCTGGCGGCGGGTCTGGCGCCGAAAGCGGCCGCGCAGGCGACCTGGCCGACGCAACCCATCACCCTGGTGGTGCCGTATGCCGCCGGCGGCGGCGCCGACATCGTGGCGCGCGAACTGGCACAACTGCTGTCGCCCAAGCTGGGCCAGCCGCTTGTGGTCGACAACAAGGGCGGCGCGGCCGGCGGCATCGGCACGCACTTCGTGGCACGCGCCCGGTCGGACGGCTACACGGTCCTCTACGCGGTCGGCACCAACATCGTGCTCAACCCGCACATCCTGAAAAACTTCACCATCAGCACCCTGGATGACCTCGTACCGGTCGTGCAGACCACCGACTACCAGTATGTGCTGGCCGTGCATCCCGACGTGCCGGCCAAGACCGCCATGGAACTGGCGGCGCTGGCTAGGAAGGAGCCGGGCAAGCTGACCTTCTCGTCGTCCGGCGTCGGCGGCAACAACCACCTTTGCGGCGTGCTGTTCGCGCATGCCGCCGGCGTCGAGCTGACCCACGTGCCCTACAAGGGCACAGGACCGGCCTTGCTCGACGTCATCAACGGCGTCATCACCATGAACTTCAGCTCGCTGCCGCCGGCGGTGGCGCAGATCAAGGCCGGCAAGCTGCGGGCGCTGGCGGTCACCGGCAGCCGGCGTGTGAAATCGTTGCCCGACGTCCCGACCCTCGAGGAAGCCGGGTTCAAGGGCCTGGTGGTGAAAGGCTGGCACGGCCTGTTCGTGCCCGCCAAGACGCCCGCCGAGATCGTCGACCGCCTGGAAAAGGAAACCAAGGCGGCGCTCGGCGATCCGAAGATGGAAAACGCGTTGGCCAAGGACGGCCTCGAAATGCCGCCGACACAGTCGCGCGCCCAGTTCGCCGAGGCGGTGCGCAACGAGCATGCCTTCTGGGCCACCAAGCTCAAGGAGCTGAACCTCAAGTTTGAGTAGCGCCGACGAACCTTGCAGGTCCGCCGCGGCGCTCGGCGCCGCCCGACCGGGCCGCGGCAGCTTCAGTCGTTGGCCGCGCGACAGACCGGATGCGCTACAGGTTCTTGGCGTTGCCTTTCAGGATCTGGCCACGGATGCCGGTGCCGCTCTTGTCCGTGAACGTCGCGGTGTCGCCCGACACCTCGAGGCCGTAGCACTCCTGCGGCTCGTCTGGATAGGTGAAGCAGACCTTGTCGCCGTCGAGGATCCACCTGCCGGTCACGATTTGGCTGTCGAGCATCGACTTTACCGTGCCGTCGGCCTGGTAGTAGTCGGCGAACTCGCGGCCATCGAGGCGACCGGTGACAGTGTTGCCAACCAGCATCGACCACGCCGCCATGCCGGTCTGCTTGGTCTGGGGCGCCGGCGCTGCCTGCGGCACCGGGGCGCCGGGTTGGGCCGGCGTCGCGGGCTGGGCTGGCGATACGGGCTGGGAGGGCGGCGCACCGGGCTGGGCGGGCGGCGTGATCTGGGCATGCAGCATCTCGGCCTGAGACGCCGGAACAGCGGCCATCAGGATCGCCGCTGCCCAGAGTATCGTCGCTTTCATCATGGACCCCTGTCGCTGGCCGTGACCGAGGTCACCGCAATCGCTGCGATATTCTAGTCAGGTTGACGAACACCAGTCTGACCACGGCCGCATGGCTCGATCCGGACGAGCCGCCGCGCGACAGTTGCCAGCGGCGGGGCTATCTCGTCCCTCGCGCGGTCGTTCAGTCGTCGCGCTTGGTGCGTTCCATACGCTCGTGGCGTTCCTGCGCCTCGATCGACAGCGTCGCGATCGGCCGGGCTTCCAGGCGTTTCAGCGAGATCGGCTCGCCGGTCTCCTCGCAGTAGCCGTAGGTATTGTCTTCAAGACGGCGCAGCGCGGCATCGATCTTTGAAATGAGTTTGCGGTAGCGATCGCGCGTGCGCAGTTCCAGGGCCCGATCGGTCTCGGCCGTCGCACGATCCGCCAGATCGGGTTGCGCGAGGCTTTCTTCCGTCATGTTCTGCAGGGTCTGGTTGGATTCGTCGAGAAGCTCTTGTTTCCAGTCGAGCAGCTTTCGCCGGAAGTACTCCTGCTGCATCGGATTCATGAACGGCTCTTTGTCCGTCGGCCGATAATTCTGCGGCAGCATCATTGCGCAACCCCTCGCTTCAACGCAGTACCACGCTCCAAAGCGTCGCAGGCCTCAAGGCGGCGGAGTAATAGGGGACAGGCGGTAGGGAAACAAGCATTTCCACAGCCCGGCAGCGTGGTTGTAGTGCACTGCAGCAAAGCGCCGTGAACCGGGATTCATCAAGTTGTCACAAGACTTTCCGGGCGCCTTGCGCCAGGACCGCCGGCCTCGCGCCAGGCCGGCCTCAGCCACCCTTGACGCGCTGCAGCACCGCGCCGGCGGGCGGCTCAGGCGCGGCGTAAAATCCGCGGCGCCAGCAGGGCATCGAGCGATGCCGGCCCGGGACCCCGCACTACGATGAACACCAGAATGGCCAACCACAGGAGGTGGGACGGGTAGTCGCGCCAGTAGACGAAAAACTGGATGAAAAGCGTCATGCCGATCAGCGGCAGGGCGGCGAGCCGGGTTGCCAAGCCCACCAAGATGAATACCGGCGCCCCCAATTCGACCGCCGTCGCCAGCCACGCCATGGCCTCCGCCGGCCAGGAGGAAACCGCCAACAGGTTCTGCAGGAAGGCCGGGATCGGCTCCTTCCCCTCGGCCGTGAGGTACTCGTCGCGGAACAGCGAAACCGTCTGCTCCATGTTGGCGGCCTTGAGCATGCCCGACCGCCAGAAGATCCAGAAGATGGCGACCCGCATCAGCGCCTGCAGCACCCATTGCGGGAACGCCTCCAGCCGGTCGCGAAGGGCCAGGATGTTCTGCATGCGCCTTGCCTCCCCTTCCGCCTGTCACCCTGCCGCGTCGAGCGCGGCCAACGCCCCCAGCGACAGCAGGCGCCCCAGCGCGGCTCCCACGTCGAGATCCGGATGGTGCTGCATCGTCTGCTCCACCGCCCCGCCGAGGGCGTTGCCGGCGGCCAGCGCCGTCGTCAGCCCGGCGATGGCGGAGTCCAGGGACGCGAACCCGGCATCGTCGTCGCGTGGAAACACCAGCAGCGTGACGCCGCCGGCGTCGAGGTCGACCGTTTCCTTGTCGCCGCCGTGGTTCAGCGCCCAGATACGGTCGACCGGATAGGACGAGCACAGCAGCGACACCCCGGCCCGCGGCTCCAGCCGCAGATCGCCAAGCTGGTCGGGCGGCACCGCAGCCAGTTGCGCGCCGGTCAGCGCCGGTGAGTCGGGCGCGGTGTAGGCAACATTGAGCGCCCAGTCGAGGCGCGCGACGTCGGCCAGATAGGGCAGTTGTGCCGCCGCCGGCCATTGGGCGACGAAGTCCGCGAACGCGGCCCCGTATTCGCTCAGCACCGGCCCCGCCGGCGGCGATCGCGTAATGAAGGCGCGCGCCATGCCGGCGAAGAAATCATCGCCCACCACGCCGCGCACGGTCGCAAAAGTGGTGCCCAGCGCCGCGCTCAGGCTCGTGAAGACGTGATGGCGATAGACGCGCAGCCGCGCCGCCGCCGGGATGCGGTCACTGACGGCGGCATCGACCAGCAGTTCGGCGTCGCCGGTCAGCACGTGGGCGCGGAATGCGGTCTGCAGGTCGGCCAGCGACGGTGTCCTCACGCCGCCCTCCCCGGCACGACGTCGATGCCGGCCGCAGCGGCCTCGCGATCGGCGCGCCGTGCCTCGTCCAGCAACACGGCCAGTTCGGGCACGTCGGTGTCCCATTCGATCAGGGTCGGCCGCGGCCCGAAACGCGCGATGGCCTGCCGGTACAGCGCCCACACCGCGTCGCATACCCGCGACCCGTGATCGTCGATCAGCATCATCTCGCCGTCGGCGTCGTTGCGGGCATGGCCGGCGAGATGGATCTCCCCGACCGCACTCGGCGGCACGGCCGCCAGATAGGCGCCCGGATCGAAACCGAGATTGCTGCCCGAGACGAAGACGTTGTTGACGTCGCACAACAGCTGACAGCCGGTACGCGCCACCAGCGCCGCCAGAAAGTCGGGCTCAGGTATGCTCGACTGCGCGAAGGCGACGTAGCTCGACGGGTTCTCGATCATCACCGGCCGGCGCAACGCCGTCTGCAGACGATCGATATTGGCCGCGACGTTCGCCAGGCTTTCCCCGGTATAGGGCAGCGGCAGGAGATCGTTGAGGTAGGTGCCACCAACCACGCTCCAGGCCAGATGCTCCGAGACGAAGCGCGGCTGCAGGCGCTCGACCAGCGCGCGCACTCGCTCAAGATGGCCGGCGTCCAGGCCATCGGCGCTGCCCAGAGACAGGCCGACGCCATGTACGCTCAGCGCGTGGTCGCGGCGCAGCCGCTCAAGCTTGCGCAGCGCCGGACCACCGGTCAGGTAGTTCTCGGCGTGGATCTCAAGGAAGCCGACCGGTGCCGGAGTCGACGCCAGCTCATCGAGGTGGCGCGCGCGCAGGCCGACACCGGCGCACATCGCCACAGCAGGCGTTGCCTCGACCCGGTTCATGCGAACAAGGACCCCGCGCGCGGCGTCGCCCGACGCCTACTTGGCGGCCGTCGTCGAGGCGCCGACGATCTTGGCGCACGTGCCCTTGGGCACGGCGATCCAGGCGTCCTTCTGGCCGTCCTTCTTGGACGTGCCGGCGCACGACGACGTCGCGGTCTGGCAATCGTTCTGACCGGCCTTCGCGATGCCATAGCATTTCTCCGTCTCCGCCTTCTGGGCGGCGGCCGGCAGCGCGATGATCGCAGCGATGGCCGAGGCGAGCACGAGCGGGGTGGCTTTCATGGGAGGCTCTCCGTTGCTGAACGCGTGGGCAGGTGGCGCCGTCACCACGGTCGCGGCCGACGCAGCCTCCCCGGACGTCCGTATAGCGCAGGCTGCTGGTCGGCCGGAATCAAAGACCCTGACGATTATGTGACCAAGCGCCCACACACGCGTGAGCGTGCATCGGACGGCATTGGCCGGCAGGGGCCGCAGTCCGAGGTGCGGCCTCACGCGCCGCGGCTGGCCAGCACTTCGGCGCGCATCCAGTCGGCCGGCGTGTTGATGTTGAGAAACGGATCGCCGCGCCGCCGCGGCCAGTCGAACACCGCGGTCTCGTGTGCTGCCGCAAAGCGTTCGATGCCGCGCGTCCCCTCCTCGTGGACAGCGTGGCGCAGTGCCGGCAGCAGCTCGGTCGACCACACCGCGATGGCATGGTGCACACGGCCGCGGTAGCGCACGGTCAGGATCTCGGCCTCAGGTACGTGCATATGACCGGCGAGATAGACGGTCAGATCGAGCGGCAGGAAGGGCACGTCGACCGGCACCGTCAGCAGCCATGGCGAGAACGGATGATGCTGTCGCGCCCAGGTCATGGCGGCCAGAACCCCGGCCAGCGGCCCCGGCCGGCGGCCGTCGGGATCGGGACCGATCGTGTCGGTGACCACCGGCACGCCCAGACGCGCGAAGCGTGCGGCATCGCCGTGCGCGCTGACCACGATCGCGGCGACCTGCGGTCGCAGGCGCTCCAGCGTGTGCTCGATCAGCGGCTTGCCGTGCAGGCGACGGAACGGTTTCTCGATGCCGGGCCCCAGGCGACGGCCCTCGCCGCCCGCCAGCACGGCACCGACCAGCGCGCCGACCCGGATCGGTCGCTCCAGCGGTGGATGAATGCGCGGCATGGCCGACTATGGCCGTCTCGCCACACGCGAGGCAAGACCAGGGAATCAGGCCGCATGTCGTCGCCTCGTCATCCGGCTGGCCACCGATGGCACGGCTTGTTCGACGCGCCATGCGGCCGGGCCGCGGCCCGCTGGAGTCGCGGGTCCCCGGCGTGGCAGGATGCGGCCGCACCGAAGGGAGAAAACGCCATGGCCGCTCCCGCCGAACAGATTGCCGACTACCTGATGAACGTTCGGCGCACGCGCGTCACCGTCGGCTGGTGGCCCAAGTCGCACATGCCGGCCGACGAGCGCGCGGCGTATGCGGCCCAGGACGCGTACCTCAAACGCATTATCCCCGAAGACGGCGACGTCGTCGGCTACAAGATCGGCCTCACCGCGCCGGCGATTTGGGCCCAAACAGGGCTGCGCAGCCCGGCCTATGGCCCGATCCGGCGCAACCGCGTCTTCGAGCGCGCCGTTACGCTCAAGGCAGCGCAGCACACCCGGCTTGGGCTGGAGCTGGAGATCATCCTCACCGTCAACGCCGACGTACCGCCACCACCTGCCGGCAAGCCCTACACGAAGGACAGCATCACGCCCTACCTCGGGTCGGCGCGCGCCGGCTTCGAGCTGATCGAGGACCGCGGCGCCGACTACGCCAAGCTCTCGGCCCTGCACCTGATCCTCGACGTCGGCTGGAACTGGGGCTCGCTGCTGGCGCCGGAAAACCCCGACTGGCGCAAGCTCGACCTCGCCAACCTCAAGGGCACCGTATTGTTCGACGGCGAGGAGGTGGCCAGCGGCTCGTCGGGCGACGTGATGGGTCACTGCGTGAACTCGCTGGCCTGGGTCGCAAACAAGCTGGCCGAGCACGGCAAGCAGCTCAAGAAAGGCATGATCGTCTCGACCGGCAGCATGGTCGCCTGCCAGTTCGTGCCGGTCGGCACCACCGCCGTCGGCCGCATCGAGGGCCTCGGCGAGGTCACGGTGAAATACGAGTTTTAAGTCGACGGCGCCGCCGCACGCCGCTATCTCCGCCGGCATCTCGCCTTTGCCTGACGATTGGCCGGCGGCGACCACGCCGCACCGATCGTGCCGCCTGGGCCGGTCAAGCACCGCTACCGGGCGATGCAGGCTGTTCCGAAGCGACAAGTCCTGGAGGGCCGGGCTTGACCAAATTCTGTACGGCACTGTACAGTTGGTGCGGAGGTGGCCAGTGAGCGCGACACGACGACGGGGCGCCGAGGAAGCCCGCAACCAGCTGCCCGACCTGCTGGAGGCGGCCGAGAAGGGCCAGTCGACCATCATTACCCGTCATGGTCGGCCGGTGGCGGCCCTGATGCCCATCGAAGCGTATGGCGCCGCATCGCAGCAGCAGCCGCTGATACCGCTTGCAGGCTCCGGTCGCGGCCTGTGGGGCAAGGACAGCGTGCGTACGCTGCGCCGGTTGCGCGACGAATGGAGCCGCTAGCCTTCGACGACCTGCCGGAGCGGGCGCTGCTTCTGATTGATTCGGCGCCAATCATTTACGTGCTGGAAGGACATGCAAGGCTTGCGGCCCGCTTCCATCCGCTGTTCGCGGCGCACGCGGCGGGGAGGCTGCGGTTCGCCGTGACGACCATCACGATCGCTGAGGTCCTGACCGGCCCGCTGAGGGTGGCCGATGAGGCACTGGCAAGGCGCTACCGCGCCGTCCTCGAATCCTGGCAGCCCATCAACCTCGACGCCGGTATCGCCGAAGGCGCGGCGCGCCTTCGAGCTTCCCTCCGACTGGGGCTGGCCGACGCCGTCCAGGCGGCGAGCGCGCTGGCGATCAACGCGTCCGCTCTGGTGACGCATGACCGCGATTTCTCGCGTGTGCGTTCCCTGCGCATCCTCAGCTGATGGCGCCGCCCTACTCCGCCACCTCCGCCAGCGCCGGATCGGGCCTCAGGATGCGGCTGGGCAGCCGGTGGACGGTCGAGGCGCCCAGCGCCAGCACGTCGTAGTCGCCGTCGAACAGCTCGGCGATCACCGGGTCGCGGGCGTTCAGGCCGCCGGTGTAGGCACCGAACGACGGCAGCACCAGGCGGCGGCCATCGGTGACAAAACAGCGCCGCCGCAGGCCGCGGCCGCGTACCGTCAGCACCGCGACGGGATGATAGTGGCCCGACACCTCGCCGTCGCAATTGGCCAGCAGCGTGCGGTCGGCCTCGTGACGGAAGGCCAGCGGCGCCAATGCCAGCTCATGGCTCACCGCCCCGCCCCAGGCCCGCGGCGGCCGCGGGTCGTGGTTGCCGATCAGCCAGATCCAGTCCGGCACACTGCCGATCAGCCGCGCCAGCGCGGCCGCATCCTCGGCGTCGATGCGCTGGGCGGCGTCGGTGTCGTGGAACGAGTCGCCGACGCACACCACGCAGTGCGGCCGCAGCTGCTCGACGCAGCGCGCCAGGCGACGCAGGGTGGTGCGCGTGTCGTAGGGCGGCAGCAGCTGGCCGGTGCGCGCACCGTACCAGCTGCCCTTCTCCAGGTGCAGGTCGGCCACCGCCAGCAGCCGCGCGTCGGGCCACCACAGGGCGCCGTCGGGCCGCGCCTGTAAGGCGGCGCCATTGAACGCAAGCGCGATCGACGACATGGCGCACCATGTCGCGCCGGACCTCGCGACTCAAGAGCCATGTCATGGCGAGCGCGGCGGGACATCTTTCGTCAGCGTCAAATTTCCCAACAAGAGTCCTCGCTTCGCTCGGAATGGCAGGCGGGCGCGCAGCATTGCTGGGCCAGGCACCGCATGACCCAGCTGCCCACCAATACCCTCGACGCGCGGCGGCGCTTCGGCCATGGTCGCGGCCAACAAATGACTGGATGGAGCGCCCCATGGACGGATCCCCCGCCTCGCTCGCCGCCGAGCGCATGAACACGGCCCAGGCCGTCGTGCGGTCGATGGCGATCAACGGCATCGACACCGTGTTCTGCCTGCCCGGTGTGCAGAACGATCCGTTCTTCGACGCGCTGTTCGACGCGCAGGACCGCATCCGCGCCATCCATTCCCGCCACGAGCAGGGCGCCGCCTACATGGCGACCGGCGCGGCGATGGCCACGGGCAAACCGGCCGCCTACGC
>JAHCJT010000156.1 GCA_026126245.1 Alphaproteobacteria bacterium
GAGCTCGCGCGTCGAGGCGGCGGTGTTCGCGGTCGAGGCGCGCGTCACGGGCATGCGCTAGCGCGCGACGCGCGGCACGGGCAGGCGCCGGCGCGCGTGCGCGGCCCGTCATCGCAGCGGCGCCACCTCGGCATGCACACGCGGTGCACTGGCGAACCATGCCAGCTCGTCGCGCAGCCGCACGACCTCGCCGACGATGGTCAGGCACGGCGCCGTGAGCGCCGCGTCGGCCACCAACGCCGGCAGCGTGCCGAGCGTGCCGGCCACGACGCGCTGCTGCGCCAGCGTGCCGCTGCCGATCACTGCGGCAGGCCAGTCGGCGCCCAGGCCGTGCGCGGCGAGCTGCGCGCAGATCGTCGGCAGGCCCGCCAGGCCCATGTAGATCACCACCGTCTGGCGCGGTCGGGCCAGCGCCGGCCAGTCGAGGTTGCAGCTGCCGTCCTTCAGGTGCCCGGTGACGAAGGTGCAGCTCTGCGCGCAATCGCGGTGAGTAAGCGGGATGCCGGCGTAGGCGGTGACACCGCAGGCCGCCGTGATGCCGGGCACCACCTCGAAGCGCACACCGGCGGCGGCCAGCGCCTGCAGCTCCTCGCCGCCGCGGCCGAACACGAACGGATCGCCGCCCTTGAGCCGCACCACGCGCTTGCCGGCGCGCGCCAGCCGGACCAGCAGGGCGTTGATCTCGGGCTGCGGCAAGGTGTGGCGCTCGCGCGCCTTGCCGACATCGATGCGCTCGGCATCGCGCCGCGCCAGCTGCAGTACGCCATTGCCGACCAGCCGGTCGTGCACGACGACATCGGCCTCCTGCAGGAGACGCAGTGCCTTGAGCGTCAGCAATTCGGGATCGCCCGGACCGGCACCGACCAGCGCGACATGGCCGAATGGCGGCGCGCCGCCGCTCGCGTGCAGGGCAGTGCGCAGTGCCTGACGCGCCGCCGCCGGCCGGCCGGCGAACACCAGATCGGCAATGCGGCCGGTGAAGGCGCGCTGCCAGAAGGCGCGCCGCGCGGCGGGATCGGGCAGGCGCTCGCGCACCAGCACGCGGCAGCTCTGTGCCAAGGCCGCGAGTTGGCCGTAGGCGGCGGGAACCAGCGAGTCGATACGGGCGCGCAACAGGCTGGCAAGCAGCGGCGCCGCGCCACCGGTGCCGATGGCGATGGTCAGCGGCCCGCGCTCGACCAGCGCCGGCATGATGAAGCTGCCGAGCTTCGGCCGGTCGACGACGTTGACCGGCACGCCCGCACGGCGCGCCAGCGCCGCCGCCGTCGCATCGCCGTTGGCGATCACCACCGCGGCGACGCCGGCGAGATCGTCCGCCGCCAGCACCGGCACGCAGCGCACGCGGCCGCCGGCGCGCGCCAGCATTTCGGCCTTGCGTCGCGCCACCGGCCCGTCCCCCACCACCAGACAGAGCCGGTCCTTCAGGTCGAGGAAGGCGGGGAAATAGCGCATCACGCCACCGCCGGTTCGCGCGGCTGGGCCGCCAGCAACTTGCGGATCTCCGGCAGGCACGAGCCGCAATTGGTGCCGGCGGCCGTGCGGGCGCCGATCGCCTCGGTCGTGCCGTCGCCGCCGGCGATGGCGGCGCGGATGCGCGCCTCGCTGACGCTGTGACAGGCGCAGACGATCGGGCTGGTGTCGACTGGCCCTGACGGCGCGCGGCCGGCCAGCAGCGCGGCCCGATCGGCGGCGCTGAGCGCCGGGGCGGCGAACAGCTGCGCCAGCCAGGCGCGCGACGGCAGGGCCGGCGACGCACCGAGGAACAGGCAGGCGTTGAGCCGGCCGTCCAGCACCCAGGCGGCACGAAACGTGCCGCTGGCGCGGTCGTGCAGGTCCATGCGATCGCCCTGCAGGTCGAAGGTTTCCGGCAACAGGCGCGCCGCCTCGTCGGGCGCCGTGGTATCGGCGATCTCCTGCCGCCAGTGGCCCTCGCCCGGCGCCAGCACCCAGTAGCGCGTCGCCGGCCGCACCGGGTCGCGGCTCAACAGAAAGCCGTACCAGCGCGCCGCCCACGGCATCAGGCGCACCGGCGTGTGCTTGAGTTCGGGCTGGCCGGAAACCGCATCGACCACCGGATTGACCGCGGCGTTGATGCGACCGCCGGCGGCGAACTGGGCCGTCCAGTGCATCGGCGCGAACAACTCGCCCGGCCGCTGCGCATCGCTGATCCGCACGCGCATGACGGCTTCGCCCCAGCGGCTGTGCAGGCGCGCCAGGCCGCCATCGCGCAGGCCCGCGACGCCGGCGTCGGCGGGATGCACGTCGAGCACCGGCTCGGGCGCATGCGCCGACAGGCGCGGCGACTTGCCGGTGCGCGTCATGGTGTGCCAGTGGTCGCGCACGCGGCCGGTGTTCAGGCGCAGCGGATAGTCGTCGTCGGGCGCCTCCGCCGGCGGCTTGGCGTTGACGGTCACAAACCGCGCCTTGCCGTCGGGCGTGAAATAGCCACCGTCGGCGAAAAAGCGACCGCCTTGCGAGTCGGTTCGCACCGGCCATTGCACCGGTGCCATCGCGTCGTAGGGCCCATCGATCATGCCGCCGAGATCGAAGTCGCGCGTACCGCCGTTCTCGAAAGCCGACAGCGCCGCATGCTCGCGGAACACCGCGGCGGCGTCGGTATAGGCGAAGGCGTCGCCGAAGCCCATGCGTTCTGCCACCCGCGACAGGATCCACCAATCGGGCCTGGCGTCGCCAGGCGGCGGCAGGAAGGCGCGCTGGCGCGATACGCGGCGCTCGGAGTTCGTCACCGTGCCATCCTTCTCGCCCCAGGCCAGCGCCGGCAGCAGGATATGCGCGGCGTCGACGGTGTCAGTGGCGCGCACGCAGTCGGACACGACCACCAGCTCCGCCTTGCGCAGCGCGGCGCGCACGCGATCGGCATCGGGCAGGCTGACGACGGGGTTGGTCGCCATGATCCACACGGCGCGTACCTTGCCCTGCTCGACGGCGCGAAACAGATCGACCGCCTTCAGGCCCGGCCGCGTCGCCAGGGCCGGCGCGTTCCAGAAGCGGCGCACGCGGTCGAGAT
Organism: Alphaproteobacteria bacterium; assembly: GCA_026126245.1. GTDB lineage: Bacteria > Pseudomonadota > Alphaproteobacteria > Reyranellales > Reyranellaceae > Vineibacter. The sequence goes on from JAHCJT010000156.1 coordinate 3,029, forward strand.
CGGGCGGCGTGAAGTCCATGTGGGCGGCGAGCTGGTTGGCCAGCGCGCCGACCTCGCGGCCGCCCATGGCGTTGGGCTGGCCGGTGACCGAGAACGGCCCCATGCCGGGCCGGCCGATGCGGCCGGTCAGCAAGTGGCAGTTGATGATGGCGTTGACCTTGTCGGTGCCGGTGCTCGACTGGTTGACGCCCTGGGAATAGACCGTGACGACCCGCTGGCTGGCGGTGAACCAGGCGTAGAACCGCTGCACCAGCCCGGCGTCGAGGCCGCAGGCGGAAGCCGGATCGGGCTCGGCCGAAGCGGCGGCGAGCGCCGCCTCGATCCCGCTGGTGTGGCGTGCGACGTAGTCGGCATCGGTCGCGCCGGCGGCATGCAGGTGGCGCAGCAGGCCGTTGAACAGCGCCACGTCGCTGCCCGGCACCAGCGCCAGATGCAGGTCCGATTCTTCGGCCGTCGGCGTGCGCCGCGGATCGATGCAGACGACGCGCAGATCCGGCCGCGCCGCCCGCGCGGCCACCAGCCGCTGGAACAGCACGGGATGGCACCAGGCGAGGTTGGAGCCGACCAGCACGACGAGGTCGGCCGCGGCGAGATCCTCGTAGGTGCCCGGCACGGTGTCGGCGCCGAAGGCGCGGCGATGGCCGGCCACCGACGAGGCCATGCACAGCCGCGAATTGGTGTCGATGTTGGCGGTGCCGATGAAGCCTTTGATCAGCTTGTTGGCGACGTAGTAGTCCTCGGTCAGCAGCTGGCCCGAGACGTAGAACGCGACGGCATCCGGCCCGTGCTCGCGCACCACTCGCCGGAAGCCGTCGGCCACGGCGTCGAGCGCCGCCGGCCATTCGACGCGCCGGCCGCCGATCTCGGGATGCAGCAGCCGGCCGTCGAGCGACAGCGTGTCACCCAGGGCGGCGCCCTTGGAGCACAGCCGACCATGGTTGGCGGGATGCTGCGGGTCGCCGGCGATCTGCGCGCCGCCGCGACCGTCCGGCGTCGCCAGCACACCGCAGCCAACCCCGCAGTAGGCACAGGTGGTACGGATCGGCGCGCCGGCCACCGCGCGGCCTCAGGCGGCGCGCTGCGCGGGCAGCGATGCCAGGTGCAGCAGGATGCGGCCGGCCTCGATACGCACCGGGACGGTGCGAACCGCGCCCTCGTCCGCGCCTTGCGCCTTGCCGTCGGCCAGGTCGATCACCCAGTTATGCAGCGGGCAGGTGACCAAGCGGTCGTGCACGATGCCCTGGCTGAGCGGCCCGGCCTTGTGCGGGCAGCGGTCCTCGACGGCGAAAGCCCGGTCGTCCTCGGCACGGAACACCGCGACGCAACCTGCCGACGTCTTGACGACACGCGCGCCGCGCACCGGCACGTCGGCCAGCGCGCCGACGTCAACCCAGTCGCTCATTCCGCGGCCTCCAGGCGGGTCAGGTCGCTGAGTGGCGCGAACTCGTGGGCGTCCTTGCCCCGGGCGCGCTCGGCCCAGGGATCATGCTGCGCGAAGGTCTGCGCGAATACGAACCGGTCGTAGAGCGCCCGGCGCCGTTCGAGATCGTCCATGACCTGCTTGCGGATCGTCTCGACGCCGACCCGCTTGGCCCACTTGTAGATGCGCTCGAGATAGCGGCCCTGCTCGCGATAGAGCTGCACCAGCGCCACGATCACCGCGATGGCCTCGTCTTCGGTCGCGACATGGCCCAGCACCTCGGTGCCCTTGATGTCGAGGCCGGCGGCACCGGCGAAATGGATGTCGTAGCCGGAGTCGACGCAGATCACGCCGACGTCCTTGCAGGTCGCCTCGGCGCAATTGCGCGGGCAGCCGGACACCGCCATCTTCACCTTGGCCGGCGTCCATGATCCCCACATGAACTTCTCGACCTTGACCCCCAGACCGGTCGAATCCTGGGTGCCGAAACGGCACCATTCCGAGCCGACGCAGGTCTTCACGGTGCGCAACGCCTTGCCGTAGGCGTGACCCGACACCATGCCGGCGGCGTTCAGGTCGGCCCACACCGCCGGCAGGTCCTCCTTCTTCACGCCCAGCATGTCGATGCGCTGGCCGCCGGTGACCTTGACCGTCGGGATATTGAAGCGCTCGACGACATCGGCGATGGCGCGCAATTCCCTGGCGCTGGTCAGGCCACCCCACATGCGCGGCACGACGGAATAGGTGCCGTCCTTCTGGATGTTGGCGTGCACCCGCTCGTTGATGAAGCGCGACTGACTGTCGTCAATGTAGTCGCCCGGCCACGTCGCCAGCAGGTAGTAGTTCAGCGCCGGGCGGCAGCGGGCGCAGCCGCCCGAGCTCTTCCACTCCAGCGTCTGCATCAGTTCCGGGATCGATTTCAGCTGCTTCGCCACGATCAGGCGGCGCACGTCGTCGTGCCCCAGATCGGTGCAACCGCACATCGGCTGCATCGCCGCCGGATTGTAGGCGTCGCCGAGCTGTATCCTCAGCAGCTGCTCGACCAGGCCGGTGCACGAGCCGCACGAGGCCGATGCCTTGGTGTGGGCCCGCACGGCGTCGAGCGTCTTCAGTCCCTGCGCCGCGATCGCGCCGGTGATCTTGCCCTTGCAGACGCCGTTGCAGCCGCAGATTTCCGCATCATCCGCCAGTGCCGCAACGGCCGCCGTAGGGTCCGCAGGGCCGCCTCCCGCGTAGTTCGGCCCGAAGATCAGGGTCTCGCGCATGTCCGAAATATCGGTGCCGCGCTTCATGAGGTCGAAGAACCAGGCGCCCGAGGACGTGTCGCCGTACATCACCGCGCCGATGATGCGATTGTCCTGCAGCACCAGCCGCTTGTAGATGCCGTGCGCGGCGTCGCGCAGCACGATCTCCTCGCGATCCTTGCCGTCGGCGAAGTCGCCGGCGGAATAGAGATCGATGCCGGTGACCTTCAGCTTGGTGGCCGTGGCGGTCGGATTGAAGCGCGCCTCGGCATCGCCCGCCAGCTGGGCGCCGACGACGCTGGCCATCTCGTAGAGCGGCGCCACCAGACCGAACACCTGGCCATGCGCTTCGGCGCATTCGCCCAGCGCGAAAATATCGGGATCGCTGGTGCGCATGTCGGCGCCGACGACGATGCCGCGGTTGACCGTCAGCCCTGCATCCTTGGCGAGGCCGGCGTTGGGCCGGATGCCGACCGCCATGACGACCAGTTCGGCCGCGATCTCCGTGCCGTCGCCGAGCTGCACGGCCCGCACCTTGTCGTCGCCGAGAATCGCTTTGGTGTTGGCCTCGGTGATGACCCGGATGCCGCGCGCCTCGACGGCACGCCGCAACAGGTGACCGGCGGCGGCATCGAGCTGGCGTTCCATCAGGGTCGGCATCAGGTGCAGGACAGTGACCTCCATGCCCTGCTCGGTCAGGCCGGCCGCCGCCTCCAGCCCCAGCAGACCGCCGCCGATCACCACCGCCTTGCCGCGGCCACGCGCCATCAGCAGCATGGCATGCACGTCGTCGACATCGCGGTAGGTCATGACGCCGGCCAGGGCATGGCCGGGCACGGGGATGACGATCGGCAACGACCCGGTGGCGATGATCAGCTTGTCGTAGAAGGCGGTACGACCGTCAGATCCGACCACGAGACGGGCGGCGCGGTCGATGCGGACCACCTTGCAACCCTTGTGCAGCGTCACGCCGTGCCGCTCGTACCAGCCGTCGCCGTGGATGACGATTTCCTCGAACGTCTTTTCGCCCGACAGCAGCGGCGACAGCATGATGCGGTCGTAGTTCACGCGCGGCTCGGCGTTGAAGATGGTGACGTCGTAGATATCGGGCGACCGCTCGAACAGCCGTTCCAAGGCGCGGCCCGGCGCCATGCCGTTGCCGATGACGACCAGCCTTTGCCTGCCCGGAGAAACCGCTACGCCGTCGCCCTGCGGCGACGGGTTGTCCCGCGCCACCGTCCCACCGATATCGTTCACGCTCGTGGCCTCCACCGACGATGGCGCAGCGCACAATTTTTGCCCAAGATCTACTGAGCAAGAGCCATACCAATGGCGACAGCGGCGGTGGATCGGCTCTATTTAATTGATTCAATTATATTTCCAGGCAAACGCCAGAATTGCCGTCAGCGCGAGGACATTAGGTGCGCTGCACAAAAATTCCCGGTCCGGCGGCCCGGATGAGCAGCCGTCGGGCAGTCGGAATTGACTTTGCTCCGACGGCTCCAGGCAACCTGCAAAGCCAACCCGGCCAGGGACGGGAGTCGCTGCCGGCGACGCGATCGGGCTTAGACGAAGGTCAGGTCGGGATCGCCGCCCATCATCCAGTTGCCGACCGTCTCGTAGTGCGCCATGCGCCCCTGCAGTTGCTGGGTGACGGTGTGCATGTCGCGGAAGCGGCGCTCCAGCGGATGGCCGTCGAAGATCGCCGAGGCGCCGGCGGCGTGGTAGGCGAAGTCGACGGCGTCGCGCGCCCGGTGAATGGCGTGGGTCGATGCCAGCCGGATCGCCATGCGCCGATCCAGCGTGAAGCTGCCGTCCGGCGCGCGCACGCCCTGCCAGATCGAGTCGATGACGTTCAGCAGATGGGCGCGTGCCGATGCGATGCCGACCTCGGCCTGCGCCAGGCCGGACTGGACGACGGCGTTGTCGCGGATCGGGCTCTTCATGCCGCGCGGCACCTTGGTCCGGGCGAAGTCGACGAACGCGTCCAGCGATGCACGCGCAATGCCCAGCGCCACGCCGGAGAAGGCGACCTCGTACAGCGCCATGGCCGACAACCGGTACAGCGGCCCCGGTTCGCGGCATTCGATGGTGAAATCGCGCGTGATCGAATGGTCGTGGCGTACGAAATGGTCGGTGAGCGAATAGGCGTCGCTGGCGGTGCCGCGCAGGCCGGTGACGCTCCAGATGTCGGTCCAGCGCACCTCGGAAGCCGGCACCAGCATGGTCCGCTCGGCACGCGTGCCGTCCGGAAGCAGCCGCCGTGTCGTGCCGTCGGCCTCGTAAATCGGACAATGCGCCCCCAGCCACGTGGCGTGGCGTCCACCGCTATTGAAGGCCCAGGTGCCGGTGACGCGGTAGCCGTCGCCGTCGGCGATCGCCCTGGCCTTGGGGTCGGGGCCCCAGGCCAGCACCGCCCGCGGATCGCGCCCGAAGACCTCCCATGCCGCCGCCGGATCGAGGTAGGCCGCCGACATGGCGCAGCCATTGCCCTGGCCCAGGCACCACGCCGTGCTGGCATCGGCCCTGGCGATCGTCTCGATGACCCGGAAATGCGTCAGGGGATCGACCTCGCCGCCGTTCTGCGACCGCGGCAGCAGCAGGCGAAACAGGCCGGCGGCATGCAGCCCGTCGAGCACCTCCGGCAACAGCCGGCGCTGGCGCTCCATATCCGCCGCCAGGGCCGAAATCTTCGGTGCCAGCGCTTCGGCGCGGGCGACATAGTCGGCGCCGGTGGTCAGCGCCTGTCCGCTGTCAGGGGCCACGTCATGTTCCTCCCTGACGCCCACTGCACCACGACTCGATGCGGGACGCCAGCGCTGCCCGCCGGTCAGGCCGCCGGCAGGCTCGCGAGGAAGCCGGTGACGGCCCGGTTGAAGGCCTCCGGCTGGTGCAGGTTGGCGGCATGGCCGGCAGCCGGGATCACGACCTTGGACGCGCCCTTGATCTTGGCCGCCATGTAGTCGGTCGCGGCGAGGAAGTTCTTGTCGTCGGCGCCAACCAGGACCAGCGTCGGCACGGAAATGCCGTCAAGCGAGCGGATGACGCGATCATTGGCCTGGGCCAGCATGCCGCGCGCCGCGCCGGCCAGCCCCAGCGCCGAGCGATGTCGGCTGAGACGCACCTCGTCGCTGCTGCCCAGTGCCGCCAGTCCCTGGCTCTCCAGGTTCTGGGCGCGCTTGTGCGCCGTGTCGTTCCACGCCTGGCGCGCCGCGTCGTTCTTGAAGCCCGGACCGGTGTCGAACAGCATCAGCGCGCGGGTCATCTGCGGATGCGTGGCGTGGAATGCCAACGACATGTAGCCGCCCAGCGACAGGCCGGCGATGACGGCCCGCGCCACGCCGCAAGCGCGCAGGATCGCCGCCATGTCCTCGACCGTCAGCGCCTCGGAATAGGCCTTGGGGTCGGTCGGGTAGTCCGACTCGCCGTGGCCGCGCATGTCCCAGACAATGACCTTGTAGCGGTCCTTCAGCGCCGCGATCTGGCCATCCCACATGCGGCAGGTGGAGCTGTAGCCGTGGCTCAGCAGCACCGGCGGCCCCTCGCCGTGGACCTCGTAGTGGATCGCCACGCCCTGACGGTCGAGCTTCGGCATTGGTGTTTCCTCGTGTCTGCTTTGCCGCCACGATAGACGACCGCCGGCGACGGCGTCCTGCCCGCCGCTGCATGGCAGCTTGGCAGGGCGCTGGTGCGTCGCGCGCGTCGGATGGCATAAGCTCGCGCCGCGCCGTGCAAGCAAGGGGGGAAGCGCGCATGAACTGGACCGATCGCCGCCAGCGTTTTCGCGCGGTTCTCGCCGGCGCGCGCTGCGTGCATCCCGGCTCGGTGTTCGACCCGATGTCGGCGCGCATCGCCGAGGATCTCGGCTTCGAGATCGGCATGTTCGCCGGCTCGGTGGCATCGCTGGCGGTGCTGGGCGCGCCCGACCTGATCGTGTTGACGCTGTCGGAATTCGCCGACCAGGCCTATCGCATCAACCGGGCCGGCGGCTTGCCGCTGCTGGTCGACGCCGACCACGGCTACGGCAATGCGCTCAACGTCAAGCGCACGGTCGAAGAGCTGGAGACCGCCGGCGTGGCGGCGCTGACCATCGAGGATACCGTGCTGCCGCGGCCCTACGGCGAGGACAAGCCGGCGCTGGTCTCGATCGACGAGGGCGTCGGCAAGATGAAGGCGGCGCTGGCCGGTCGGCAGGATCCCGAGCTGGTGGTGGTCGGCCGCACCAGTGCGCTGGCGATCACGTCGATCGAGGACACGATCGCGCGCGCCAGGGCCTATGAAGCGGCCGGCGTCGACGCGATATTCCTGGTCGGCGCGCGCAGCCGCGCCCAGCTCGAAGCCGTGGCGGCGGCGATCGCAATTCCGATCATCCTCGGCGGTGCCGGCGGCGATCTCGCCGACACGAAGTACCTGGCCGCGCACAAGGTGCGCATCAGCCTGCAGGGCCACCAGCCGATCATGGCGGCGGTCCAGGCCGTGCACGAGACGCTCAAGGCCCTGCGCGACGGCACGCCGCCCGCCAAGCTGACCGGCGTCGCCTCGGCCGATCTGATGAAACGCGTCACCCGCGACGCGGACTACACGCGCTGGACCAGGGAGTTTCTCGGCGGCGCCTAGGGAGGGAACGATGGCAATGGTGGATGGCAAGGTCGCCCTGGTGACGGGCGCGGCATCGGGCATCGGTGCCGCCTGCGCCGAGACGCTGGCGCGCGAGGGCGCCAAGGTGATGGCGAGCGACGTCGACGACGCCGGCGGCGCCGCCCTCGTCGGGCGCATCAAGGCGGCCGGCGGCGAGGCGTCGTTCCTGCACCAGGACGTCACCGACGAGGCGCGCTGGCCTGAGGTGATCGCCGAGATCGACAAGCGCTACGGCCGCCTCGACATCGTGGTCGCCAACGCCGGCATCGGCGTGTCGGCGCTGAGCATCGCCGACATGACGATGGCCGACTGGCGGCGGCAGACCGCGATCAACATCGATGGCGTGTTTCTCACGGTCAAGCATGGCCTGCCGGCGATTCGGCGCGGCCAGCACGGCGGCTCGGTGATCATGCTCTCGTCGGTCGCCGGCCTGCGCGGCTCGCCGACGCTAGCCGGTTACTCGGCGACCAAGGGCGCCGTGCGGCTGTTCGCCAAGTCGATCGCGATGGAGTGCGCCGCCAACGGCGACAATATCCGCGTCAACTCGGTGCATCCCGGCATCATCGACACGCCGATCTGGACCAAGATCCCGCTCAGCGCCGGCAGCGGGCGCAATGCGCCGATCGACCCGCACGAGCTGGCCCGGGTCGGCGCGCCGCTGGGCCGCGCCGGCACGCCGCAGGAGATCGCCAACGGCGTGCTGTTCCTCGCCTCCGACCTCGCCACCTACATCACCGGCGCCGAGCTGGTGATCGACGGCGGCATGACGGCCGGCAGCGCCGTGCGACGGATGTAGCG
>JAHCJT010000157.1 GCA_026126245.1 Alphaproteobacteria bacterium
CTCAGCCTGTCGGCGCGCGGCTATCATCGCGTGCTGCGCGTGGCGCGCACCTTGGCCGACCTCGACGCCAGCGACGGCGTGCGCCGCCTGCACATCGCCGAGGCGCTGGCCTGGCGCCGGCCGCAGCCGCGCACGGCTCTGGCGGCATGAGGCGCGACGCCATCGCTTGCGGCTTGCGCGTCTGCACACGTGTCGATGTTCGCCAAGCCAGGCGCCGACACCACCGGCTGGCAAGAGGGCGCGTCACGACATGGCGAGCCCCGCCGCAGTTCAAGAATTGCGATCACCGCGAAGCGGCGTTTTCACGCAGTGCCGACTGCGAACGACCCATCAGACCGGCAAGCCGGCCGCGCGCAGACCATCGATCATCCGGTCGAGATCGCCCTGGTTCTTGTACGGCAGAATTCTGCGCCGGTGCTCCAGTGAATAGTCCGGGTTGATCCGCAGCGCCTCGCGCCACGCCGCGCGCGCGTCTTCGGCGCGGCCGAGATGGCCGTAGGTCGAAGCGAGCAGCACGTAGGTCGTGTCGGAATTCGGGTTGCGCGCAATGCGCTGGCGCAGCAGCGACTCGGCGGCGGCAAAATTCCCGACGCCGAATTGCGCCTGGGCGAGGAAATACAGGTAGAGATCGGGATAGTGGGGATCGAGGCGCAAGGCCGCTTCCAGGGGCTCGAGCGCCTCGCGGGGGCTGCCGGCGTAGGTCAGAATCAGCCCCAGACTGATGTGGCCCAGCGCCGAATTCGGCTCCAAGGTCAGGCAGGTCCGCGCTTCCTCGATGGCCCGTTCGTGCTCGCCCTGCCACATCAGCACGACGCCGAGCGCCCAGTGACACTCCGAATCCTGCGGCGCCAGGGCGACCGCCTTCTCGGCGCAGGCCCGCGCCTCGCGGATTGCCGTCGCCGGGTCGCTCACCCAGCTGTTGATGAATTCGTGGCAGTGCGCGAAGCCGAGAAACGCATAGGCCTTGCCGAAGCCGGGATCCAGCTCGATCGCGCGGCCCAGGAGCTCCTGCCCCATGCGTCCCTCGACCCGCGAGTGCAGCAAGGCCAGTTCGCGGCCCCGCAAAAAAAGATCGTAGGCCTCGAAATTCGCCGTGCCGCGTTCGAAGATCCGCTCGCGTTCGCCCGGCCGCAGGTGGAGTGCCAGCGACGCGACGGTTTTCTGCGTCACCTCGTCCTGGACGGCGAAGATGTCGTTGAGATCGCGGTCATAACGTTCTGCCCAGACATGCCCGCCCGTCGTCGCATCGATCAACTGGCCGGTGACGCGCACCCGGCCGCCCGCCTTGCGCACGCTGCCTTCGAGCACATAGCGAACCCCCAGTTCGCGGCCCACCTCGGGCACGTTGATCGCCTTGCCCTTGTAGACGAACGTCGAGTTGCGCGCGATCACGAACAGACCGGAGATCTTGGACAGGTCGGTAATCACGTCCTCCGTGATGCCGTCGGAAAAATACTCCTGCTCCGGATCCGAACTCAAATTGGCGAAGGGCAGAACGGCAATCGACGGCTTGTCGGGCAGGTGCGGCGCGCCGCGAAGCTTGTCCTGCGTTGACGGCGGTGCCGCGCCATCGATGATCACGCGGAACGGCCGGACCGGCTCGGCGATGTTCTTGACCTGCGTCGGACCAAGATCCTCAAAGCCGAGTTTGAGTTGATGGCGCGCCTGCTGGTACACGGCCTCCGAGACGCAGACGCCGCCGGGCTCGGCGAGCCCTTCCAGCCGCGCCGCGACGTTGACCCCGTCGCCGAAGACATCGTGCCCCTGCACAATGACGTCGCCGAGATTGATGCCGATGCGCAGCTCGATGCGCCGATCGACCGTTACCGCCGCGTTGCGCTGGCGCATGCCGTCCTGGATGGCCATGGCGCAGCGCATGGCGTCGACCACACTGGCGAACTCCGCCAGCGCACCGTCGCCCGTCGTCTTGAAGATTCTGCCGCGGTGCGCAGCGATCAGCGGCTCGATGACCTCCGTTCGGTGCGCGGTCAGGCTGGCAAATGTCCCTTCCTCATCCTCGCGCATGAGGCGCGAGTAGCCGACCACGTCGGCAGCGAGGATCGCCGCCAACCGTCGCTGGACAGGCGCCGGGGTCATACCGGGACCTCGGCGCACCGCCGGAGCGCCACAGGCCCGCAACTTGGCCTGCTGTTGGCGTCTTGCACGACAGCGCGCCGGTCCAGGCCCGCGGACGCACAACATGACCCGACATCGAACTGCATCACCAGCACCCTACGGCGAAGCGGTGGCGTTGATCGCAACAAGACGCTGGCAGGCGTCGGGTCCTGGGTCAAATCGAACGTCGCCGACGCCCTACGCCCGACAGGATCCCCAGGATCTACAGGCCACGAATCTCGCGCTCCGCCCGCAACGCCCGCACGGCACGCCGCAGCGCCTCGGCCGTGTGGTCGATGTCGCGGCCGTCGTGCACCGCCGACACCAGCCCGCCGGGGCTGGGCATGACGTCGACGCCTTCGTTCATCAGCGCCATACGCAGCTTGCCGATCAATGCGCCGTCGCGCGCGCCCTTCAGCACCTTGAAGCCGTATTTCAGCGGCTCGAACGACGCCGGATCGACCTTCAGGCCGCTCGGGTTGGGGAAGATGTGGAAGGCCGAGGCCTCGCCGGAGACGCCCCACGGCACACCTTCCTCGACCAGCACCTGGCGCATGGCGTCGCGCAGCCGCGCCGTGGTGGCGTTGGCGCGCGCGCAGGCATCGGTGGTGGCGACGATATCCAGCGCCGTCACTGCGGCGGCGGCCGACAGCGGGTTGGCGTTGTAGGTGCCCTGGTGTCCTACCTTCTCGCGCTTGCCGGCGCGCGTGGCGGCGAAATCGAGCAGGTCCATGATGTCGCGACGGCCGGCGACGGCGCCGCCCGGCAGGCCGCCGGCCACGATCTTGGCCAGGATGCAGAGATCGGGCGTGACGCCCAGCGCCGCCTGGGCGCCGCCCGGCGACCAGCGGAAGCCGGTGATCACCTCGTCGAGGATCAGCAGCACGCCGCGTCGCGCCGTGGCCTCGCGCAGCACCGCGATGAAGCCCGGCGGCAGCGGCACCTGGCCCCACGAGGCGCCGGAGGCCTCGATGATGACGGCGGCGATGTCGTCGCGCTCCTCCAGCAGCTTCACCGTCGGCGCCACGTCGTCCGTCGGCATCACGATCGACAAATCGACAATCGAGGGCAGCACGCCGACCGGCACGCCACCGTCGTAATGCGACACCGCGCCGGCCACGACCTGATCATGCCAGCCATGGAAGTGGCCGGTGAAGCGCACGATCTTCAGCTTGCCGGTGAAGGCGCGCGCCAGGCGGAGCACCATGTGCGAGGCCTCGGTGCCGGACGAGGTGAACCGCACCTTCTGGGCGCACGGTACCAGCCGAGTCACCAGTTCCGCCCAGCGCACTTCCAGCTCGTGCGAGGCGCCGAAATGGGTGCCGATGGCCGCCTGCCGCTGCACCGCCTCGACCACCGCCGGATGGCCATGGCCCAGCAGCAGTGCGCCGTGGCCGCCGAAATAGTCGACGTAATCGTGCCCGTCGGCGCACCATTTGCGCGCTCCCTGGGCACGCTGCACGTAGAGCGGATAGGGATCGAGGTAGCGCGTGTCGTGGGTGATGCCGCTGGGGAACAGGTGACGGGCCCGCTCGAACAGCGCCGCCGAGGCCTGGGTGCGGGCGCGGTAGTCGGCCACGATGGTCGAATTGGTGGGGGCGTCGGCGGGCATCGCCATGGGCGGTCTCCAGATCGGGTCGCAGTCGCGTCCGGCACACTACGGTCGGGCTTCGCCCATCGACAAGCCGGCTCGCTGCCGGCCCGCCATGACGAAATGCCGGCCGAGGCGCCCGCCCGCCGTGGCGGTGGAGCCAGCCGCGGGCGCGCGATATGATGCGACATGCGCGTCACCTTCGTTGCCGTCCTCGCCGTCATGGCCCTGGCGTCCATCGCCGCCCGGGCCCAGGACGACCGGCCGGCGACGCCCCTGAAGGTCGACATCGAAGGTCGCACCGTCGTGCTGCCGGCGCCGTTCGGCTATTGCGACCTCGACCCCGACCAAGCGCGCGACCGGCTGCTGATCGACGGCCTCGACCGGCTGCCGCAGCAGGACCGGGTGCTGCGTCGCATGTCGCCGTGCGACGAGCTGAAGTCGTGGCGCAACGACGCCGCGACCGATCCCATCGAGGTCGTGCAGTTCCTGTGGCCGGAACGCATGGGCGCCGTCGGCACCGACCGCCGCGCCTTCCTGCGCCGCGCTGTGCCGGGCGACGTCCTGGGCAAGGCGCGCGCCATCGAACGCGCCGGCCAGGGCTTTCCGGCCGATGCCACGGAACGGATCTTCGCGACCATCGGTGTGGTCGAGCGCACCGACCGGGCTGCGATGCTCGCCCAAGCCGTCGTGGCGCGCATCGACGGCAAGCCGCACCAGCTGATTACCCTGTCGGCCACGACCGCGGTGGGACCGACGGCGGTGACGGCGCAGGTCCTGTCGCCCTACGACGATGGCTCGGAACTCGACTGGATGCTGCGCGACGGCATCGAGCACGTCGACCGCCTGTTGAGCGCCAGCGGCGAGAGATCACGCCGTTTCCGCGAAAGCCGCCCGCAGCGCCCCGAGGACGTGCCGCCGGGCGACGTGGCGACCCGCAAGACGCGCGTGCCGCGCGAGCGCTCGCCAAGCTTCTTCGACACCCATGGTGGCTATATCGCGCTGGGCATGCTGGGCGGCGGCGCGCTGCTGATCGCCATCGGGTTGCTGGTCGCGCGCCGCCTGCGTCCGGCGCCCTAGACTCATTGGTGCGGCACGCCGGGAGTTTCCGGTCCGTCAGCTGCCCGCGGCATAGGCTGGCAGCAGCTTGAGCGCCTCGCGGTTGGTTGGCGAGAGGCACCGTGCGACGGCGTCGCGCCAGGGCATCCAGACGTAGCGTTCGTGCTCGTCGGGCGCCAGCCGTACGGCGCGGGGCGCCGGCACGCAGGCCGAGAAGGTGTGCTCGACATTGTGCGTGACGTCGGGCGGGTAGCGGTGGCGATAGCTCGGCCAGATGACGTAGCGGTTGGCCCATTGCCAGTCGCACCACGCCGCGTCCGCGTCGATGCCGGTTTCCTCGCGCAGTTCGCGCCGTGCCGTCGCCAGCAACGTCTCGTCCTCCGGCTCGCGCGCGCCGGTCACCGACTGCCACCAGCCGACGCGGCCGACGCGCTGCAGCAGCAACACCTGAAGATCCGGCGTGTGCACGATGACCAGCACCGATTCGGGCAGCGAGAAGCTCATGATCGTCCGCCGCGCCGCAGGACACGGCGTCGTCCCGCTGGTGCGCGCCTGCCGACCGCACGCCACGCTTGGGATTCGTATGTGAACAATGTTAATATAATCATGCCCCTCAGACCCGCGCAAGGGAGAGCGCGATGAGCGTGCTCAGCCACTCCATCACCGCCATGGCGCTGTCGACACTGCTGTTCGTCGGCGGACATTTCATCCTCTCGCACCTCGTGCGCAAGCCATTGCTGGCGCGGCTGGGCGACAACGGCTTTCGCGGCCTCTACACCCTGGTCGCCGCCGTCGGCCTGGGCTGGATGATCTGGGCCCACAGCACGGCGCCCTACGTGGCGCTGTGGGGCGATCCGCTGTGGGCGCGCCATCTGCTGCTGCTGGTGATGCTGGTGGCGGTGTTCTTTTTCATTGCCGGCCTGACCACCCCCAGCCCTGGCGTGGTCGGCGCCGAGGCGGTGCCGATGGCCTACGACAGCGGCCTGGGCATCCACGCCATCGTGCGCCATCCGGGCTTGTGGGGCTTCGCGCTGTGGGGCGTCGGCCATCTGATCGCCAACGGCGACGTGGCGACGGTGCTGCTCGCCGGCGGCGTTGCGGTTCTCGCCTTCGGCGGCATGCTGGGCATTGACGCCCGCAAGCGCCGCGCCTTCCCCGACGCCTACGGCCGCTTCATGGCGCACACCTCGAACATTCCCTTCGCGGCGCTGGCGGCAGGTCGGGTCAGGTTCGACTGGGCGAAGCTTGGCCTGTGGCGCATCGCGCTGGCCCTCGTCATCTACCTTGTCGTCTTGTTCGGCCATCGCTGGATCATCGGCCTGAGCGCATTGCCGGTATAGGAAGCGGCCCTTTTCCAAGGCTGGCGCCGCCGGGGTATCGTTGCGACCCCAACATCAGGCACGGCGCCGGCACGGCGCCGCGCGGGAGGTCGTCATGCCCTATCTCGTCGCCACCGACCTGCCCGATATCGCCGCCGGCACCCGCTTCCGTGCCCTGGTCGACGCCGGCGGCATCGTGCAGATGCCCGGCGCGCACAACGGCATGGCGGCGCTGCAGGCAAAAGCGGCCGGCTTCGCGGCCCTGTACCTGTCCGGCGCCGCGATGAGCGCCTCGATGGGCCTGCCCGATCTCGGCATCATCACCGTCGACGAGGTCTGCTTTTTCATTCGCCAGATCGCGCGCGCCAGCGGCCTGCCGCTGCTGGTCGATGGCGACACCGGCTACGGCGAGGCACTGAACGTCATGCACATGGTGCGCGCCTTCGAGGAGGCGGGCGCCGCGGCAGTCCACATCGAGGACCAGGTGCTGCCCAAGAAATGCGGCCACCTCAACGACAAGCGGCTGATCGACGCCCGCGATATGGCGGCCAAGATCGCCGCCGCCGCGCGGGCGCGACGCCATCTCTACATCATCGCCCGCACCGACGCGGCCGCCAGCGAAGGGCTCGACGGCGCCATCGCGCGCGCCCGGCTCTATCTCGAGGCCGGCGCCGACGCGATCTTCCCCGAGGCGCTGACCAGCGCCGAGGCGTTCGGCGCCTTTGCCGCGGCGCTACCCGGCGTAAAGCTGCTGGCCAATATGACCGAGTTCGGCCGCACGCCCTACTTCACCGCCGCCGAGTTCGCGGCCATGGGCTATCGCATGGTGATCTGGCCGGTGTCCTCGCTGCGCGTCGCCAACAAGGCACAGGAAAAACTCTACGCCGCCATCCGGCGCGACGGCGGCACGAAGGCGATGCTCGACCGGATGCAGACCCGTGCCGAGCTCTATGACCTGATCGGCCTGAACGCCTACGAGGCACTGGATGCGTCGATCGTCCAGTCCGTCGTGCCGCAAGTCGGCGCAAGTGACTGAAGGATGTAACGTCGCGAACAGCGCGGTGATGTGACTCACGCGACCGTTCGCGTCGCGACAACCACCGGCGTTTTCGCCCTGCAATGCATGCGGGCGGCCCAGGCGGATTCGCCGATTGCAGCCCGCTACCGCCGGATGCCACGGTTGCCGAGGTGACGGAGGCCATCACGTGCCTCGCACGGAGGAACGGCTCATGGTGGACGCGCGCGGTGCGGCGGCCGGCTGTCTGGCCGGCGTTCGGGTTCTGGACCTCACCCAGTTCGAGGCCGGACCCTCATGCACCGAGGCGCTGGCATGGCTGGGCGCCGAGGTTGTCAAGGTCGAGAACCCCAAGGGCGGCGATCCTGGACGCGGCTCGTTCGGCGCGGCGCCGGGCAGGGACTCCTGGTACTTCCTGCAACTCAACGCCAACAAGAAATCGGTCACGCTGAACCTCAAGAGCCCGCGCGGCATCGAGCTGGTCAAGGAGCTGGCGCGCAAGGCCGATGTCTTCGTCGAGAATTTCGCGCCCGGTGCCATCGAGCGGCTGGGGCTGGGCTACGACGTCATCCGTGAGATCAACCCTGGCATCATCTACGCCCAGGTGAAGGGTTTCGGCGCCGGCAGCCCGTTCGAGGACAACCTTGCCTTCGACATGATCGCGCAGGCCTGCGGCGGCATCATGAGCGTCAGCGGCGAACGCGACGGACCGCCCGTCAAGCCCGGCGCCACCCTGGGCGACACCGGCACCGGCATGCTGCTGGCCATCAGCATCCTGGGCGCGCTCTACCGCCGCAAGGGCACCGACCAGGGCGAGCGGCTGGAGATCGCCATGCAGGACGCGATGCTGCAGTACATCCGCGTCTGCTTCGCCACCCAGGCCATGATCGGCAAGCCGGCCGGCCGCGCCGGCGCCAAGCTGTTCTCGGGCGGCAACCCGCCCTGCGGCATCTATCCCTGCAAACCGGGTGGACCGAACGACTACGTCTACATCTACACCAGCCGCGCCAACCCGGCGCACTGGCAGCGCCTGGCGCAGCTGATCGGCCGCGAGGAGCTGGCGCACGATCCGCGCTACGCCACCGGCGCGGCGCGCGTCGAGCACGAGGCCGAAATCGACGAGATGATCTCGGTCTGGACCCGCCAGCACGACAAGCACGAGGCGATGCGCCTGGTCGGCGCCGCCGGCATCCCGGCCGGCGCCGTGCTCGACACCGGCGAGCTGCTCGCCGATCCGACATTCGAGACCCGCGGCATCATGCAGACCATGCAGCATCCCGGCTGCGGCCCGTTCAAGATGCCGGCCTGGCCGGTCCGCCACAACGGCGCGCCGCCAGCGCTGAAGCCGGCGCCGCTGCTGGGCGAGCACAACGACGACGTGCTGAGCTCGTGGCTCGGGCTTGGTGCCGACGCGGTCAAGGGCCTGCGCAAGGACGGCGTGATCTGAAGAGCAGGAGAGAAATCAACTACAGAGGCACAGAGACACAGAGGTCGATCGGAGCGGGACATCCTCTCCACGCTTCAGCGTGGGAGCCACTGATTGCCGCTGTGCCCGCGCGGTGGATCGATCTCACGGAGGACACACATGGCCGAGCTGACGGGATCGGAAATCCTGGCGAAAGCGCTGCGCAACGAGGGTACCGACGATCTTTTCTTCATCATGGGCGGGCCGATGCTGCTCGCCGAGGCCTCGTGCATCAAAGAAGGCATCCGGCCGATCGACGTGCGCCACGAGCAGGCGGCGGCCCTGATGGGACAGGCCTACAGCCGGCTATTGCAGAAGCCCAGCGTCTGCATGGCGGCCAGCGGCCCCGGTGTCATCAACCTCACAACCGGCATCGCCAACGCCTACATCGACTGCGCGCCGGTGGTGGCGATCGGCGGCTCCGCGCCGATCAGCCAGTTCGGCCGCCAGGTGTTCCAGGAGATCGACCAGGTCGCGCTGCTCAAGCCCTGCACCAAGTGGGCCGATCGCGTCTACAACCTCAAGCGCATCCCCGAGCAGGTCAACGCCGCCTTCCAGAAGGCCATGGGCGGCAAGCCCGGCCCGGTCTACCTCGATTTTCCCGGCGACATCCTCTACGGCAAGATTCCCGAGGAACAGGTCGACTGGAGCCTCAGCGGCCGGCCGCTGCTGAACGCGCGGCCGCTGGGCGAACCGGAGCAGGTCGCGAAGCTGGCCGAGGCGATCGCGACCGCCAGGCAGCCGATCATCCTCTCGGGCAGCGGCGTGATCTGGTCGCGCGCCTGGGACGAGATGCGCCAGCTGGTCGAGAAGGCCGGCATTCCCTTCTACACCACACCGCAGGGCCGCGGCGTGGTGCCGGACGACCATCCCCTGTCGTTCCTGACCATGCGCTCGGCGGCGTTCCGCGAGGCCGACCTGATCATCATCATCGGCACGCGCATGAACTACATCATCGGCCACGCCGCGCCGCCGCGCTTCGCCGCCGGCGCCAGGATCGCGCGAATCGACATCGATGCCGACGAGATCGCCTCGTCGCCGCGCAAGGTCGACATCGGCATCGTCGGCGACTGCAAGATGGTGCTGCGGCAACTGCTGGGCGATCTCGACAAGCGCCTCGACGCGCAACGCTTCGCGCCGTGGCGCAAGAAGCTGGCCGACGGCGAGGCCGCCAAGCGCAGCGCGCCCGGCGCCAACAAGCCGATGGACGAGGCGCCGATCCATCCGCTGCGCCTGTGCGACGAGATCAAGAACTTCATGCAGCGCGACGCGGTCCTGTGCGTCGACGGCCAGGAGATCCTGAACTTCGGACGGCAGTCCATGCCGACCTTCGCGCCCGGCCATCGCATGAACTCCGGTCCGTTCGGCACGATGGGTGTCGGCCTGCCGTTCGGGCTGGGCGCCAAGGTCGCCAAGCCGGACAAGCAGGTAATCGTCGTGCACGGCGACGGCTCGTTCGGGCTCAACGCCATGGAGCTCGATACCGCCGTGCGCCACAAGATTGCGGTGCTGGTGGTGATCAGCCTCAACGGCGGCTGGACGGCCGATCCGCAGCGCGACAAGCCCGGCCGCGAGCTGGGCTACACGCGCTACGACAAGATGGCCGAGGCGCTGGGCTGCTACGGCGAATACGTCGAGCGGCCCAACGAGATCCGGCCGGCGCTGGAGCGGGCCCAGAAGCAGGTCGATGCCGGCCGGGTGGCCGTGGTCAACGTCAAGACCGACTATCGCGCCCGCGCCGACACCGCCCGGTTTGCGGACTATTCGACCTGACACGCTTCTCCCGCCGACGGGAATCCGGGTCAACAAGCACGGAGCACACTCCATGAAAATCGGCGTGCTGCAGTTCTTCAGCTGGCCCGGCCGGCGGGTGGCGCTCGAGACCGTCTACAAGCGGGCGCTGGAGCGCATCGAGATCATGGACCGCACCGGCTTCGACGCGGTGTGGCTGGCCGAGCACCACTTCAGCACCTTCAGCGTCTGCCCGTCGGTGCACATGCTGGGCACGCTGGCGGCGGCACGCACCGAGCGTCTTCGCATCGGCACGGCGGTGTCGCTGGCGGCGCTCTACCACCCGCTGCGGCTGGCCGAGGAAGTGGCGCTGCTCGACGTGCTGAGCGGCGGGCGGGTGAACTGGGGTGCCGGCCGCGGCTTCGCGATCAGCGAGTTCAATGCCTTCGGCGTGCCGCCGGAGGAAAGCGCCGAGCGCTTCCGCGAGGCGGTCGACATCGTGCTGCGCGTCTGGACGCAGGAGAAGGCCGGTTTCGAGGGCAAGCATTTCCGCTTCGATCCCGTCGAGCTGCTGCCCAAGCCGCTGCAGCAGCCGCACCCGCCGGTGTGGATGGCGGCCACGTCCGACCCGGCGATCGAGTGGGCCGCCAGCCGCGGCTTCTCGATCCTGATGGACCCGCATTCGTCGACAACCGATCTGGGCCGCAAGCGCCGCTTCTACGCCGACCATATGGCGCGGTCGGGCTTCACTGCCGAGGGTCGCGACATTCCCATGGCGCGGCTGCTGGCGCTGGCCGACACGCGCGAGAAGGCGGCCGAGATCGC
>JAHCJT010000158.1 GCA_026126245.1 Alphaproteobacteria bacterium
GCCGTCGCACCAGACCTCCCAGCCCAGCCCCCAGGCGCCCAGCGTCGGGCTCTCCCAGTCGTCCTCGACCAGGCGCAGGTCGTGCAGATCGGGATCGATGCCGATGGCGCGCAGCGAGCCGAAATAGCGGTCGAGGATGTCGTTGGGCGACGGCTTGAGGATCACCTGGAACTGGTAGTAGTGCTGCCCGCGGTTGGGATTCTCGCCATAGCGGCCGTCCTTGGGCCGGCGCGACGGCTGCGCGTAACAGGCGCGCCACGGTTTGGGCCCGAGCGCCCGCAAGGTCGTCGCCGTGTGGAACGTGCCGGCGCCCATTTCCATGTCGTAGGGTTGCAGCACCACGCAACCCTCCCCGGCCCAGTAGTGCTGCAGAGTCAGGATCAGCTCCTGGAAACAGGTCGGCTTGGCAACGTCCATCGAATTCGGCACTGACTTGATTCCCCACGACTTTCCGCCGGCCGGGGGCGGTTTTGGGTGCGCCGCACCATATGGGCCGGTCGGAATGGGGTCAAGGCAGCCCCCGTGCGCCGTACGCCGCCGCCACCTGTGCTGCCTGGCGCCGTCCGGCGGCCGGCCGATCAGGGCTTGAGCGCGCCCCCCTGAACGCCCGTATACTTCCGCCACATCGCGCGGCGGAACTGGGTCGGCCGTGCACCATTCGGGGGAGTTTTCACCATGAACCGCTGGCTCGGCCTGGCCCTCGCCGCCGCCCTGTCGTCGCTACCGCTTATCGCATCGTCGGCCGCCGACCTGCCCGACATCAAGAAACGTGGCAAGGCGATCGTCGCTACCAGCGGCAACCTGCCGCCCAACACCTATGTCGACGACAAGAACAACCTGACCGGCTACGACATCGAGGTCTGCCGGCTGCTCGAAAAAGCGCTGGGCGTGCCGATTCAGTTCGAGCGCCTTGACTGGAAGGGCATCCTGCCCGGCCTGCAGACCGGCCGTTTCGACATGGTGTGCTCCAACGTCAACATCACCGAGGAGCGCAAGGGCATCTTCGACTATTCGATCCCCTATTCGCGCGCCGCCGTGGTGCCGGTGGTGCGCAAGGGCGTCACCGGCATCGCCAGCTACAAGGATCTGGCCGGCAAGAATGTCGGTGCCATCTCCGGCGGCAACGACGGCGAGATTCCCGCCCGCGCCATCGAGAAGCAGGTTGGCGCCTTCAAGTCGTTCAAGGGCTATCCCGGCTACGCCGAGATGTTCGCCGACATGCGCGCCGGACGCATCGACGTGATCATCGCGCCCGATCTCGCGGCCGCCGACTATATGAAGAAGTTCCCGGGCGAGGCGTCGTTCGCGGGCGAGCCATTCCAGGTGCGCTTCGTCGGCCTGCCGATGCAGAAGGGCTCGCCAGCCCTGAAGGCGGCCGTCGACGCCACCATCCGCAAGGCGCGGCAGGACGGCACGCTGGACAAGCTGGCCAAGCAGTTCTTCGGCATCGACGGCTTCAGCAAGCAGCTCATCGACAAGGTGCCGTAGTCGGTCACGGTACCACGGCCGCGCGCACCGGCGCTTCCACACCTTCCCCCGAGAGGGGGAAGGCCAAGACAGCCGCGCCCCGGCGCGGGTGACCCACCTCGCGCACCGGATACTGGCCCATGAACATCGATTTCAGCACCGCCCTGCCCTACATCCCGATCCTCATCAAGGCGGCCGGCTTCACCATCCTGCTGACCCTGACCAGCCAGTTCTTCGGCACGGTGCTCGGCTTCTTTCTGGCACTGGGCCGCACGTCGCGGCCGGGCTGGCTGCGCGGCGCGGTGTGGTTCTACGTGTGGGTATTCCGCGGCACGCCGATGCTGCTGCATCTGTTCTTCATCTACTACGCCGCGCCATCCTTTGGCCTGACGCTGGACGCCATCCCGGCGGCGATCATCGCCATGTCGCTCAGCTCCTGCGCCTACAACTGCGAGATCATCCGTTCGGGCTTGCAGGCCGTGCATCACGGCCAGGTCGAGGCGGCGCGCGCCGTTGGCATGAGCTATCCGCGCATCATCCGCCGCATCGTGCTGCCGCAGGCGGTACGCATCGTGATCCCGCCCTACATGAGCAATTTCATCACCCACACCAAGAACTCGTCGCTGGCCTCGGTGGTCACGGTACCGGAGATCATGCTGACGGCTCAAACCATCGCCAACAGCACCTATCGCGTGATCGAGATCCTGACCTTGGCCGGCCTGCTCTACCTGTTCCTGACCTCCTGCCTGACCTGGCTGCAGTTGTGGATGGAGCGCCGCACGACCTACGAGCGGCGGGGCCTGACGGCGCGCCGCCGCCGTCAGCTCGGCCTGGAAGCCGCCTGAGCGGCGGCGACCGGACATGGCGCCACCGATGATCGGGGTCGAGAACCTCGCCAAGAGCTTCGGCGCGGTGCGCGCGCTCGATGGCGTGTCGCTGTCCGTCGCGCCCGGCGAGGTGGTGTGCGTCATCGGCCCCAGCGGCTCGGGCAAGAGCACGCTGCTGCGCTGTATCAACTTTCTCGAGGAGCCTACCGAGGGCGTCGTAAGGGTCGGCGGCCGGCGCGTCGGCTTTGTCGAAACCGGCGCACAGGTGCGCCGCATGGGCGGACGCGAACTGGCCGGCCTGCGGGCCGACATCGGCATGGTGTTCCAGCTGTTCTACCTGTGGCCGCACCTCACGGCGCTGGAGAACGTCATGCTCGGGTTGACCGAGGTGCGCGGCCTGTCCACTCGCGCCGCCGCCGACCGGGCGAAGACGCTGATGCACAAGGTCGGCCTGGCCGACAAGATGGCGGCCTTTCCCGAGCATCTGTCCGGCGGCCAGCGGCAGCGGGTTGCCATTGCCCGGGCCCTGGCCATGGAGCCCAAGGTCATGCTGTTCGACGAGCCGACCTCGGCGCTCGATCCGGAACTGGTGGGCGAAGTGCTGCAGGTCATGGAGCAAGTGGCGCGCGACGGCATGACCATGATGGTGGCCACGCACGAAATGGGCTTCGCGCGCCGTGTCGCTGACCGGGTGATCTTCATGGATCATGGCCGCATCGTGGAAAGCGGCCCGCCCGACGAGATCTTCGATCGGCCGCGCGAAGAGCGCACGCAGCGCTTCCTCGACAAGATCCTGAGCTGAGGGCGCCGCGTAGCGGTCGCGCGGCGGGCCGGCTCAGCCGCGCGGGCAAGTCGGCCGGTCGCACCGCCGGGCGTTGATGCTGACGTAGTCGCCGCAGACCGGACAGCGCTGCATGTCGTCGACCATGCTCGGCGGCTCCGGCTTGGGGTCGCGCGGCGGCGCCGGCTGGCGCGGCCGACTTTGCCGCTCCGCCTCGACGCGTTGCCACCACCGCCAGCCGTAGAAAACGCCGCCGACGACCAGCAGAAGGACCAGCAGCTTGCCAAAGAATCCCATGGCGACGTTGTGCGGCGCCCGTCGCGGCGGGTCAAGTCGCCTGCGGGATCCGGTTCCGATCGATCGGCAGCATCTCAGGAGGTCCGGTAGTTGTCGGCCCAGTAGGTGCGGATCATGCCGCTGCGACCGATGCGCAGCTCGCCCTCGGTATGGTGGCTCTGGCGGGTCGTCGGCACCGGACCGGGCCGGAGGCCCTCGGCGCGCAACCGCAGCAGCACGGGGTCGATCGTGTCGACCACCCGCTGCGCCGGCATCGCCGGTCCGGCATAGATGGTGATGAACTTGCCTCGCTGGTCGCCGCCATTGAGGCGGGCGTAGAATTCGCCGGGCAGCACCACTTTGTGATGCGTATGCAGCAGGCGCAGCGTCGGCAGGATCACCCGCGCCAGCGGGTCGGCATGCTCCGTCGCCACGGTGACGTGCAGCTTGAAGCCGCCTTCATGCTGCGACTTCAGGCAGGTCTCGGCGAACGGCATGAAGAGCTCATACTCGTCCGACGGCTGTCCGTAGAGCAGCGAGTCACCGTTGGCCATCGCAGCCTCCTGGAGTATATGAGTGAGTATATACTCATAACATTTAGGCCGCCACTGGAAAACATCACTGCAAGCGGGCGCTCCACGAGGCGGACGCCGGCCCCGGCGTGCCCGTGCTAGCGTGTGCCTCGCAGACGGCGGAGGACGGGTGGTGATGGCAATGCGCAGATGTTTGAGCCGGCTTCTCGCGGCCGCGACACTGCTCGCCGCCGTGCCGGCGCAGGCGGCCGATCCGGCGCAGTGGGCCGGCAAGTTCCCGTCCGACAAGCTCGACGGCAAGACGCTGTGGGAGACCCTGGGTCCGGCCTTCGACGCCGCCGTCGGCGCCCGGCTCGCCCGCACCGTGCGCGACGGCTGGGGGCCGGAGGTTCCCGTCGTGGTGCAGGACGGCTGGACGATCGCCTATGCCTGCAAGGCGCATGACTGCGGCGACAACAATGTCACCCTGGCAATTTCACCGCAGCGTCGGATCATTGCCTGTACCCTGGTGGGTGACGACAAGGATGGCGGTACATGGCGCGAGGCGGCACGGCCGCCCAGGGCAGCGGGCAACGGCTGCCCGGAAGGCGCGGCCGTGATCGCCGCGCTGCGGCGTGCCGGACTGACGCCCTAGCGAACCGCCCGAACGAGCGAACCAGCGCGCGCCGACCGCCACGACACACGATGCAGCCGATCGCGGCTGGCGCCGGCGCCGCAGTACCGCACGCTCAAAGCCCGAAGCGGCTCCATAGCGCACGCTCCTCGATCGCCATCACCGCCCCTGCGGCCAGCGTTCTGCCGGCATCGGCGTCGTTGGCACCTTGCAGGCCCAGCAACCGGCGCAGCGGATGGAAGCCGCGCCGCTCGCCGACCAGCGGCAGGCGTACCTTCTTGCCATAGCGCGCCCGCAGCACGTCGCGCAGATGACCGAGGCCATCGATCAGGCCCAGCTCCAGCGCCCGTTTGCCGGTCCAGAACTCGCCCTCGAACAGCGTTGCCTCCTCCCCCTTCAGCCGCGTACCGCGACGTTCCTTCACCCAGGCCTTGAAGTCGGCATGGATGTCGTCCTGCAACCGGCGCAGGCGCGCCACGTCGTCGGGGTTTTCGTCGCGGAACGGATCGAGCTGCGCCTTGGTGGCACCGGCGGTGTAGACACGGCGCTCGATGCCCCAGCGCTCCAGCAGACGCTGGAAGCCGAAGCCGGCGCTGAGCACGCCGATCGAGCCGACGATCGAGGCGGCATCGGCGTGAATGTCGTCGCCGGCGCAGGCCAGCCAGTAACCACCCGACGCCGCCACGTCCTCGACGAAGACGTGCACCGGCAGCTTGTGTTCTTCGGCCAGCTGGCGGATGCGCCGGCCGATCAGCGCCGACTGCACCGGCGAGCCGCCCGGCGAATTGATCAGCAGCGCTACCGCCCGGGCGCCGCGCAGCGCGAACGCCCGCTGCAGGCGCGGCGCGACGGAAGCCAGCGAGAGGAGTGGCCCGAGGATTTCGCGCGCGGCGATCACGCCCGACAGCCGCACCACTGGCACCAGGGCCGGCGGCGTACCACCGAGATAGCGCAGCCGGAAGAACAGGTCAGACAACCACATGGCCCCCATCCGCGACGCCAAAGACCCTATGTCGGATGCGCCGTCATCGATCGCAAGTTCCCTGCTCACGGCAGGCGTGGCGCAGACCGCGTCTTGGCACGATTTTCATTGTCCAGACATTGGCCCGGAGGCTGCGTGAAGGTTCATGGCGTCAACGCCGCCGGCATTTCTCGTCGACGGCGGATCCCTTGACGGCGCCGCAGGCAGCGGTGTCCGGCATGACGAAACCGAGGCCGCACGTGGCGACCGCCCTGCCGGTCGCACGCGGGCGACAGCCCTGGCTCATCCCATGTCGAGCGCGACGGCGTCGCGCAGGATGGCGTCGGCCTGCGCCGTGTAGCGGCCGTCAGTACCATGCAGCACCAGCCCCGGCAGTATCCGCACAACGCCGCGAGTCCCGGCCCGGGCGCGCAGGACGAGTCGCCGGGGAACGGCATCGGCCCGCGGCAGCAGCGGCAGGATAGCAATGTCGGTGGCGCGGTGCCGCAACAGGCTGACCAGCTCGTCCTGCCGGTCGGCGCGGTGGATCAGGCTCAGGGTGCCGGCGGGCCGTAACAGGCGCAGGCAGACGTCGAGCCAGGTCGCCAGGTCGGCCGTCGACTCCACCGTGGCCAGCGCCTTGACGACATCGGGTGATGGATCAGCGCGTGCCGCCGGCAAATACGGTGGATTGCTCATGACATGGTCGAAGCGGCCGAGATCGTCGGGCGGCACCGCGACATCGCCGGCAACGACATCGAAGGTTCCGGCCGGCAGCGGCTGTCGCGCATTGCGGCGCGCCAGCGCCACCAACGGCGCCTGCACCTCCAGGCCGACCACCCGGATATCGCCGAGGCCGGCGACGGCGGCTCGCGCCAGCAGGCACAGCGCTGCGGCACCGACGCCGCAACCGACATCCAGCACACGCTGGCCCGTCCCGACCGGAACCGATGCCGCCAGCAGCACGGCGTCGACCGCCACGCGATAGCCGCGCCGTGGCTGCCGGAGCCGCACGCGCCCGCCCAGCAGCGTATCGTCCGTGAAATCGGGCAGCGACGCGGGGTCAGCCTGGGCCGAGGTGGCGTCCTGGTTCATCGGCGCATGATGGCGCCGCTGCTCACCCCTGCCCAAGGGCAAAGTGCCGGGCCGCCGACCGCGCCCCGCCTGCGTCCCGCTGTCACAAGCCGACGGCCTTGGTTGCACGTGATTTGCACCCCACTGTCACATGTGCGACACGTCGCGGGAGCGGCGGCGGACAGACCGCGAACGAACAGTGCGCCGGACCGGGGAGACGAAAATGGCCGTGGTTCTGACGTTGGACGACAAGCGCAGGAAGGCGCCGAACCTCGATGCGCTGATTGCGCTCACCTCGGCCGACCTGGAGCGGGTCAACGGCATGATTGCGGCCCGCATGTCGTCGTCCGTGGCGCTGATCCCCAAGCTGGCCGACCACCTCGTGGGCGCCGGCGGCAAGCGGCTGCGGCCACTGCTGACCATCGCCGCCGCCCAGCTCTGCGGCTACCAGGGTGAGCAGCACGTGAAGCTGGCGGCCTGCGTCGAATTCATCCACTCCGCCACGCTGCTGCATGACGACGTGGTCGACGGCAGCGACCTGCGCCGCGGCCGGCCGGCGGCGAACGCGATTTGGGGTAACAAGGCCAGCGTCCTGGTCGGCGACTTTCTGTTCACCCGCGCCTTCGAGCTGATGGTCGAGGTCGGTTCGCTGGAGGTGCTGGGCATCCTCAGCGGCGCGTCCAGCGTGATCGCCGAGGGCGAGGTGCTGCAGCTCTCCACCGCCAACAACACGGCGACCAGCGAAGCGACCTATCTCGAGGTCATCAAGGCCAAGACCGCCAAGCTGTTCGCGGCCGCCGCCGAGATCTCGCCGGTGATCGCCGGGCGCCCGCGCGCCGAGCGCGCCGCGCTGGCCAGCTACGGCATGAATCTCGGCATCGCCTTCCAGCTGGTTGACGACGCGCTGGACTACGGCGGCACGTCCGCCAAGCTCGGCAAGGCCGTCGGTGACGATTTCCGCGAGGGCAAGATCACCTTGCCCGTGATCCTGGCCTTCCTGCGCGGCGCCGCCGGCGAGCGCACGTTCTGGACCCGCGCCATGGAGAAGCTGGAGCAGAATGACGCCGACCTGGCGCATGCCATCGAGCTGCTGCACAAGCACAACGCGCTGGCCGACACCCTCGAACGTGCCCGGCACTACGGCGCCATGGCACGCGACGCCCTGGGATTGTTCACCGACGGGCCGGTCAAGCGCGCGCTGCTGGAGGCCGTCGACTTCGCCATCGAACGCTCGCACTGACCGGCCGGCGCGGGGTGACGCTCAACGCGAGGCCGTCGCGGCCATGCACCGGCCGGGGCCGTTGTCGAAACCGTACTGGAACGCGGTTTGACGGTCAGGGCCGATGCCGTGGCCATGGCCGGCGCGCATGTTGGCGGCATTCTGCTCGGTGCTGACTTTGTCGCCAAGCATGCTCAGGGTGCGATAGGCGCCGTTTAGATCGCGGTGGTTGATGGCGCGGGAGTCGAACGCCAGCCGCGCGACGGCGCCGGCCAGACAATCGGCCGCGAACTCATGCATGCGCCGCGAGCGGAAGACGCCGCGCTGGGTCTGCAAGACGATGGCATGACCCCATTCATGCGCGACGACGACCACCACCGAAAACCACCCCTCGGCGACGTTGCCGCCGCCGACGGTCTTGGCGAGCGCCGCCAGGAAAATCGGGTCATAGAGCACGATGTTGCCGGCCGGGCAGTAGGCGGCGTTGTCGACCGACACGCGACCGCAGGCCGCATGCTGGAATGACTCGGTGTAGGCGCCGAGCGACGGCGGCGCATAGGGCACCCCGGCCTGGCGCGTCGCCACGGTCCAGACGTTGTTGAGAAACGACGCGATGCGCGGCACCGAGGCACGGACCTCGGCCACCTCGCGCGGCGTCACATGGAGACTAGCCATGCGCTGCTCGGCAGCCAGCGAGTAGATTTCCGCCGCAGCCGGCGCCGCTGCACCGGCTCCTGCCGCGACCGCCAGACCGACTACGACAACCGCCGCTTTGGCGCTGAATTTCCCGGACATCGCCGTCTCCTTGTGGTCGATGCGACCCTCTGGGGTGCGCACCGACATACTGAAGACGCCGGCATTCGATCCCTATGAAGCGCTTCAGCCCGCGCAACGTCCCTGACGCGGCGCATCGCGGCCTTTGCGCGCCATGGCCGGTGACGTAGCATCCGCGCCGTCCCACCAGCCGTGAGCGCCCATGCCCGTCGACCTGAAGGCCCATATCCGTCCGATCCCCGATTTTCCCAAGCCGGGCATCCTGTTCTACGACATCACGACGCTGCTGCTGCATGGCGAGGCGTTGAAGGAGTCAATCGACCGCCTGGTGGCGGCGGTGCGTCCCTACAAACCCGATCTGCTGGCCGGCATCGAGTCGCGCGGTTTTATCTTCGGCGCCCCGGTCGCCTACGCCTTGGGCTGCGGCTTCACGGTGCTGCGCAAGAAGGGCAAACTACCGGGCAATACGACGGCGCACGAGTATGCGCTTGAGTACGGTACCGACACCCTGGAGATGCACGACGACGCCGTGCACCCCGGCCAGCGCGTGGTGCTGATCGATGATCTGCTCGCCACCGGTGGCACGCTCGCCGCCGGCGTGCGGTTGTTGCGGCAGGTCGGCGCCGAGGTGCCGGCCGCGGCCTGCGTCATCGAGCTCAGTTTCCTGGGCGGCCGAGGCAAGCTCGACATACCGGTCGAGACGCTGCTGACCTACGACTCGTAAGCTCGCCCGACAGATTTGAACCGTGCGCCGATGCCCCAGCGCGTCATCGGGCCTCGGCGCGACGTCACCATCGGCCGCTGAACTCACATGAGCATTGACTCACGTAAAGAAAGGCAGTATTTATGAGTGATTACACCCTTATTTCATGGGAGACGCTCTCGCCGAATCCCTAGGGTGCCGCGCATCCGCCGGAGGTCCCATGGGTGCCGACTACATCGTCAAGAAGGGCGACTATCTGACCAAGATCGCGCACGATCATGGCTTCGACGACTGGCGCACGATCTACAACAGCCCGGAAAACGCCGCGTTCAGAGCCAGGCGGCCGAATCCCAACCTGATCTATCCCGGCGACCGGATCGTCATTCC
The DNA here is from genome assembly GCA_026126245.1 of Alphaproteobacteria bacterium. Classification (GTDB taxonomy): domain Bacteria; phylum Pseudomonadota; class Alphaproteobacteria; order Reyranellales; family Reyranellaceae; genus Vineibacter. The sequence continues at coordinate 9,616 of JAHCJT010000158.1, forward strand.
CAAGGTCGTCACTGGCGTAACCGCAGCCGGCGCGACGCTGATCCCGCCGACCGGCAACGCCAACATCATCCATTTCGTGACCCCGAAGGGCTCTGGCGACGTCACGCTGACCGCGACCATCGCGCCAGACACGGCGCGCATGCGCAGCAAGATCACCTGGGACGGTGCCACAGCGGTGCCCGGCAATCCGCTCAGCGCCACCGTCTCCAAGGCCGGCTTCGGCAAGACAGTTGTCACCATCAAGCTGGCTGGCCTCGTGCAGCAGGAATTGCGGGTATGGGTGATCTGGGCCACGATCACCGTGACCGATGTGCCGATCGCCTATGCCGATTTGCCCAACGTCGTTGCCGGCAAGCCGGGCGGCGATCTGGAGGGTGGCTTCAATTTCTTTCATACGATCCAGCCGCCATCCGTCATCACCGATGCCGACCGGCCCGACCTGACAGGCGCCAATGTCAATGCGCCGCCCGGCGGCAACCATCCGATTTTCGGCGCGCCTCTGGCCAACGGTGCGAACAGGAAGTGGGACAGCTCGCGTCAGATGAAGCTGAAGATTCTCAATCCCGTGCCGATCCCCAACGCCGACTTCGAGCAGCCGGTGTATGTCAGCGTGCCGAGCTTCCCGGCCAACGACGTCGAGGGCAATGACGACCGTTCGGTCGGCGACGAGAACAACAATCCCTATACCAATGGCGGCAAGCTCAACGGCTTCGACTCGCCCAGCACCGGCATCGCCCACAGCGCCGGCGCCAATGGCAACACCGTGGAATTCCGGCTGCATTTCCGCGAATTCGCGCGCGTTGAACTGGCCGGCACCTGGCATCGGATCTCGGATTTCTTCCCCTGGCGCATTCATCTCGTCTTCAAGAGGGCGGGCGGCAAATGGGTCGACGGGGGTACCAACAAGGCGACGGACAATGCCGGGTTCTGAGTGCCCGGCGTCGCCCATGGCGAAGCTCGGCCGACGCGGCCGGCGCGCCATCGTCGGGCGCGCTCTGGCGGGCGTCGTCGTATGGCAATTGGCAAGTGGAGGTGGTGCGATGGCAAATGATCCCGGCACCCGGATCGTCAGCCCGGACTATGGCACGGCGGACCAGGCGCTGACCGAGGCGATCGGCAGGCGCGACGCCGCCCTGGTCGCGCGCGGCCTGGAGAACAGGCATCTCGAACTCAAACTGAAGGCGGCGACGGCGCTGGGCGAGTTCGGCGACAAGGCGTCCGTGCCACATCTCATCGAGGCGCTGGTGCAGAACGAGGCGCCCTACGCCGGCGGCTCCGAAAGCGTCGTCCTGCAAGCCGACTTGAACCGGGCGCTCGTGGCGGCTCTGCACAAGGTGACAGGAGTCGACTTCGGCGCCGTCGACCCGCAATCTCGCGCCGACCTCAATCGTGCCCTGCGCCTCAGTCGCGACTGGTGGGAAAAAAATCGCCCGTGATGCCGACGCTCCGCCGATCGCAGGCTCTAGCGGCGCGCAACGG
>JAHCJT010000159.1 GCA_026126245.1 Alphaproteobacteria bacterium
GCGGGTGAGGGGATGGAAGCTCGACAGTCCCGACGACAGCATGCCGTAGTCGGGCATGGTGGTCTTGGCCAGGATGATGGCGCCGGCTTCGCGCACGCGCGCCGTCGGTGGCGCGTCGGCGGCGGCCGGCACCAGCGTGGTGGCTGCGGTGCCCAGCGGCACCGGCACGCCCTTGCTGGCGATGTTCTCCTTGATGGTGATCGGCACGCCGTCCAGCGGACCGGCCGGCTTGCCCTTCTTCCATCGGCTGGCGGACGCCTTGGCGGCGGCGCGCGCGCCCTCGAAGTCGGGCGCGTACAGCGCCTTCAGCTTCGGCTCCCAGGCGCTGATATGCGCGATGACGTCGTCGATCACCTCGATCGGCGACAGCTTCTTCGACTTGTAGGCCTTGAGCAGTTCCAGGGCGGTCAGATCGTGCGGCGCGGACATTTCTTGGGCTTGGCTTGTCGTGCGAAGCACCGACTGTGGACCGGCACCGGGGGCAGGGTCCAGCGCTATCGGCGTTTGCCCGCGCGATCTGCGGGCGGGCCGGCTGGCCGTGGCGTGGAGGGCGTGTAGAGGGCGTATACTGGGTGGCAGCACTGCCGGCCGTCGCGGCGCGGGTGGCGGCCCATGGGAGGTGAAGATGGCGCAATGGCAGAGGCTGGCCTTGATCGTCGCGTTGGTCGTGGCTGGCGGAAGCGTGGCGCGGCCTGAGCTGTCGGCCCGGCTTGCTCCCGGCGCGGCCTGGGCGCAAACCGATCGCGCCGCCCGGGTGGCCCGTTTTGCATCTGCCGACATTGAGCGTGCGACGCACGGCACTGATGCCGCCACCGGCACGCCGCACGTCGAAGTCAGGCTCTCCGGCGCGGCCGCCGAACGGCTGCGCGATTTCACCACGGCCCATGTCGGGAAGGTCATCGACATCCGGGTGGACGGACGCGTGATCTCGCGTCCGATGATACGCGAGCCGATTGCCGGCGGTACGTTCGTCATCACCGGCAGGCTCACGGGCGATGACGCGCGCGCTATGGCCGCCGCTTTCAGGGCGGGCAGTGCCGCGATCGAGCTGGTCGTCACCGACTAGGCCAGTCAGGGTGACTGGCGGAGCGTTGCTGCCATCGATCCGCGCCGGAGCGCCGGGCCGCTGGCGCTGGCGCCGCGCCTAGGCGCGTCCATGTTGGCCTATCAATGCCCGATAGACCGGCTGCAGCAGGGTCGGCGTCAGATAGATCGGGAACTGGATGGCGGCGATGAACAGGAAGTAGTCGGGATCGACGGTGGCCGGCAGCACTGCCAGCAACAAGGCGTTGTTGCGGCTGCCGGCGCCGTAGCCGGCGGTGCACGCCAGTCGTGTGCCGAACGGCCAGAACAGCAGGGTGGCGATAGCGACATAGGCGAAGGTCGCGACAAAGCCCCACAGCACGAAACCGCCGGTGCGCCACGGCTCGTTCAGGATGCGCGCCAGCACGCCGTCCATGATCGGGATGGCGAACACCATCAGGATCACCACCGCCGCGCCGTCGATGCGCGGCGCGGCGTGCGGTGCGCGCGCCAGCACGCCGCGGCGTAGCAGCACGGCGAGGGCGACACCGCTCAAAACCAGTCCGGCCAGCCGCAGCATGAACTGCAGAACGCCGATCTTGAGGTCGAGACCGAACAGCAGCAGCGCCAGCGGCGGCACGGTCAGCGGCATCAGGGCGGTGCCGACGAGCATCACGAACAGCGACACGGCGCGGTCGAGACCGAGAAAGCCGGCGACCGCCGGCATCGACGTCAACGGCGGCAGGCAGGCCATCAGGGCCAGCGCCAGGGCCAGGCCCGGCGCGATCGGCAACTGGCGCAGGACCGGCGTGGCCAGCACGGGCACGAGCACCATGCCGACGAGCAGTGTCGCCATCGGTACCCAGGGCCGGCGCAGCACGGCGCGGAACGCCGGCCAGTCGATGCGCGCCATGGCAATGCCCAGCAGGGCCACGACCAGCGGCGTGACCAGCGGCTTGAGCGACGCGGCGAGGTCCTGGAACGCCAGACCCAGGGCCAGCGACCACGGCAGGAACAGCGTTGCCCGCCGGGAGAGCAGCAGCAGCAGGCGGTCGACCAGGGACAGAAGCGCAATCACCGCTGCACGCTAGCATGGTGGGCGCGCGCACATGCGCGATGCCCGCCGCGTTGTCCCCGGCATTGTGGTGCGTTTCGCCCTTTATTGTATTGCGATTGTATAGTAATATTGTCTTCTATTATATTGAATTAATTAACTAAATTTCACACTGATGTCATTTATGAGCAACCCGGAAGCACTGACCCAGGTGAGCGACAGCCGGGCGCCGCGCGGCGCGCCTTCCGGCGCCCCGGCACAGCCGGCGATCGACGCCGAAACCGTCGCCCGCGCCGCCCAGCCGGCGGCCGCTGCGGTGACGACCGGCGGCACCTATCCACCCGGATCGGTGCTGCTGACCAGCTTCCGCATCGAGGCGCTGGTGGCCAGTGGCGGCATGGGCAGTGTCTACCGCGCCACGCATCTGGTGACCGGCGCGACGGTCGCGATCAAGACCATCCGCTCGGAGTTGGCCAGCGATCCCAAGATGGGTGACCTGTTCAAGCGCGAGGCCCAGGCGCTGCGGCGCATCGCCCACCCGGCGATCGTCCGCTACGAAGGCGCTTTCTCGACGGACAATGGCCAGATGGTCCTGGTGATGGAATTCGTCGAAGGGCCGTCGCTGATGGAGGTGTTGCGTGGCGGGCCGCTGTCGCCGAAGGCGGCGCTGGCACTGCGCAATCGCCTGGCGGCGGGGCTGGCGGCGGCGCATCGCGAGGGCGTGGTGCACCGCGACCTGTCGCCCGACAACGTCATTCTTCCCGGCGGCCGCATCGAGGACGCCAAGATCATCGATTTCGGGATTGCCCGGCAGGAACGGGCGGAAGGCGCGACGCTGGTCGGCAGCGATTTCGCCGGCAAGCTGGCGTGGGCGGCGCCGGAACAGTTCGGCCTGTTCGGCGGCAAGGTCGATCACCGGGCCGATATTTTCAGCCTCGGCCTGATCGTCGCCGCTTCCGTGATCGGCCGGCCGCTGGAGATGGGGACGTCGATTACCGGCGCGGTCCACGCGCGCACGACGGAGATCGATCTGGCCGCCGTGCCGGCATCGCTGCGCAAGGAATTGCACGCGATGCTGCAGCCCGATCCGGCGAAGCGACCGGCGACCATGGATGCGCTGCTGCCGGTTGACGCCCGTGCCGCGTGGATCGGGGCGCGGCGCTGGCGCTGGCTGGCCGCCGCGTCGGTTGTGATCGCCCTGGGCGCGACGGTGGTGAGCCTGTGGGAGGTTGACGAATATGATCCCTGGGTTGCCCGCCTCCTGGGGAGATCGGCGACGCCGGCTGGTGCCGGGCCGCACGGTGCCGGGACATCGGCGACGCCGCAGAGCGCCGCGGCACCCGGTGCGGACGTCGGTACGGTGCGGGACGCCATGGCGCTGGAGGGGCGCTATGGCGGTACGGCCTGCCACGCCGGCAAGGACGTTCCCTGCAGCAGCGGCATCCTTACCGTCCACCACGGACGCGCCATCGGCAGCTGGCCGGCGAGCGACGACCGGTTGATCAATGTGGTCGACGGTTCGATCGACGCCGGCGGCGTCGTGCGGCTGCACTGGCGGCGCGTCGACGGCAGCGACAATCTGATGGACCAGGTGTTCCTGACCGGCACCATCACGCAGGCGCAGTTGCAGGCCAAAGGCAAGTGGAGCAACAGCGCCGCCGAGGTCGAGATCGTCTGGACCCGCGTGGATTGAAACAGCGCGCTACGCCAACAGGCGCTGTCGCAGGCGCCGCGTCGGCGGACACTTTCGCGTGACAGGGTGGTGCCGCCATCCGCGCCGGCCGGCGAACGCGATAAGCTTTCCTCATGCCTGTCAGCTCTTTGCGCGCGATGCTCGCGGCGGCCGCGATGAGCGGCCTCGCCGTGGCCGGTTGCGGACCGGCCCGCGGCCAGCCCGCTGCCGGCGACTGCACGGCACAGGTCGACGTCGAACTGGGGCCGGCGCGCGACGGCCAGCCGGTCGGGCCGGTGCTTGCCGTCGCCATGGCCTGCCGTAGCGCGTCACCGGCGCGCTTCCTGGTCGACGGCCCGTCCACGGCTGCCGCCCTGGCGTCGGTGCGTGATGGTGGCGACCGGCCGATCGAGCGTGACGGCGTCGTCTGGGAAGTGCCACCGCAGGCGGGGGTCGCCACGCTGCGCTACCGCCTCGATCTCGGGGCGCTGGCGCGCGACATCAATCGGGTGAGCGTCGCCGTCGCCCGCGGCGAAGCAGTTCTGGCGATCGCCTCGACATGGCTGGTGGAACCGCGGCTGCAGGGCGTCGCGACGCCGGCCATCGACCTGACGGTGACAACGCCACCAGGTGTCTCGTTCCTGGCCGGCTTGCCGCAATCCGGCGGCGTCTGGCGCCTGCGCGGCACCACCGTTCGTTTCGTCGGCTATACCGTGTTCGGTCGTCTGGCGACCGAGCGCGTGGCGGTGCCGCCGCCGAGCGGTATGCCGGCCGGACAACCGGCGCACCTTGATCTGGCGATTTTCGACGGGGCCTTCGCGCTGCCGCGCGCCGATCTCGTCGAGTGGGTGCGGCGGACGGTGCTCATGACGGCCGGCTACTGGGACGGATTCACCAACCCCAGCATGCTGGTGGCGCTGCTGCCGACGCCCGGGCGGCGCGGCGTCGGCTATGGCCGGACGGTGCCGGGCGGCGGATCGACCGTCATGGTCCAGGTCGGCGAGCGATCGACACTTGCCGACCTGCAGGACGACTGGGTGCTGCCGCACGAATTCGTGCATACCGGGATGCCGTTCCTGCGCGGCAACGGCACGTGGTTCATGGAAGGGGCCGCCACGTATATCGAGCCCATCATACGCGCGCGTGCCGGCTGGAAGAGCGAAGCCGACGTGTGGCGCGAGTGGGTCGAGAACATGCCGCGCGGCCTGTCGGCCCTGCGGTCGGGCATGTCCGGGGGCAGTCCGTACTGGGGCGGGGCGCTGTTCTTCCTGCTTGCCGATATCGAGATCAGGCGGTCGACGGGTGGCACGAAGGGGCTTGAGGACTGCTTCAGGGGTGCCCGACGCCTCGGCGGACCGATGACGTCGACTGAACGCTGGTCGATCGACCAGTATGTCGAGCGCTGCGATGCGGCGCTGGGCCGGCCGCTGATGGCCGGCATTGTGACGCGCTATCTCGGCCAGTCGACGCGCATCGACCTGGACGCACTGTGGCGCGACCTCGGCGTGCGCCTCGATGGCACGACGGTCATCACCGACGATGCCGCGCCACTGGCGGCGATTCGCAAGATGATCGTGGCCGGCGCGCCTGGCCGGCCGCAGACCCGCGTACCGCCGTTGGCCAACTAGGCGCCGATGTGCAGGGTGTGCGCCGCACCGCTCGATGGTACGCATGATGGGGCGCGAGCCGAGGATTGCCGCCCGCGATGCGATTACTGCGCCCGGTCGTGCCGGGCATGGGCTTCAACGGGTGCGGGATCTGCACTAACGTCCTCACATGCTTGGCGCCATCCTTGAGGACATGACGTGGGTCGAAGCGGCAACGGCGATCGGCGCCGGCATGCCTGTTGTCATCCCCGTCGGTGCCGCCGCCAAGGAACACGGGCCGCACCTCCCCCTGAAGACGGATGCCACGGTCGCGGCGGCGCTGGCGCGGCGCGTCGCCGCGCGTCTGCCGGTGCTGGTCGCGCCGGTGCTGCCGTTCGGCTACTACCCGGCCTTCGTGCGCTACGCCGGCAGCCAGTGCCTGTCGGCGGCGACGTTCGGCGCCGTGGTGCGCGAACTCTGCGAAGGCTTTGTCGCCCAGGGGGCGACACGGCTCGCGCTGATCAATACCGGCTATTCGACCGAGGCGCCGATCAATCTCGCGCTGGGCGAACTGCACCGCAGCGGCACTGCGCGCGCCGTTGCCGCGCACCTGCGCTTTCTCGGGCGGGCCGCCGACAGCCTGCTTGACGATCCCCAGGGTGGTCATGCCGATGAGCGCGAGACCTCGGTCATGCTGGCGCTCGAACCGCGGTCGGTGCGCCTCGACCGTTTGCCTGATCGCGCCGCCAATCGCGATGAGGGTCGCGGCGACTTGCCGGCGGGATTCGCGCGACCGATCGGCCTGTCGTGGTCGCCCGGCGTGGGCATGGCCGACGAGTTCAGCCCGACGGGCGCGTTTGGCGATGCCACACGCGCGACTGCCTACAAGGGCGAACGGATCCTCGCGGCCATCGTCAACGACGTGGTCGACGGCCTGCGCCGGGCGTTTCCGGAAGCGCCGGGGTTCGCTGCGGCGGGCGTCTGACTGGGCGCGTTGCCACCGGCGGGGCAGTGTCCTGCTGCCGCACTGCCGACAAGCCCCTCGACGCGACGAGTGATGCCGCGGCGTTGCCAACGCAAGGTGCGACATATTCGCATCTTGGCGAATGGCCTCAAAACAGGGCTTGTCTGCCGCGCGTCGCTGCCGGGCCGAGGCCTTGCCGACGTTACCGGAGTAACAGGCAATAGTTGCTGCCTGTGGCGGATGCCGCAGCAGTTGTGTAGTCCGTGGCAGTTGTCAGAGGCGTGTGCGTGTCTCAGTATTGTTAAGAACGCAACAACAAGACTGTAGCCCCCTACTAGATAAACTAAAGATGCGACAAGTGGCCCGACCGAGATGGCCAGATGCCCCAGCGGGGCTGACGCTACACGCACGGGCAGGTTGGACACGCCGTCTCGCGATTGCTGTCGTGACGATTCTGGTCGTCGTGGTCAGCGGCACCTTGGGCTGGAACCTGTACGCCGACTATCGACGCGGCGTACTGCAGGCGCAGGAAACCTCGGCCAACCTGGCAGACGCCTTTGCCGTCTACGCGTCGCTGTTCTTCAAGCGTACTGACGCCGACTTGCGCGGTCTTGCCAGGGACCTCGAGCCACGCGCCGCACAAGGGCCGATGACGGCGGCTGAGTTTCAGCAAGTGACGGCGCGTCGGCTGCCGCGTGACGGCAGCGTGCGATTTGCCTGGATTCGCCCATCCGACGGGCCGACCGGAAACGAAGGTCGGCGGACCGAAGTTGTGGGCTTCCTGCCGTCGGGAATGCCCAATGTCGAAGCGGCTGACGTCTACGCCGGGCAGGTGGCTGGCGACGTCGGGCTGGTTGTCGGCAGTTCGCGGCGCGATGCCGCAAGCGGCGAATGGTTCCTCCTGCTGAGCCGCCGCGTCAACGATGCCGACGGCCGGTTTCGCGGAACGCTGGTCGCGTCGATCCCGGATGTCGACCTTTATGCCTTCTACAAGTCCATGCAGGCCGGCCGGTCGGGCGCCGCAATCCTGGCGCGCACCGACGGATTGATCCTGGCGCGCCATCCCTTTAGTCCGCAAGTTCTGGGCACGTCGCTGGCTCAGGCGCCGCTGTTCGCCGAGCACCTGCCGCGCGCGCCGGCCGGGACGTTTCGCGCGGTCACTCAAACGGACAGCGTCGAGCGATTCGTCTCCTACCGGCAACTGCAGGGCTTGCCTCTTGTCGTCGCTGTCGGCGTCGCCACCAGCGACGCTCTCGCTGATTTTTTCGAAACTGTCTGGCTCTATGCGGCTCTCTGGATCGTCCTCGTCGTGGCCACGATCGCCGCGCTGTGGGTCTTTCTGAAGAGCGATGCCATGCGCGGCCTGGCGGAAATGGCGCGCGCCAAGGCACTCGACCGGATGCGCCAAATCGCTCGCCGCCTGCGGGTGACCCAGGACACCCTGGCGGAAGCCATCGTCACGTTTGATGCCACCGGCCGACTCGAGGGGGCCAACAGGGCCGCCCGGCAGACCTTCGGCTTTTCGCGGGGTGACCTCGGCGACCGACCGTTCTGGCAGCTGGTACGTTCAACCGGCCGGTCCGGCGCCGACCCGATGGCCGGGCTTGTGGCGTCCGCAGGTACGGTGAGCGAAGTCGTTGCCGTCCGCGGCGACGGATCGGCGTTCCCCGCGGAATTGCGCGTGTCGGCATTCGAGTTGGACGGGCGCCAGTTGTACACGGCCAGTCTGATCGACCTGTCGGAGCGACGCGAGGCGGTGCGACAGGCGCAGATCAACGAAAGCCGGTTCCGAGCGGTGTTCGACGCCTCGTCACAGGGCATGACCTTGCTGCGACCGGACGGCGTGATCTTTGAAGTCAATGCGCCGTTGCTGACCCGTACCGGCGTGCCACGCGACATGCTGGTCGGAAAGCCGGCGTGGGAGGCGCCATGGTGGCGGCTTCTGCCGGATGGCGCCGCATGGCTACGCGAGGCCGTGCGGACGGCCGCGGCCGGCGAGCTCGTTCAGAAAGTGTTCGCCACCATTGACCGGACGGGGCGTTCGGTGAAGGTCGACTATATTCTCCAGCCGATCCGCAACCGGGACGGCGAGATCGTCTACCTGCTGGCCGAGGCACGCGACGTCACCGATCTTGCCCTACCACGGACGTAGCCACGACGCGGCATTTCACGGCTGCCGGCGGCAAGGCCGGCATCCGGCGGCCGAATTCTCGATCTACGAAGCGTGGCGGTAGCGTTCGACGAGGGCCAGCGCCTCGACGATCTTGCGCAGCGACAGCGGCTTGGACAGCACCGACAGGGCACCCTCGGCGGTCGCGCGCTCGACATCGCCGTCGTCCGACTGGCCGGTCATCAGCAGGGTGGTGGGTCGCGGCGCGCTGCGGTTGCAGGCGCGCAGCACGTCGAGGCCGCTGCCCTGCGGCATCTTCATGTCCGTCAGCACCACGTCGAACGGCGCCGTCGTCTGCAGGGCGCGCGAAGCCTCCTCGACGCCGCCTGCCGCTACCGTCTCGTGGCCTCTGCGGCGCAGGAAGTCGCACACTTCATCGACAATGCAGGACTCATCATCGACGACCAGGATCCGCATCAACTTACCTCGGACTCTTGTTCGCGGCGGTGGATCAGCGGGCGCCGGGGGCAGCCACGACACGCTCCACGAAACTGGCGAGCATCTTCAGCGGCACCGGCTTGTGGATGACCGCGAAGGCGCCGGAGTGCTGCGCATTGGCGGCGCGGACCATGTCGCTGTCGCCCGACATCAGGATGATTTTGGTCGCCGTGCCTTGCGACGTCGCCTTCTGGGTCATCCAGATGCCGTTGGCCTCGGGCATGGAAATGTCCGAGATCACGACCCGCGGCATGCGCGTCTCCATGATATGGAGGGCGCTGGCGGCGTCATTGGCCTCGACGACATCGAAGCCGCGGCGATGCAGATACTCCGCGATTTCCAGACACTGGGAGGGATCGTCGTCGACCACAAGAACGTCGGGTCTGGCTGTCATAGTGAACTCCGGTTCGGCCAATGCGAGTATCTGCATAGTTGGGAAAAAAATCAATGAATTCTATCGCATGAGTCCTGTATATAAAGTTATATATTAAAAAATTTTCGTTCAGAATGAATGGAATTCCGACCGACAGGTTGTGTTTGCACCTCCGATGTATTTTTATTTACGATAAATATTGGACTTGGGCAGGCCAGCTCCCCGACGGGGGCCGTCGCCCGAGGCATGAAGTGTGTTCTGGCCTGCCCTGATGGACCCGACATGGAAGTGAGGCGCAATGTCGATGGTTAGCGGCCCCGACAAGTTGTCGGGGAGCGTCGCGCGACGGTCTGGCGCCCGGACATGGGGGCGCAGTGTCTGTGTCGGTCTGGCTGGCATTTCGGGGGCCGCCGGCGTCCTGATCGTCTTGGGCCTCGTGCCGTTCGTGCCGCCGCGCTCGGCCGCGATCGCCGTCGGTCTGCTTTTGACAGTGACCATCGTCTGCCTGCTGGCGCTGCTGACGTGGAGCGACCGGCAAGGGCGCAGCATGACGGAGCGCCTTGTCGAGATCGAAAAGGCGCGTCGCTGGTCCGACCGTCGCCTGTCGGAGATCATCGAGGCATCCTCGGAGGGCATCGTCGTCTACGACGCCAGCGACCGGCTGGTGCTCTGCAACGCCAAGTTCCGCGACACCATCACCTCCAACGGCGGCTCGCTACGCTATGGCATGCCGTTCGAGGACAACCTGCGGCGCAGCGTGCAACTGGGGGTTTATGCCGGCCTCGAGGATCCCGAGGCGTGGATCGCCCAACGCAAGGCGGCCTTGCGCACGCCCAGCCCGCCGGAGACGGTGCGCCTGGCGACGGGCAGCTGGATGCGGATTTCCAATCGCGTGCTGGCCGACGGCAGCGTCGTTGGCGTTCGCACGGACGTTACCGACATCAAGCGCCGCGAGCAGGAGCTGGCCAACCGCGAGGCCCGGTTGAGCCGCCTGTTCGCGACCCTCGCCGACGTCGTCCTGGAGCTATCCGCCAACGGGGTCATCACCCACGCCAGTCCCGCGGCGCGCCAGATGCTTGGCTTCGAGCCGGAAGACCTGGAAGGGATGCGCCTGGACGACCTCTTTCCCGGCGAGCACCGCGAGCTGATCAACGATCTCAGACGGCGCCTCAGCGAAGGCGCGCAACAGTCGGACGCCGTCGTTCCCTATACCAAGCCGTCCGGCGAGGCGCGCCACGTCGAGATTCGCCTGTGGCAGTCGGACCGGACGACCGGCGAGCAGATCATCACCGGCACGATCCGTGACGTGCACGACCGCGAGCTGGCGGCGGCCCTGGCTGAACGCGAAAGTGCGCTGCTGACGTCGATCGCCAACACGTCGGGCGCATACATGGTGGTGCTGGATCACGCGGCCAATCTGGTGCGCGGCAACACCGCCTTCTACGACCTCGTGGGCGTCGATGGCGATCAGATCGAGGGCGGCCCCCTGTCCGGCGTTCCCAATACCCGGGACCTTGCGACCGTCGTCGAACCGGCGATCCGCGACGGTGGCACCGAGGATTTCCCCTTCGAGTTCGACGCCACTCTGACCGACCAGCGTGGCTCCCGGCATACGGTGCGGTTCGCCGCCAGCGCCGTGCCCGAAGCCGACGGTTCCTTGCGCTACGCGGTGCTGATCGGCATCGACGACACCGCGCGGCGCAACGCCGAGACGGCGCTGTTCGAGGCATCCAAGCTGTCGAAGCTGGGCGAGATGGCCGCCGCCATGGCGCACGAACTGAACCAGCCGCTGGCGGTGATCCGGATGGCGG
>JAHCJT010000016.1 GCA_026126245.1 Alphaproteobacteria bacterium
CTAGCGCTGCTGACACTCAGCCTCTTCGTGCCGGAGCAATTTTATGTCGATGTCGGTTCCTTCCGGTTGACCGCCTACCGCGTCGTGCTGTTTCTCGTCTTCCCCTCAATCGTCGCCCGGCTGCTGGGCGGTAGCTTCCGCCTCAAAGCTTATGACCTGGCGATCTTCCTGCTGGGGGCATGGATGATCGTCGCCATGTCGGTCAATCACGGCATCGGGCAAGGGCTTGAATCGGGGGGTATCCTGGCTTTCGAAGCCATTGCGGGCTATCTCGCCGCTCGTCTCTGCCTGACGAACCGGGGCGAGGTCGTTTTGTTCGTGCGCTTCCTTCTCCTTTGCCTCTGCCTCGCGGCAGTGGTGTTATTGATCGAGATTGCAGCCGGCCGGCGCCTGGTTCACGAATTGTCGTTCTTGCTGAGCGGGAACACTGCAGGCGTCGGTATCGGTGCACACGCACGATTTGGCCTTGTTCGCGTGAGCGGCCCGTTCGCGCATCCGATTCATGCCGGCGTCTTCATGACAGTCATACTTTCCTTCGCATGGCTGACCGCGGGCCAGCCGGCACGAAGGTTATTCCAAACGGGCTTGCTGGCGGCCGGCACACTGGCGACGCTTTCTTCGGCACCGCTGATCGGCGGCCTGCTGCAGGCCGGCGGCGACGCCGGCTGACGCAACGCCGCCGCGCCGGCCGGCGGTGCCGGCGCGGGCGGCAGGCCTTGCGCCGATGCGGGCCCGGTTACTTCACTTCGACGATGTCGGCGACCGACACCTTCTTGTCCTTGACCTGCTGGATGATGACGAAGCGGCCGGCCTGGTTGTGGTCGTCGAACGTCACCTGCTTGCCGTAGACGTTGGTGAACTTCATCTTCTTCATCGCGTCGCGCACCGCCGTGCCGTCGGTGCTGCCGGCATCCTTGATCGCCTGGATGATGATGCGGAAGCTGTCGTAGGAGCCCCAGGTCTGCAGGTAGGGCGGCACCTTGTGCTTGGCCATGATCTTGGCAACGAACGCCTTGTTGGCGGGCGCGTCGATCTCGTGGTTGTAGGTCCAGGCGCTGATCGAGCCTTCCATGCCGCCGGCCTGGATGATCTGCGTGTTGCGGCCGCCCAGCTCGGCGCGGCCGGTGTAGGGGATGTGCACGCCCATCTGCATCGCCTGGCGCAGGAAGTTCAGCGAATCGCCGCCGACCTGGAAGGTGGCGATGGCGTCCGGCCGGCGCTGCTGCAGGCGGGTCAGGATGCTGGTGTAGTCGGGCGTGTTCTGGGCGTGAAAGTCGGTCGAGATGACGGTGATGCCGGCCTTCTCGGCCACCGCCTTGAAGGCCGCCGCGCCGCCGCGGCCGAAATCGGTGTCCTCGCCGACGATGGCGACGGTCTTGAACACCTTCTTCTCGCCGAGATAGGCGCCGAGCGTATCCATCATCGCCTTGTCCGACGGACTGATGCGGAACGCCCAGTCGTTGCCGCCGACGCCCGACAGCTCGGTGATCTGCGGGTTGGACGCGATGCCGGTGATCATCGGAATCTTGGCGTCCTTGACGATCGGCATGGCCGCCAGATGCGCCGAACTGCAATGCGAGCCGATGATCGCCACCACCTTGGCCTCGACCAGCTTGTTGGCGACGTTGACGCCCTCCGACGGGTTGCACTTGTTGTCCAGCACCATGGTCTCGACCTTGCGGCCGAGCACGCCGCCGGCGGCGTTGACCTCCTCGAGCGCCAGATTGACGCCCCACAGTTCCCATTCCGAGGCGACGGCCGCCGGTCCCGTGGCCGGCGTCGAGACGCCGATGACAATCGGCTGTGCCGCGGCCGGTCCGGTCGCCCCGACGCCGGCCATCAACGTGCCAACCAGAAACGCCCCAACCCAATGGCTTTTCCGCATCCCTGCCCCCATGGCAATCGCGCCGCACCGCGCGGACGACACGATCTTGACACTGACGCATGCATCCCGGAAGATCAATCACGGAAACGCTGTTGCGATTATTGGAACAACCATGGCGACCAATCAGTCGCTCGAACGCGGCATCGCGATCCTCAATCTTCTCGATGCGCAGGCCGGCCAGATCGGCATTCGCGAGATGGCGCGCACCCTCGCGCTCAGTCCGGCGATCGTGCAGCGGCTGGCCAACACGCTGACCCAGGCCGGCTATCTCGAACAGATGCCGGAGACGCGCCGCTACAAGCTGGGCTACCGCTCGCTGCTGCTGGGCGCCGCGCTGCGGCGCGACGACCGGCTGCTGGTGACGGCCAGCGACGAACTGCGCCGCCTGGCCGACGAGCACCGCCTCAACGGCTATCTCGGCGTGCTGCGCGACGGCAACGTCATCTACCTGCACTGCGCGCAGAGCAGCGGGCCGATCGCCGTGCGCATCATGCCCGGCGCGCGCGCCGATCCGCACAGCACCGCCATGGGCAAGGCGCTGCTCGCCGACCTGACGCCCCAGGGGGTGGCGCTGGTGGTGGGCGCGCCGCCCTACCCGAGGATGACGGCCAACACCATCACCGACGCGGCGGCGCTGGCCGACGAGCTGGCCGAGATCCGCCGTGACGGCGTCGCCTATTCGCGCGAGGAGCACCTGCCCGGCGTGATCTCGATCGGCACGGTGATCCGCGACATGGCCGGCAAGGTGGTGGCGGCCATCAGCGTGGCGTTTCTCAGCAGCGAGCGCGGCGAGTCGGAATGGCCGCGCATCACCGCCATGGTGCTGGACGCCGCCCGGCGCTGCTCGCAGTCGCTGGGCTATGCCGGGACCCCGGTCGGCCCCGCGGCGCCGGCGCGCGACGCGGCCTGAACCGGCATGGCGACGGCGCCCGCCGCGACGGTCCTCGGGCACCCGCCGACGCGCGCGCCGTCACGCTTCTTGCATGCCGGACTGCATCATGTCGGTTGATCCGCTCTACCTCGTGCAGCTGACGCTCAACGGCATCACCCTGGGCCTGCTCTACGCCCTGATCGCCGTCGGCCTGGCGCTGATCTTCGGCGTCATGGAAATCATCAACTTCGCGCACGGCGAGCTGCTGATGGTCGGCGCCTTCGCGATGTCGTTCGCGCTGCCGGCGATGGGCCTGCTGTACTGGCCGTCGGTGGCCGTCGCCATCCTCGCCACCATGATCGCCGGCCTGGTGATCTACGAGACGCTGCTGGTGCGGCTGCGGCCGGAAGAGTTCGAGCGCTCGATCCTGGTGACGCTCGGCGTGTCGATCATCGTGCTGCACGTCGTGCAGTACCTGTTCACCGCCAACCCGCGGCTGGTCGACACCCAGTACGGCTTCGACGGCATCCAGATCGGCGCCATCCGCATCACCTTCACGCGCATCATCGGCGCGCTGGCGGCGGCCGTCGCCTTCGGCCTGCTCTACGTCGTGCTGCGCCACACCCAGTTCGGCCGCGCCATGCGCGCCATCGCCCAGAACCGCGAGGCGGCGCTGATGGTCGGCATCCGCCCGCGCGTGGTGGCGCGCAACGCCGTGGTGCTGGCCGCCGGCCTGTGCGGCCTGGCCGGCGCGGCGCTGGCGCCGCTGCAACCTGTGACGCCGGGCATGGGCCAGTTCCTGATCTTCAAGGCCTTCGCCCTGGTCATCATCGGCGGCCTGGGCAACATTCCCGGCGCCATCGTGGCGGCCCTGGGACTGGGCCTGGTCGAGAGCTGGATCGGCGGCTTCTTCGAGATTGCCTGGCAGGAAGGCGCGGTCTTCGTGCTGATGATCGCGGTGCTGCTGCTGCGGCCCGACGGCATCTTCAAGCGCGGCGCGATGCGGCTCGGATGAAGGCGATCGCCCTCCTCATCGCCGCGCTCGCCGCCGGCGCCCTGCCGCTGCTGACGGACTCCAACTACATCCTCGGCATCGCCGTGTCGGCCGCCATCTACACAGTGGCGGCGGCGGCGCTGAACCTGATCTACGGCTACACCGGCCTGCTGTCGTTCGCCCAGCTCGGCTTCTGGGGCATCGGCGGCTACGCCGCGGCGCTGACGGTCATGAGCTTCGGCGGCACGTTCTGGCAGGGGCTGCTGTGGGCGGCACTGGTCAACGCCGCCCTGGCGCTGGCCATCGGCTATCCCACCCTGCGCACCGGCCGGCACGCCTTCGTCATCGTCACCCTGACCTTCGCGCTGCTGGTCAACCTGATCGCCCGCGACTGGGTCGAGCTGACGCGCGGCCCGCTGGGCATTCCCGGCCTGCCGGCGCCCAGCGTGCTGGGCTTCGAGTTCCACAGCACGGCGCGCTTCTACTGGATCGCCTGGGGCTATGCCGTGCTGGCGCTGGGCGGGCTCTATGCGCTGTGCTCCTCGCGCATCGGCCGCACCCTGGTGGCGATCAAGCAGAACGAGCCGCTGGTGCGCGCCCAGGGCATCTCGCCGATGCCCTACAAGCTGGCGGCCTTCGCCGTCAGCGCCGCCGTCACCGGCACGGCCGGCGGCATCTTCGCCTTTCACCTGCGCATCATCGATCCGCTGTTCCTCGATTTCTACTACATGCAGACGTTCCTGATCATGGTGATCATCGGCGGCGCCGGCAGCTTCTGGGGCGTGGTGGCGGCCGGCGTGGCGCTGTCGGCGCTGCCCGAGGTGCTGCGCTTCTCGACCGATTTCCGCATGATCATCTACGGCCTGGTCCTGGTCGTCGCCATGCTGGTCATGCCCAACGGCATCGCCGGCTGGCTGCAGCAGCGGCGCCTGGCGCGGCTGCGGGCGGCGCTGCAATGAAGCCGCTGCTGGAGGTGCGCGGGCTGCGCAAGTCCTACGCCGGCGTACACGCGGTCGACGACGTGTCGTTCGCCGTCGTGCCGGGCAGCATCACCGGCCTGATCGGACCCAACGGCTCGGGCAAGAGCACGGCCATCGACTGCATCGCCGGCTTCCAGAAATCCGACGCCGGCCGCGTGTTCCTCGACGGCGCCGAGATCACCGGCCGGGCGGCGCACGAGGTGGCCCGCGCCGGCCTGATGCGCACCTTCCAGACGGTGCGCATCTACGAGCGGCTGAGCCTGCGCGACAACCTCGCCATCGCCGCCCAGCAGTTCGACGACGCCGGCTGGCGCGACGAGCTGCTGCGCACGGCGCGCTACCGCCGCGCCGTGGCGGCCGCCGAGGCGCGGGCGCGCGAGCTGATCGAGCTGGTCGGGCTGACGCGCTACGCCGAGGCCGAGGCCGGCATCCTGTCGTACGGCCAGAAGAAGCTGGTGGCGCTGGCGGCGGCGCTGATGCCGCGGCCCCGCATCGTGGTGCTTGACGAGCCGGTGGCCGGCGTCAACCCGACGCGCATCCGCGACGTCGAGGCCGTGCTGCGCCAGCTCAACGCCGCCGGCGAGACCTTCCTGATCGTCGAGCACAACGTCGAGTTCATCACCAATCTGTGCCACCACGTCATCGTGCTCGACCAGGGCCGCAAGCTGGCCGAGGGCACGGCGGCCGAGATCCATGCCGACCCGCGCGTACTGGAGGCCTATCTCGGCATCGCGCCGGAGGCCGACGACGCCCAACGGCGGGGCGCGGCATGAGCGGTCCGGCGCTGTCCCTGGTCGAGGTCACGGCGGGCTACGGCAACAACCCGATCGTGCGCGCCTTCTCGAGCGATCTCGCGGCCGGCAGCATCACGACCCTGATCGGCGGCAACGGCGCCGGCAAGTCGACACTGCTGCGCGCCATCTACGGCACCAACCGCTTCTTCTCGGGCCGCATCCTGTTCCGGGGCGAGCCGGTCGAACGCCTGCCGCCGTGGCGCCGCCTGCGGCTGGGCATCGGCTTCGTGCCCCAGGGCCGCTGCAACTTCCCGGCGATGAGCGTGGCGGAGAATTTGAAGATGGGCTGCTACACCCTGCCGGCCGCGGCGCATGCCGCCGCCATCGAGCGGGTGATCGGCCTCTTCCCCATCCTGCGCGAGCGCTGGCGCATCGAGGCCGGCAACCTCTCGGGCGGCGAGCAGCAGGTGCTGGAGATGGCCATGGTGCTGCTGCTCGAGCCCAGCCTGCTGCTGCTCGACGAGCCGTCGCTGGGCCTCTCGCCGCGCATGCAGGGCGACGTCTTCGCCACGGTGCAGCGCATCGCGGCCAGCGGCGTCACGGTGCTGGTGGTTGAACAGAACGTGCGCGGCGCGCTCATGATCTCCGATCGCGCGCTGGTGATGGAACAGGGACGAAAATTCATGGAAGGCCCGGCGGACGAGGTGCGCAACGACCCGCGCATCCGCCAGGCCTATCTCGGCGGCAACATCCAGCACACGGCGGCATAGCATCCCATGGACAAGGCGCGTCTGGCGGTCGATATCGGCGGCACCTTCACCGACTTGGCGCTCGAGCGCGACGGGCGGCGGCTGAGCACCAAGGTGCTCACCACGCCGCGCGCGCCGGAGGAAGGCGTGCTGGCCGGCATCGACGAGATCCTCCAGCAGGCGCGGCTGCAGCCCGGCGATTTCGGTCTGGTGGTGCACGGCACGACCCTGGCGACCAACGCCATCATCGAGCGCAAGGGCGCGAAGACGGCGCTGATCGTCACCGACGGCTTCCGCGATTCGATCGAGATGGCCTTCGAGCACCGCTTCGAGCAGTACGACATCTTCATGCAGAAGCCGCCGCCGCTGGTGCCGCGCGAATGGCGCTTCGGCGTGCCCGAGCGGCTCGACGGCCGCGGCAACGTGCTGGTGCCGCTCGACGAGGCGGCGGTGCGGGCGCTGGCGGCGCCGCTGAGGGCGGCCGGCGTCGAGGCCATCGCGGTCGGCTACATGCACGCCTATCTCGACGGCAGGCACGAGCGGCGCACCCGCGACATCCTGGCCGGCCTGCTGCCCGGCGTGTCGATCACGCTGGCCAGCGAGGTCTCGCCCGAGATCCGCGAATACGAGCGCTGGTCGACGGCGGTGGCCAACGCCTACGTGCAGCCGGTCATGGACCGCTACCTCGGCCGCCTCAGCGAGGCGCTGCAGGCCAAGGGCTTCGCCTGCCCGCTGTACCTCATCACCTCGGGCGGCGGGCTGGCGACCCTGCCGACGGCGCGCCGTTTCCCGATCCGGCTGGTCGAGTCGGGGCCGGCCGGCGGCGCCATCCTGGCGGCCGGCCTGGCGCGGCAGTGCGGCCTGGACCGCGTGCTGTCGTTCGACATGGGCGGCACGACGGCCAAGATCTGCCTGATCGACGACGGCGAGCCGCAGCATTCGCGCAGCTTCGAGGTGGCGCGGCAGTACCGCTTCCTGAAGGGCAGCGGCCTGCCGCTGCGCATCCCCGTCATCGAAATGGTCGAGATCGGCGCCGGCGGCGGCTCGATCGCCTCGGTCGACAACCTGGCGCGCATCAACGTCGGGCCGGAGAGCGCCGGCGCCGAACCGGGGCCGGCGAGCTATGGCCGCGGCGGCAGCGAACCGACCGTGACCGACGCCGACGTCGTGCTCGGCCGCATCGATCCCGCCTACTTCGCCGGCGGCTCGATCCCGCTGCAGCCGCAGGCCGCGGCGCGCGCCGTCGACGACGCGGTCGGCGCCAGGCTCGGCCTGCGCCGCCTCGACGCCGCCTTCGGCGTCAGCGAGATCGTCGAGGAGAACATGGCCAACGCCGCGCGCGTGCATGCCGTGGAGCGCGGCAAGGAGCTCGGCGAGCGCACGCTGATCGCGTTCGGCGGCGCCGCCCCGCTGCACGCCGCGCGACTGGCCGAAAAGCTGGGCATCGGCCGCATCATGGTGCCCAATGGCGCCGGCGTCGGCTCGGCCGTCGGCTTCCTGATGGCGCCGGTCGCCTACGAGGTGGTGCGCAGCCGCTACGTGCGGCTCGACGACAGCTACGATGCCGCCTTCCTCAACGCGCTGTTCGCCGAGATGCGGCAGGAGGCCGAGGACGTCGTCAGGGCCGGCGCGCCGCAGGCCGAGCTGCTGCAGACCCGCACCGCCGACATGCGCTATCGCGGCCAGGGCCACGAGATCACCGTCAGCCTGCCGGCCGGCCAATTCGACGCCGCCTCGCGGGCGCAGCTGACGAAGCTCTACGAGGACGCCTACGCCGCCACCTTCGGGCGCACCATCCCCGGCCTGGAGGTCGAGGTCATGAACTGGACGTTGCGCCTGGCCGCGGCGCAGCCCGACCTGCCGCGCTGCCCGCCGCAGCCGCCCGACAAGGCGGTGGCGCCGCGCGGCCGGCGCCTCATGTACGACCCGGCCGAACAGGACATGCGCGAGGTGTCCGTTTATCATCGCGACGATCTCGCCGCCGGCGGCCGGGTGCCCGGCCCGGCGGTGATCACCGAGGACGAGACCACGACCGTCGTGCCACGCAATTTCGTCGCGCGCGTCAACCCGATCGGCGCGATCCTGCTGGAAAAGGTGGACTGATGACCGTCAACGATCCGCTCTCGCCCATCCGCCTGCAGCTGATGTGGGACCGCCTCATCGCCGTCGTCGAGGAGCAGGCCCTGGCGCTGATCCGCACCGGCTTCTCGACCTCGACGCGCGAGGCCGGCGATCTGTCGGCCGGCGTCTTCAACCTCGACGGCGCCATGCTGGCGCAGGCGGTCACCGGCACGCCCGGCCACATCAACTCGATGGCCCGCGCCGTGCGGCATTTCCTCGCCCGGTTCCCGGCCGAGACGATGCGCGAGGGCGACATCTTCCTGACCAACGATCCGTGGAAGGGCACCGGCCACCTGCACGACTTCACGTTCGTGACGCCGACCTTCCGGCGCGGCCGCATGGTGGCGCTGTTCGCCAGCACCTGCCACGTCGTCGACATCGGCGGCCGCGGCATGGGCACCGACGCGCGCCAGGTCTACGAGGAAGGCCTCTACATCCCGATCATGCACTTCGCGCGGCAGGGCAAGGTCGACGGCACCCTGATCGATATCGTCAACGCCAACGTGCGCGAACCGATCCAGGTGGTCGGCGATCTCTACTCGCTGGCCACCTGCAACGAGGTCGGCTGCCGGCGGCTGGTCGCCATGATGGACGAGTTCGCGATCGACGATCTCGACCGCCTGGGCCGCCACATCCTGGAGAAATCGAAGCAGGCCTCGCTCGAGGCGATCCGCCGCATCAGGCCGGGCACCTACAGCTACGCCATGCGCGTCGACGGCTACGACAAGCCGATCGACCTCGCGGCCACGATGCGCATCGGCGACAGCGGCATCGATGTGGATTTCACCGGCACGTCGGGCGTGTCGGCCTACGGCATCAACGTGCCGGTGTGCTACACCGAGGCCTACGCCTCGTTCGGCGTCAAATGCATCGTGGCGCCCAAGGTGCCCAACAACGAAGGCTCGCTGTCGGTGATCCGCGTCACGGCGCCGGAGGGCTCGATCCTCAACGCCAAGGCGCCGGCGCCGGTGGCGGCGCGCCACGTCACCGGCCAGATGCTGCCCGACGTAATGTTCGGCTGCCTGCACCAGGCGCTGGGCGGCGGCGTGCCGGCCGAGGGCACCTCCTGCCTGTGGAACCTCTTCGCGCTGGGCGGCCCCGGCCGCACCGACGGCGATCCGGCCGAGACCGCGCACGCCACGCCGTTCAACGTCATGAGCTTCCATGCCGGCGGCACCGGCGCGCGGCCGGGCCGCGACGGGCTGTCGGCGACGGCGTTTCCCAGCGGCGTCAAGAACGTGCCGATCGAGGTCAACGAGGCGGTGTCGCCGATCGTGGTGTGGCGCAAGGAGTACCGCCAGGATTCCGGCGGCGCCGGCGAGTTCCGCGGCGGGCTTGGCCAGATCATGGAAGTCGGCACGCTCGACACCGCGCCGTTCGCCATCAGCGCCTACTACGACCGCATCGACCATCCGCCGCGCGGCCGCGACGGCGGCCGCGACGGCGCCGCCGGCACCCTGACCTTGACGTCGGGCGCCACGCTGCGCGGCAAGGGCCAGCAGACCGTGCCGCAGCAGGACCGGGTGATCATCGCCATGCCCGGCGGCGGCGGTCTCGGCAATCCGCGCGCGCGCGACGCCAACGCCGTGGCCGACGACGTGCGCCAGGGCTTCGTATCCGTCGAGGCGGCGCGCCGCGACTATGGCGTGGCGATCGGCGCGGATGGCGCGGTCGATCTCGCCGAAACCGCCCGCCTGCGCGCGCAGGCGGCGGAATAGAGATTTCCTCCCCGCCAGGGGGAAGGATCCGAACGGAGCTGTGAGGGACCTCTTCATGCGCGTCAGTGCCGGCCTGCCCACGGGAATGGAAGGTCTCACCTACCCCATCCCGTTTTCCGATCCCGAAAACGTCATCCGTATCGCCCAGGCGGCCGAAAAGTTCGGCTACGACTCGGTGTGGGGCAACGACCACATGACGACGCAGAACTACGTGCGCGCCGAATATCCGGTGCCGCCGCGGTTCTGGGAGCCGCTGGTCACCTATGCCTTCGTGCTGTCCAACACCACGACCCTGAAGGTCGGCACCGGCGTGCTGGTGCTGCCGATGCGCCGCGACATCGTGGTGATGGCCAAGCAGATCGCCACGCTCGACCATTTCAGCAAGGGCCGGCTGGAGGTCGGCGTCGGCATCGGCGCCTACCGCGAGGAGTTCAAGGCGCTGCAGCCCGACTCCAAGCTCGACCGCGGCGACATCGTCGACGAGGGCCTGCAGGCGCTGCGCAAGCTGTTCACCGAACGGGTGTGCAGCTTCGACGGCAGATTCTACCGCTTCCACGACGTCGAGCTGTGGCCCAAGCCCTACCAGAAGCACATCCCGATCTATGTCGGCGGCAACAATGCCAACAACATCCGGCGCACCGCGATGTGGGCCGACGGCTGGCTGCCGGCCGGCATCCATGTCGATCGCGTGCGCGAGGGCGTGCGCAGCCTGCACGCCATGGCCGCGCAGGCGGGCCGCGATCCCCGTACCATCGAGGTCTGCCCGCAATTCGTCGTGCATGTCGGCAAGACGCATGACGGCGCCGTCGCGCGTTTCCGCCAGAGCCAGATGAGCAAGCACCTGATCTCGCTCAGCAAGTCGACGCTGAAGGGCCAGGGCAGCGCGACGCACGAGGACATCAACCTGATCGGCACGCCGTCGGAGCTGGTCGACAAGGCCAACGCCTTCCGCGAGGCCGGCGTGACCCATCTGCTGGGCCTGTACTTCGCCGTCAACACCGTCGACGAGCTGGTCGACCAGATGCAGATGTTCGCCGAAGAGGTGATGCCGAAGGTCAAGTAGCGGCGCTCAGCCGAGCGCCACCTCGGCGAACCAGCGCACCTGGTCCTCGAACTCCGCGATGCTGTCGGCCGGGATCATCAGGGCACAGGCATGGTCGACGCCGATCGCCGCCAGGCCGGCGATCTTCTCGCGGATCAGGTCGGGCGAGCCCACGAGGTTGGCGACCACCTGCTTCGAGAGATCGCGGCCGGTGTAGGCCAGCGACTTGCGGTGCGCCACCAGACCCGACGCCATGTAGCGGCGCTCCGCCGCCTCGGCGGTTTTCGCGATGGTCATCGAGAACTGCGGCGCGATCTCGATCGCCGCCGGGTCGCGGCCCAGCGCCGCGGCGCGCGTCTTCAGCAGGCGGATGCGCTCGTCCAGTTCGGGCCACGGCCGCCAGCCCGGCAGCCAGCCGGTGGCGTAGCGCGCCGCCCGCTCGACCGCCGCGAGATTGTGGCCGCCGACCCACAGCGCGAAGGGATCGCGCGCCGGCTTGGGAAACATCTCCAGATCGCGGCAGGCGTAGTACGTGCCCTCGTGCGTCACGCGCGTCTCGCTGAAGAGGCGCTGCATCAGCGCCACGCCTTCGTCGAACATGGCGCCACGCTGCGCCCGGCGCGCCAGCCGCGGCGCCCAGGCGGCGAATTCCTCGCGATAGGCGCCGATGCCCAGGCCGAGCACGAAGCGGCCGCCCGACATCTGGTCGAGCGTGGCCGACTGCTTGGCCAGCCACACCGGATCGCGCATCGGCAGCACTGCCAGCGCCGTGCCCAGCCGTACTCTTGTCGTGGCGGCGGCGCAGAACGACAGCACGGTCATGACGTCGTAGAAGTTCGGCGGCCGGCCGGGGAACAGCTCGCGCACGTAGCCCTGGGTGGTGATGTGGTCGTTGCCCCACACCGAGTCGTAGCCCAGCGCCTCGCAGAGCCGGGCCAGACGCACGAAGTCCTCGCGCTGCACGAAGGGGATCGGATACATCACCCCTTCGAAGCCGGTCGGCAGGCTGATGCTGAACTTCATGCGCGCTGTCTCCCGACCGCTGGTCTTGCGTCATGGCGCCGCGTCGTCCCGGACGCGGCGCGGGACAGCACGCGTGGCGCCAGTCCGGATGTCCTATCCCTGCGCCGCCGCCAGCACGGCGCTGATCGCAGGCGCGTCGTCGGCGCCGCCGATGATCACCTCGTCCAGGCCGATGGCGCGGTAAGCGTCGAGCCGCGCCCTGACCTGGGCGGCGGTGCCGCAGGCGGCGTGCCGGCGCACGACCTCGTCGCTCACGAGGCGGTCGACCTCGGTCCAATTCTCGGCGGCATAGGCCGCCGCCAGCGCCGTCTGGTCGAGCGGCGCGCCCGACAGGCGGATGTTCTCGGCATGGTGCGCGCCGCGCAGCACGAAGCCGATCGGCCGGCGCAGCGGCGCGATGGCCTCCGCCTCGCTGGCGCCCAGCCGCGTGTAGACGATGCCCAGCTTGCGGAACGACCGGCCAGCGGCGCCCGCACGCGCCTGGTCGAGGCAGGCCTGCACGAACGGCGGCGACGTGGCGGCCGAGATCAGCACGCCGTCGCTGGCACGGCCGGCCAGCCGCAGCATGCCGGCGCGCGAGGCGGCGAGCACGATCGGCACGTCGCGCCGGCCGCTGGCCAGCCGCCGTCCGGCGGCGCGGTACACCTGCCCCTCGTAGGCCACCGTCTCGCCGGCCAGCAGCGCGCGGCACAGCTCGATCGTCTCGCGCAAGGTCGGCAGCGGCCGCGGCGCCTCGATCCCGGCCGCCTTCAGGTCAGCCGGCGCGCCGACGCCGAGGCAGAGGATGACGCGGCCGGGAAACATCTCGTCCAGGGTCGCCGCCGCCATGGCGATGAACACCGGATGCGTCGAATAGGGGCTCATCGCCATCAGCGCGATCCTGATGCGCCGCGTGGCGGCCAGCGCCAGCGCCGCCGTGGTGATCGGATCGCGCAGGAAGAGATGGCAGGCGATCCACAGGGTGGCGGCGCCGCCCGCCTCGGCCGCCTGCGCCTGGGCCGGGATGTCGGCGATCGGCGCGCGACCGTCCATCGAGATGCCGAGCTCAGCCATCGGCGAATCCGTAGACATCGCGCAGCGCATGCAAGACTTCGTCGAGGCCGCCGCGCACCACCGGCGCCGGCGGCAGTGCCGTCTCGATCACCGAGGTGTCCTTCAGGCCCGAGGCAGTCATCAGCGCCACGCAGCGCGCCTGCGGCGCGATCACCCCCTGGGCGCGCAGCCGCTCGATGGCGGCGAACGGTGCCGCCGACGACGGCTCCGGCCAGATGCCTTCCCTGGTGCCGAGCGTCACGACCCAGCGCGCCAGGGTCTCGTTGTCGACCGTCACGGCGCGGCCGTCGCAACGGCGCAGCACGTCCAGCGCCTGCACGGTGCCCTGGCTGGCGCCGATCGAGGTGGCGATCGATGCCTCGTTGCGCGCGCGCTCCGGCGGCATGGCAGCACCACTGGCCAGCGCCGCCGCGATCGAACCCGAGACCTCGGCCGCGACGAAGCGCGGCACGCGCCCGATCCAGCCCAGGGCCTTGAGCTCCTCGAAGCCCTTCCACATGCCGAACAGCGCATCGCCGTAGCACACCGGCAGCACGCACCAGTCCGGCACATCCCAGTCGAACGCCTCGGCGATCTCGAAGGCGATCGTCTTGTAGGCTTCCATGCCGTAGGGATTGCTGCCAACCACCGGACCGAAGAACGGCGAGGTGGGATACCAGCCGCGCTGGCGCACGCCGGCCGACTGCAGCCGCCAGCGATCGGCCTTGTCCTCGACCGTCACGACCATGGCGCCATAGGCGCGCATCTGCGCGATCAGCGGCGGTGAGGCGCCGACGAAGGTGAAGACGACGCACGGCAAGCCGGCTTTGGCGGCATAGGCCGCCGCGGCGGCGCCGGCGTTGCCCGACGAGCTGGACGCGATGACGCGCGCGCCGAAACGCCTGGCCATGGTCAGCGCGCCTGACGCCAGGCGGTCCTTGAACGACCAGGTCGGGTTGCGCGACTCGTCCTTGATCCAGACGTCGCCCAGGCCGAGCGCCGGTGCCGGCAGCAGCGGCGTGTTGCCCTCGCCCAGGCTCACGGCCTCGTCGGCCGTCGCCGGCAGGAACGCCTGCCAGCGCCACAGCGATGCCGGCCGCGCCGGCACCGCCGCCGGCGTCAGGCCCTCGCCCGGCCGCGCGTCGTAGGCCACCGTGAGATTGGCCGGCGCCTGCGCTGCGCGGCAGGCGGCACAATCTTGCGCGAAGTGGTCGAGGGGGTAGCGCGCGCCGCAGCGAACGCAGGCCAGCGCACTAGGTATCGGCATCGGGTCGCATGGTTACAACGGTATCTTGGGCGGCCCGGCCCCTCGCCGTCAATGCGCACCGCCCGCGACGCGGCCCCTGCGACGCGGCGCCGGCGATTCGGCGGGCCCGCGCAATCGTGCTAGGCTGCCGCCGCGTCGAGCGGACGCGGGACGGCACGAAGCGACGAGGCGGACATGCGCAAGATGGCGACGGTGTTGGGAGCGATGGCGATGATCCTCGCCGTGGCCGGCTGCGTTCCGACCAGCGGCCCCACGTTCGCAACGACGGTCCAGTCGGGGCACCTGCTGACCGCCAACGCCGGCGACACGGTGCTGGACGCGCGCATGATCCAGCCCGACCTGATCAACGGCACCATCGAGACCGGCCGCACGGTGGTGCGCTTCACCGGCAGCGACGCCAGCAAGCGCGCCGTCTTCGTGCGCGACTACGTCGTGCTCAGCGACCGTTACGATGCCGCCTTGTGGACGCCGACGGGCGTGCCGCCCTCGCCGCTGCCAGGCTACACCACCGCCAACCAGCCGATCGTCCACGCCTTGCTGCCGGGTGAGGTGCTGCCGCTGGAGGGTCGACGGCTGATCGTGGTCCAGGTGCGGGGCAACGTGCTGGAATACACCTTCGAATAGTGCCTTGGGCGAACGGCCGCGCCGGCCGGCCAGGTGTCGGGTGCCACCCTGCCGTGACGGCAACCGGCGGCGACCATGTCCATCGATAGGCCATATTCCGGCGCCAAAGGGTGGGCGCTGCACCACTGGCCTGTCGGGACGCCTGACGACGATGGTGGCGGTGCCGGCGACGCCGACCAGAAGCGACCCGAAAGCAGCCGACCGATCACCCGCTTTGGGTGCCGGCGAGGCAGGCAGGGTCACAGGAATTGCGGTGCCAATACCGGGAACATGCTATATTTTGCGACATATTGCTGAACCACGCATTTTGTATGATCCGCCACGCTGACCTCATGACGCCTCGACGATCTGGCCACGATGCGCCCGCGCGGCGGCATGCGCGGCTTGCCGTGCGACGCGATCCGACGATCTGTCGCGCCGGATTTCCGCTCGCCGCCGCGGCCGCGGCGGTTGGGTGAGCGGGAGGCTGGCGACGATGGACGCAGTTCATCCCGAAGCGGACGTCGCGGCGGCACCACCGGCGAGGGAAACCCGGGGCGACGCCAGCGCCCTGCGCGACAAGCTGCACTCGAACCTGCTGCTGGCGACCGGCAAGGACCCGGCGCATGGCAAGTCGCGCGACTGGCTCTATGCCGTCGCCGGTGTCGCGCGCGAGGCGCTGGCGGCGCGCTGGGTCGAGAGCCGGCGCATCCAGCGGCGATGGAGCAGCAAGCGCGTCTGCTATCTGTCGATGGAGTTCCTGCTTGGCCGCATGCTGATGGAGAACCTGCGCAATCTCGACCTCGGACGGGACTGCCGCGCGGTACTGGCTGCCGCCGGCCACGACCTCGACGACATCGCCGAATACGAGGCCGACGCCGGCCTGGGCAACGGCGGCCTGGGCCGCCTCGCCGCCTGCCTCATGGACAGCCTCACGACGCAGGGTATTGCCGCCCGCGGCTACGGCATCCGCTACGAGTACGGCATGTTCGCGCAGCACCTCGATCGCGGCTGGCAGGTCGAGAAGCCGGACCACTGGCTGCGCCACGGCAATCCCTGGGAGTTTCCGCGCGCCGACATCGTTCATGCCGTGCCGTTTTTCGGCCGCGTCGTCGAGCAGGCCGGGCCTGAAGGCCGACAGGTTCGCCGTTGGATCGACACCCAGGACGTGTTCGCCATGGCCTACGACGTGCCGATCAGCGGCTACGGCACGAAGTGGGTCAACGCCGTGCGCTTGTGGTCGCCCAAGGCGCAGCGCGAGTTCGACCTGGCCAGCTTCAACGACGGCGATCATGTGCGCGCCGTGGAGAATCGCGCCCGTTCGGAAAATCTGGCGCGCGTCCTCTATCCCGACGACAGCACCGAAGCCGGGCGCGAGCTGCGCTTCATGCAGCAGTACTTCTTCGCCAGCGCCTCGATGCAGGACGTCATCTGCCAGCTGCTGGCCAGCGGCGCGCCGCTGGACCACCTGCCGGACAAGGCCGCCATCGCCATCAACGACACGCACCCGGCGATCGTCGTCGCCGAGCTGATGCGCCTGCTGATCGACGGCCATGGCTTCGACTGGGAATCGGCATGGGACATCGTGCGGCGTACGGTCTGCTACACCAACCACACACTGATGCCCGAGGCGCTCGAAACCTGGCCGGTGCGCTACTTCGAGCGCATGCTGCCGCGCCATCTCGAGATCATCTACGGCATCAACGCGCGGTTCCTGGCGTCGGTCGAACCGTCGCAGCAGGCACGCGTATCGCTGGTCGGCGAGAGCGGCGAGCGGCGCATCCGCATGGCGCACCTTGCCTTTGTCGGCAGCCATCGCGTCAACGGCGTCTCGGCGGTCCATACCGGGTTGCTCAAATCGACGGTGTTCGCCGACCTGCACCGGCTGTTCCCCGACAAGATCACCAACGTGACCAACGGCGTCACGCCGCGCCGCTGGCTGGCGCAGGCGAACCCGCCGCTGGCGACGCTGGTGTCGGCCCGCATCGGGCCGGACTGGCAGCGGCGTCTTGAGCGGCTTGGCGACATCGCCGGCCTGGCGGAGGACACCGCCTTCCGCGACCAGTTCCGGGCCATCAAGCAGGGCAACAAGGCGCGCCTGGCGCATTACGTGGCAAGGCTGTCCGGACAGCACCTCGACACCGCCGCCCTGTTCGACGTGCACATCAAGCGCATTCACGAATACAAGCGCCAGCTGCTGAACGTGCTGCACGTCGTGGACCTGTACAATCGCCTGCGACGCGGCGAGAGCGTCATGGCTGACAGCCGCTGCGTCATTTTCGGCGGCAAGGCCGCCCCCGGCTACGCCATGGCCAAGCTGATCGTGAAGCTGATTCATGACGTGGCGGCGACGGTGAACGTCGATCCGGCCGTGAAGGGTCGGCTGCAGGTCGTCTTCCTGCCCAATTACGGCGTGTCGCTGGCCGAGAAAATCATTCCCGCCGCCGACCTGTCGCAGCAGATTTCCACCGCCGGCACCGAGGCGTCGGGCACCGGCAACATGAAGCTCGCGCTCAACGGCGCGCTGACCATCGGCACGCTGGACGGCGCCAATATCGAGATCGCCGAGGCGGTCGGCCGCGACAACATGTTCCTCTTCGGTCTCGACGTCGGGCAGGCCGCCGCGCTGCGCGCCGGTGGTTACGCGCCGCGGTCGCTGTACGCCGGCAACGGCGCGCTGCGCGAGGCGCTCGACATGATCGGCGACGGCTATTTCTCGCCCGACGAGCCGGATCGTTACCGGCCCATCCTGCGCGGCCTGCTCGACGGCGGCGATCGCTACCTCGTGCTGGCCGACTTCGACGCCTACTGCGCCGCGCAACGCCGCGCCGAAGCCTTGTTCGCCGACCGCGACGCCTGGGCGCGGCGCGCCATCCTGAACGTGGCGCATATGGGCGGCCTGTCGAGCGACCGGGCGATCGCCGACTACGCCGAGCGCGTGTGGCACGTTACGCCGGTGTCCTGACCGCCGTCGGCCAACGGGCCATTGCCTTCAAACCAATGAGTCGACAGGCAGCGCTCGCACGTGCCGCCGGCTGGCTGCCCACCCGCGCGGGCTCGACCGCGCCGTCACGCCGCGATCCCATGCCTGCTGCGTCCGCCACGCGCCTGCGGCCCGTTCAGGGGTGGCCAGGGAGTGCCGGTTACGGGCCGACCGGCAGATGGCTGGCGACAGCGGCGGCCAGATTGACCGCCGCGCCGCCGATGAGAGCGGCGAAGGTCAGTGCCATGCCCAGCACGCGTGCGCCGGCCGGTTCGGGTTCCTGGCTCACGCCCCAGGCATGGGCCACGCGCCCCAGCAACAGCACCACGCCGAGCAGGTGCAGCAGCCACGGTGGCGATGCCTGCGCCTCCGCCAGTGCCAGCAGGATGATCGCCATCGGCACGTACTCGGCAAAATTGCCGTGCACCCGTTGCCGGCGGCGCAACAGGGTGTTGCCGCCGTCGCCGAGGCCGACATGCACCGTCCGCCGCGCGGCGATCACCCGCAGACTGAGGACGACGTAGACCAGGGCGAAAAGCCCGGCATAGATCGGCGTGACGGACATGTCGGTAGCCTCGCGCTGACCCGGGACATCGGGACATGCCTGATACGGCCGATCACGTGGCGTGGATCGCGCGGCGACCGCGACAGGGCGGCACGTCCGCGCCCGCCGGTTCGGACCGGCGTCGCGCGCTACCGCCGGCTGGCGGCAAACCGACTCCGGCCGCGGCCGGTCGGCGCGTCGTTCACGTCATGCGGCCGCGATGGCGGCAGGCGCCTTCGTCGACCCGTCGCCAAGCAGGTCGGGCCACAGCAGGCCATCGCGGCGCGCGGCGGTCGCGTCCTTCGCCGCCCACGTGAAGCTGCCTTCTGCCAGCGCCACACCCCGCGCCCGCGCCTCGCGCGGCGGCAACACGTCGCAGCTTGGCCACAAGCCGCTGGCCAACGCGAGGCGGTACTCCACCGGCAATCCGGCGCGCTGCATCGCCTGCGCCGCGGCGGCGTGGTCATAGTCGAGCGCCCGGTGGTCGATGCGGATGCCCGACGCCATCGGCGTCAGCACGCTGAACCAGGTCCGCGGCGTGCCGTCGTTGGCCGGCATGCCGACCACACCAGCGTTGTGCCACAGGCGGCCATCGACCAGCTCGCTAAACGGCAGGCCGCAATGGCCGCCGATCACGCCATCGCAGCCGGCCCGCGCCAGTTCCTCGCGCTTGACCGCCGGCGGCGTGGTTGCGAACACGAAGCGGTTGATGGCGCTGACGCCGCCATGGATCACGGCCAGCCGCCGGCCGCCGATCCGCAGATTAAGGCGCCGCGGCAGGGCGGCCAGCCAGGCGCGCTCGGCGGCGCCGACCAGGGCGCTCGCCTGGGCGTACCAGTCGGTCGACAGGCGCTCGCAGGTGCTGCCGGCGGGATAGCCGCAGGCACACGAGTCGGCCGCCAGCCCGAGCTGCTCGTCGCAATTGCCCATCACCACCGCAATGCCGCTGTCGGCGACACAGCCGATCGTGGCCAGCGGATCGCCGCAATAGGCGACCAGATCGCCGGTGCAGATCGTACGCGCGGGCGGAATGCCCAGACGCCGCGCCTCGGCGAGCACCGCCCGCGTCGCCTGCAGGTTGCTGTAGGGCCCGCCGAAAATCAGCACTGGCCCGTCCGCCTCGATGACTGTCTGCTCGTGCACCGCGCCTTACTCCGCTCTGACCATCGTCCGCATCGTGCCGTCTGGCCGCGCCAATGCGCACCGCGATATTGACGACGGTGACGCCACGACGCCGGCGCCACCCTGACCGGTGGGCGTGACAAAACGCAGCACGGCGGCGCGGCCAACGGGACTGCATCGCGACCGGGGTCCCCGCCGCGCCAGGCGCCGCGTGCCGGCCTCGGATCCCGATGTCGCCTATGGGCGGTCGCTCTTCGTCTGGCTTTCGTCGAGATGCTCGATGAGGCGGCCGAGCTCGTCGACCAGGGCGTTGTAGTCACGCGCCAGTTCGTCTTTCAATCCCTGCCAGCGCGTTGGCGACGCCTGCGCCGCCGACTGAACCTGCCCGGCCAGGCGGATGTGCGCCTTCTGCATGGCACTGACATAGACCTCGTGCGCCGCGGAAAACATGCCGCGCTCGCGCAAATCCTTTTCGCGCTGCGCGATGCGCTTCCCGAGGTCGTCCACCTTGCGTCGCATATCGGCGAGTTCATTGTCCATGGTCCTGGTCCTTTGGTGATGGTTGCTAACGACGTGGATAGATTCGGCGGCGTCCGCCGCAATGCCGCCCCGGCAGTGCGATCGTTTGCCTCCAGACCGCTAGGCCTTCTGCCAGTGGACCATGCCGATCAACACGGCGAGCAGGATGCCGGCAATGGCGAGGCTGATGCGGGTCGATTGCTGGGCGGCTCGCCGTTCGATCCACCGGCGCGGCCGGATTCCCTTGAACAGGAAGACCAGCTGCGCCGAGACGTTGACGCAGACGATGTTGACCGCCAGCAGGGCGGCGGCACCGACGGCCAGCCTGGGCTGATTCGTGCCGAGAAAATAGCCCAGCGCCGCGGCTGGCGGCAGCAAGGCCACCCCAACCATGACGCCAACCAGCGTGCTGGCCAGCCGGGTCGTCAGCGACAAGGCGCCGGCGGCACCCGAGGCCAGGGCCAGCACGATCGCGTCATAGCCCAGCCGGGCGCGCTCCAGCAGCGCGCTGCTGGCATCGCCCGCGAACACCGGCCCGACGACGGCGGCGCAGAGCACGCTCAGCGCGACGCCAACGGCGTTGGTGGCCGCGGCGCGGGCCAGCAATTCGCGATCGCCCAGCGTGCTGGCGAAGGCCATGGCGATGTTCGGCCCCAGCAGCGGCGTGATCAGCATGGCGGCGATCGTGATGGTGGCGTTGTTCTCGACCAGGCCGATCGCCGCCACAATGGTCGACAGCACGACCAGCTGCAGGAACGTGCCGTCGATGCGCGCGCCGCGCTCGATCTCGGCATAGAGTTCCTCCCGCGTCGCCTGTTCGGCGCGGTGTCCTGCCTGCGCCGTCTGCTCGAGTTCGGGAATCGTCGCCTCGATGGGCATGATCGTCATGCGCCACGCCGGTTCCTTGCCAAGCGCGCCCTGCAGCTGGTCGATCAGCTCCTGCTGCCGTTCCGGCCGCGCAACGATGCGGCACGTCGCGACACCGTCGATCGGCGCCGCATCCCGCCAGACGTTGAGGGCCTGGAACCGCTTGGCGATCGCAGTGATCGTCTCGACGTGCTCGGGCGCGGCAAAGACTTCGATCAGCCTGAGCGACATCGCTTGCTCCGAAGCGCCAGACGGTCCGATGCGCGCGGTTTGCGGCCGGACCATGGCGGCAACCCGCGAGCAAGACTAGGCCAGGCGCCGCCCCGCCCGGTTTGACCTAGATCATGCCGTGCCCGATGCCATGCGGCGCCGGCGCGCGCCCGGCCTCAGAGGTCGTGATGGGTGTTGCGGGCCGGCATCTCGACGCGCGTGCCGCGCAGGTGGCGCGCGAAATGCTGCATGGACTGCGGATCGCCGTGCACCAGGAACGTGATGTCCGGCCGGCCGGTGCGGCGGTGCCAGTCGAGCAGCTCGCGCTGGTCGGCGTGCGCCGAAAAGCCGTTGATCGTATGCACCTGGGCGCGCACCGGGATGGTCTCGCCGAACAGCGTGACCTCCCGGGCGCCATCGATGATGATGCGCGCCAGCGTGCCTTCGGCGGCGTAACCGACGAAGATCACGCTGCTGTTGGATTGCGCCAGATTGTGCCGCAGGTGATGGCGCACGCGCCCGCCGGTGCACATGCCCGATCCCGCCATGATCAGCGCACCGGAGCGGATGTCGTTGAGCGCGATCGATTCGGCGGCCTCGCGCACGAAGTGCAGGCCGGCAAGCTGGAAGGGATCGCGCCCCTCGCGGAACAGTTCGGCGACCGCCGGCTCGTAGCATTCCGGATGGCGCTCGAAGATCTCGGTCGCCGAGATCGCCATCGGCGAATCGAGAAACACCTGCAGGCTGGCCGGCAGGCGCTTCTGCCGTATGCCCTCGCGCAGGTAGAACAGGATTTCCTGGGCGCGCTCCAGCGCGAAGGTCGGCACGACGATGTTGCCGCCGCGCGCCAGCGCGCCGGCCACGGCCTCGTGCAGCTCGACCACCGAGGCATCGAGCGGCCGGTGCTGGCGATCGCCGTAGGTCGTCTCCATGACCACCACGTCGGCGCCCGCCGGCACCACCGGATCGCGCAGCAGCGGCCGGCCGGCATTGCCGAGATCGCCCGAGAACAGGACGCGCCGTCTCTGCCCGTTCTCGGCAAGGTCGAGCAGGATGCTGGCCGAGCCCAGGATATGGCCGGCATCGACGAAGGTCGCGGCGATGCCGGGCGCCAGCTCCAGAGTCTGCCCGTAGGCCGCCGTACGGCCGAAGCGGTCGAGGCTGTTGAGCGCGTCGAGGACGGTGTAGAGCGGCGGCGCGACCGGCGCATGGCCGTGCGACCGGCTGGCCCGGCGCTGCCGGTGGCGCGCTTCTTCCTCGTGCAGATGGGCCGCATCCAGCAGCACCAGCCGCGTCAGCTCACGGGTGGCGGCCGTGGTGATGACCTCGCCGCGGAAACCCCGCTTGACCAGCAGCGGGATGCGGCCGCAGTGATCGAGATGCGCGTGGGTCAGCAGCAGGAAGTCGACATCGGCCGGGTCGAAGCCGAAGGAGTCGGCGTTCTCCTCGTCAAGCTCGCGCGATCCCTGGAACAGCCCGCAGTCGATCAGAATGCGCCGCTCGCCGCAGCGCATCATGTGGCACGAGCCCGTGACGCCGCGGTCGGCACCGTGAAAGGACAATCGCACCTTCGCCTCGCTCCGACCTGTCGGCACGGCGCAACCGCGCGCCGCGCGCACCACCCTAGGGCATGAACGGCTGGCCGGCGAGGTCGTACCAGCGCGCGATGTCGCGCCAGATGTCCGCTGCCGTCTCGGCGAACCAGAACAGCTCGCGGTCCTCGGGATCGATGGTGCCTTCCGACACCAGGAAATCCGGATCGAAGGCCCGCCGCCAGTAGGACTCGCCGACCAGGATGATCGGCATGGGCGCGATCTTGCGCGACTGGATCAGGGTCAGCGCCTCGAACAGCTCGTCGAACGTGCCGTATCCACCGGGAAACGCCACCAGAGCGCGGGCCCGCAGCAGGAAGTGCAGCTTGCGCAGCGCGAAGTAGTGCAGCCGGAAGCAGAGCTCGGGCGTGATGTAGGGATTGGGAAACTGCTCATGCGGCAGCGTGATGTTGAGGCCGACCGATCGGGCGCCGGCGTCGTACGCGCCGCGGTTGGCGGCTTCCATGATGCCCGGCCCGCCGCCGGTGACGATCGCCAGGCGCCGGCCGTGCGCGCCTTCAGCCGCGCCGACCAGACGGCCGAAATCGCGCGCCACGTCGTAGTAGTGGCTGTTGGCCAGCACGCGCTCGGCGATGGCCA
The DNA here is from genome assembly GCA_026126245.1 of Alphaproteobacteria bacterium. Classification (GTDB taxonomy): domain Bacteria; phylum Pseudomonadota; class Alphaproteobacteria; order Reyranellales; family Reyranellaceae; genus Vineibacter. The sequence continues at coordinate 23,457 of JAHCJT010000016.1, forward strand.
GCCGTCCGCGCAGCGCGGCGCTGTCGGAACCGGCGGCAAGCTGGTGGCGCAGCGCCTCGACCCGGCGTCTGGCGCTATCCGGCTCGCAGATGCGCGTGCTGCCGAACACGACGATCGTGTGCGCGATGCCATGTTCCTCGAGCAGCAGCTCGGGCTTGAGGTAGTCGAGCTGCAGCCGCAGCCCGCGCGTGTCGCCGCGGCCCAGGAAATCGACGTCGGCGTCGGCCTGCCGATAGCTCGGGCTGTTCAGGATGGCCTCGACCTGGGCCGGCGCGCGCGGATCCTCGTGACCGGGCTTGGGCTGATGCCACGGCAACGGTTCGCGGCGGACGGAGGGATGCGCCGGCGCCGGCATATGCGCCGTTTGTCTGTGTGAAGCCTGGTCGGACTGGCTCATGGCGTCGCTCGCGGCCCTCTCGTCGGTGGCGTCATGACGGTACGCGGCGAGCACCCTACATCATGCGCCGGCCGGAAGCTGACGGGGATCGGCGGTCCGGCACGGCGCGCCGTCGCCCGCCCGAACCGGCAGCCATCGGGCAAAAAATTCCGGCCGGTCCGCGGCAACCGGCCGGCCGCCTCGCGCATTGAGTTTCCAGCAGGCGTGCGCAGGGTAACGAGAGGAGGTCGGCTGTGGCGGATTGGCGCATCGTGTACGAGAACGGCCGCAAGAGCCCACCGACCCCGACGCGCGAAGCCGCGATCCGTCAGGCCGGCATGGACATCCGCCGCATGACGCGGCCGCAGCCGTCGCATATCGAGGGTCCCGGCGGCGCGTCGGTGTCGCGGGTCGAGATCAGGGAGTTCTACGTGACCCACAAGGGCGAGTTCGCCTGACCCGCATCGGATGGCCCTCGCCGGCGGCATGCGCCGGCAGTGTCGGCTCTGGCGCGCCACGATCACTCTGGTCTTGCCGCCGCAAAAAGCGAAGGCCGCCCGGATCGCGCCGGACGGCCTTTGCCGATCACTCTGTGACGAGCGCCGGCTACTTCACGAACGGGCACTTGCCGTCCTTGAGCGGACGGAACGCCTGGTCGCCGGGCACGGTGGCGATCAGCTTGTAGATGTCGTCCTTGCCCTTGGATTCGGCGGGCGACTTGACCTGGAACAGGTACATGTCGCGGATCAACCGGCCGTCCTCGCGCAGCTTGCCGTTCTTGGTCATCGGATCGTTGACCGGCAGCTCGCGCATCTTGGCCATCACCGCCTTGGCATCGTCGGTGCCGGCCGCCTGCACCGCCTTCAGGTAGTGCAGCGTGGCGCTGTAGACGCCGATGGTGAGCATGCTGGGCAGCTTGTCGCGCTTCTTGCGGAAGCGGGCCGTCCAGGCGCGCGTCTCGTCGTTGAGGTCCCAGTAGAACGACTCGGTCAGCACCAGGCCCTGCGCCACCGGCAGGGTCAGCGCCTGCACGTCGGTCGAGAACACCAGCAGGCCGGCCAGACGCTGGCCGCCCTTGACGATGCCGAACTCGCCGGCCTGCTTGATGGCGTTGATGGTGTCGTTGCCGGCGTTGGCCAGGCCGATGATCTTGGCCTTCGACGCCTGCGCCTGCAGCAGGAACGACGAGAAGTCCTGCGTGCTGAGCGGATGCTTGACGCCGCCCAGCACCTTGCCGCCGGCGGCGGTGACGACCGCCGTGACGTCGCGCTCCAGCGCGTGGCCGAAGGCATAGTCGGCGGTGAGGAAGAACCACGAGTCGCCGCCGTCCTTGACGACCGCGCCGCCGGTCACCTTGGCCAGCGCCACGGTGTCGTAGGTCCAGTGCGCGCCGGTTTCCGAGCAGGCCGGGCCGGTGAGGTCGGCCGAGGCGGCGCCCGAGTTGATGTCGATGCGGCCCTTCTCCTGGGCGATCTTGCGCACCGCCAGCGCCACCGACGAGGTGCCGATACCGGTGATCATCTTGACGTCGTCGACGTCGAACCACTTGCGCGCGATGGCGGCGCCGATGTCGGGCTTGGTCTGGTGGTCGGCCGACAGCAGCTCGATCGGCCGGCCGAGCACCTTGCCGCCGAAATCGTCGATCGCCATCTGGATGGACTCGACCTCGCCCTGCGTCAGATCGCCGTAGACGCCCGAGAACCCTTCCATGACGCCGATGCGGAACGGCGCCTGGGCCTGGGCGACGCCCGCCCATCCGACGGCCGCCGCCACCAGCGCCGCCAGCCGCGTTACTCTGCTCATCATCAACTCTGCTCCCCTTGCATCGCGGCCACGCCGCCGAAGATGGCGGACCGTATATCGGCCGGCGCCCGGCGGCACCAGCACCTTGCGGATGCAGGAAATGCAAGGCGTTCATGATGCACACAAAACATGCATCTGCATCGCGGCAAGCAGCCAGTCAGGCCTGCCCTCTCGCGTTTCGATGATCGCTACACAGAATTGGTGAGCCCGGAGGGGATCGAACCCTCGACCCTCTGATTAAAAGTCAGATGCTCTACCGCTGAGCTACGGGCTCGCCGGAAGGTGGCGCCGTGCGCCGCCGTCTGCGGGCAGCGGTATAGGGTGGCGCCCCGGCGGGGTCAATGCGGCCGGGCCGGCGTCAGTTGACGCCGTTCAGCCCGGCGAACTTGGATTTCAGCCGTTCATAGACCTTGGCCGAGACGAATTTCGACGTATCGCCGCCCAGCCGCGCGATGTCCTTCACCAGGCTGGAGGCGATGAACTGGTGGCGGTCCGAGGCCATCAGGAAGATCGTCTCGATCGCCGGCTCCATGCGGGCGTTCATGTTGGCCATCTGGATCTCGTACTCGAAGTCCGAAACGGCGCGCAGGCCGCGGATGATGCAGGTGGCGCTCTGCGCCTTGGCGAAATGCACCAGCAGGCCGGTGAACGGCACGATGCCGATGCGCCCCGCCACGTCGGGCTCCTGCTCGGCGATGATCTCGCGCAGCATCTCGACCCGTTCCTCGAGGCTGAACAGCGGGCCCTTGCCGATGTTCATGGCCGGCGCCAGCACCAGCCTGTCGACCAGCCGCATCGATCGCCGCACGATCTCGGCGTGCCCGCTGGTGATCGGATCGAAGGTGCCGGGATATACGCCGATACGCTCGCCCGCCATGTGCTTCCCCTCCACGACGCCTGAACCGGCGTTCATGATGCGTTGCGTCATGGAAATCTAGCTGCTTTGTCGTATGGCTGTCATCCGTCTTGCGGCGGTGCAGCACGACGGCAGACGGACGCCGCCCGCCGCCCCGGCCTTGCTCCGCCGGCGCACGCATGGTGAGGTTCGCCGACCACGGGCGAGCCGGTCGAACGAAAGGCAACCGATGACGAGCATGACGCTTGCGGCGCGACGGGACCGGGCGCTGGGTACCGGCGCGCCGCTTTTCTACAACGAGCCGCTGCACATCGTCCGTGGCGACGGCGTGTACCTGTTCGATGCCGACGGGCGGCGCTACGTCGACATGTACAACAACGTCCCTTGCGTCGGTCACGCAAATCCGCACGTCGTCGACGCCATGGCGCGCCAGCAGGGCACCCTGAACGTCCACAGCCGCTACCTGCACGAAGGCATCGTTGCCTTCGCGGAACGCCTCACGAAGCTGCACCCCCGCGGCATCGAGAGCGTCGTCTTCACCTGCTCGGGCACCGAGGCCAACGAGGTGGCGCTGCGCATCGCCCGGTTCGCCACCGGCAAGCGGGGCATCGTCTGCACCAATGCCACCTACCACGGCAACAGCGAAGCCGTCGGCAAGCTGACGCGGCTGGGCACGGAGCCATCCGCCGGCGGCGACGTGCGCGCCATCCCCTTCCCCGAAATGCTGCGCCCCATCGTGCCGGGCGCCAGCGAGGCCGACATCCGCGACGCCTACCTCGATCGCCTGCGCGACGCGATCGGCGGCTTCGAGCGCGACGGGGTCGGCTTCGCCGGCCTGATCGTCTGCTCGATCTTCGCCAACGAGGGGTTGCCCGACGTCCCGAGCGGTTTCATGACGCGGGCGGCCGAGATGGTCCGTGCCGCCGGCGGCGTGGTGATTGCCGACGAGGTGCAAGCCGGTTACTGCCGCACGGGGCGCTGGTGGGGCTATGAGGTTACGGGCTTCACGCCCGACATCGTCGTCACCGGCAAGCCGATGGGCAACGGCCTGCCGCTGGCCGCGACGGCCGCCAGCAAGGCGCTGGTCGACGGCTTCCGCGAGCGGACCCGCTATTTCAACACGTTCGCGTCGAGCCCGCTGCAGGCAGCGGTCGGCATGGCCGTACTCGATGTCATCGAACGCGACGGCCTGCGCGAGAACGCCGGCACGGTGGGCGCCGCCCTGAAGGCGGCGTTGGCGCAGCGCAAGGGGCGCAGCGCCTCGATTGGCGACGTGCGCGGGCAGGGCCTGTTCATCGGCATCGAGATCGTGAAGGACGGCGGTGCGCCCGATCGGGAGCGGGCGATCGACGTCGTCAACCGTCTCAAGGACAAGGGATTCCTCACCAGCAATGCCGGCGCCTTCGGCAATATCGTGAAGATCCGCCCGCCGCTGGTGTTCGCCCAGCGCCACGCCGAGGCATTCCTCCACGCCTTCGACGCGACGATCGACGAGATCAATGGACAAGGCTGACGCCGAGAGGATCTTCACGCCAGCGGCGCAGGAGGCGCTTGCCGCATTCCCGGTCGCGGGCGGGGCGCTGCGGCTCGTCGCGGTCGGCGAGAACGCCACCTTCCGGGTCACCGACCGGCAAGACGGCGCCGACTACGTGCTGCGGCTGCACCGCCCGGGATACCACACCCTGGACGAGCTGAACGCCGAACGCGTCTGGATCCGCGCCCTGGCCGACGCCGGCATCGCCGTGCCGAGGCCGGTGCCGGCGCGCGACGGACGCGAGTACGTGACGGTGCTGGTTGGCGCCACCGGCGAACATCGCCACGCCGGCATGGCGCAATGGACCGAGGGGCAACTGCTGTCGGACGTGCTGCGCGACGTCAGCGACCTGCGGGTGCTGGAAGGCTACTTCGAGCAGCTCGGCGCGATCGCCGCTTGCCTGCACAACCAGTCAAGCGCCTGGCGGGTGCCGCGGACGTTCCGGCGCCATGCGCTGGACCGCGACGGGCTGATGGGCGACGCGCCGTTCTGGGGGCCGTTCTGGGAGCATGCCCTGTTGTCGGCCGCCGAACGGCGACTCCTGCTTAAGACCCGCGACCGCATCCGCGGCGTGCTCGACCGCATCGGACGCGATCCGTCGACCTGGAGCCTGATCCACGCCGACCTGCATCCCGGCAACGTCGTGGTCGACGGCGAGCGTCTCACGGTCATCGACTTCGACGATGCCGCGTTCGGCTGGCATCAGTATGACATCGCGGTCGCGCTGGTCCATCAGCAGGCGTCGCCACACTTCGCGGCCGCCGAAGCCGCGTTCCTCAAGGGCTATCGGGCCTTGCGCGACATCTCCGACGCCGCGCTGGCGCTGCTGCCCATGTTCCGGCTGATCCGCGGCATGGTGCAGATCGGCTGGTATCACCAACGGCCGGAGCACAAGCCGACGGCCGCCTTCATCGAGATGAAGGATCGCGTCTGCGCCCAGTGCGCGGTATTCCGGCCGGCCGGGTAGGCTGCATCCTGTGCAGTCGGAATCGCTCCGCCCGTCGTCCCGAGCGAAGCGAAGAATCCTGCGGTGAGTCCAGCGAAGGATCGCGGTGCCGCGTGATCGTCAGCGGCATCGCACGCTGAACGCAGCATCGCTCGGTTGTTCGCTGCGCTCGGGACGACGCGATGAGCGGCACCATGCGCCCACATCAACGCGATGCGCACGAGAGCGTGTTCCGGCGAAACGTGTCATCCCGAACGCAGCGAGGGATTTCCCGAGAATGACGCACGGCGCGCAATTCCCGAAAGGTCACCCGCTGCGCTCGCGACGGCAGTGTGCCTCTACTTGCCGGCGACCGTCTCGGCCTCGGCGTCATCGGCGATGCGCGCCACCGACACGACTTTCTCGCCTTCGGCGACCGACACGATGCGCACGCCGCGGGTGTTGCGGCCGGCGATGCGGATGCCCTCGACCGGACAGCGGATCAGCGTGCCGCCGTCGGTCATGACCATGATCTGGTCGCGCGCCGCCACGGCGAACGCCGCCGCCACGCTGGCGCCGCGCGGCAGGTTCATCAGGTCGACGCCTTTGCCGCCACGGCCGGTGACGCGGTACTCGTAGGCCGACGTGCGCTTGCCGAAGCCGGTCGAGGCGACCGTCAACACGAAATCCTCGCGCGCCGCCAGCTCGGCGAAACGCTCGGCCGACAGCGTGATCTGCGGCGCCTCGTCGTCCTCGCCGGCCACGACGTCGCCGTTGCCCTCCTCGGCCGCCACCGCGGCGTCCTCGGCGTGGCTGCCGTTGCCGTTGCTGTGGCCGTTGCCGTTCTCCTGCTGGCGGGCCTGGCGGGCCTGGCGCAGATAGGCCTCGCGTTCCTCGGTGCTCGCCCGCCCGCTGTCGAGCAGGGTCATCGAGATCACCTCGTCGCCGTCGGCCAGCGCGATGCCGCGCACGCCGGTCGAGGCGCGGCTGGCGAAGACGCGCACGGCCGCGACCGGGAAGCGGATCGCCTTGCCCTGGCGCGAGGCCAGCAGCACGTCCTGCTCCTCGGTGCATACCTGGGCGGCGATCAGCCGGTCGCCCTCGTCGGCGCCCTCGAACTTCATGGCGATCTTGCCGCCCTGGTGCACGTTGACGAAGTCAGACAGCTCGTTGCGCCGCACGCCGCCGCGCGCCGTTGCGAACATCACCTGCTGGCTGGCCCAGCTCGACTCGTCCTCCGGCATCGGCATGACGGTCGAGATGGTCTCGCCGTCCTGCAGCGGCAGCAGGTTGACGAACGCCTTGCCGCGCGCCTGCGGCGCGCCCAGCGGCAGGCGCCAGACCTTGAGCTTATGCACGATGCCGCGGCTGGTGAAGAACAGCATCGGCGTGTGCGTGTTGGCGACGAACACGGTCGAGATGAAATCGTTGTCGCGCATCGCCATGCCGGCGCGGCCCTTGCCGCCGCGCCGCTGGGCGCGATACGACGCCACCGGCACGCGCTTGACGTAGCCGCCATGCGTGACCGTCACCACCATGTCCTCGCGCTGGATCAGCTCCTCGACATCGGTCTCCAGCTCGTCGGCGACGATCTCGGTGCGGCGCGGCGTGGCGAAGCGCTCCTTGATGTCGACCAGCTCGCTGCGCATCAGGGCGTAGAGCTTGTCGCGCGACGCCAGCAGCTCGAGCAGGCCAGAAATCTCGGTCGCGACGCTCTGCAGCTCCTCGGCGATCTTGTCGCGCTCCAGGCCGGTCAGGCGCTGCAAGCGCAGCTCGAGGATGGCGCGGGCCTGTGCCTCGGACAGCCGGTAGGTGCCGTCGGCCGACACCGCGCGGCCCGGCTCGTCGATCAGCTCGATCAGCGCCCGCACGTCCTGCGCCGGCCAGTCGCGCGCCATCAGCCGCTCGCGCGCCGTCGCCGGATCGGGCGAGCGGCGGATGGTCTCGATCACCTCGTCGATGTTGGCGACCGCGATGGCCAGGCCGACCAGCACGTGAGCGCGGTCGCGCGCGGCGGTCAGCTCGAAGCGCGCGCGCCGCATCATCACGTCTTCGCGGAAGCGGATGAACGCCTGCAGCAGCTCGCGCAGCGTCATCAGCCGC
>JAHCJT010000160.1 GCA_026126245.1 Alphaproteobacteria bacterium
ACGCTCATGCTTGTGCTGTTTTCGATGCTCAAGAATGATCCCAAGTTCTTCCAATCGGAGTCGGTCAAGGCTCTGCGACTGGAAGCGTTCGAAACGCTCATGGGGACCGAGGTACGAGAGCGCGTGCGCATCGGACGGCCGTCGGAAACGGCGCGCCAGGAAGCGCTGCGACTTGCAGCACGAGAATTGCCTGAGTGCCAGGATTTGGTGCTCGAATGTGCCGATCGCCTTGTCGCGTCTTCCGCCTACCCGCTCGACCCCATGTCTCGAGTAATCGACCAGCACTTCCCGATGGCGGCGGGAGACGATGCCGAGTCGCGAGAAAAATTCCTCAGGCCGCTTGCCAGCCGGGTCATTCAGCGTATCTCTCCGTGACGCTCCGCCTGCGCAAGCAATCGGGTGCCGCGCCTATGGCGCGCGGCCGACCTGTTTCAGCAACGCCGTTCAGGTGGTTGCGATTGAGCTGAAGGCGGCGCCGGGCGCCGACCGAAACAGAGCCATTTGACGGCCGAGCGACTGCGGTTCGCCTGCGCCCAATCGCGAATCTCGTGGGCCCGCTATGCCGCGATCTCTATGCCGTGGCGGGCGGTGATGGCGCCGATGTCTGCCGGTGTCAGCGGCGTGGCGCGTGCCGCCGTGTCGAATTCGGTGAAACAGGCCTCCAGCCGGTTGCCGGGCGAGCAGATCACCAGCAGGCGCGCCGGTGCCGCCGACTCGTTGCGGAAGGTGTGGAAGCTGCCGCGCGGCGCGAACAGCAGGGTGCCGGCGGTGGCGCGCCGCGGACCCTGGCCGCAATCGACCACGATCTCGCCGTCCACTACGTAGAGCGCCTCGTCCTCGTCGGCATGGCGGTGCATGGGCACGCCGTAGCCCGGCGGTACCGCCTGTTCCATCACGGAGAACCGCCCGCCGGTGTCGGCGGTGGCCGCCTTGTACAGCGCCGGTGCGCCCAGGATATCGAGGCTGCGGCCTTCGCCCGGCGCGCTGAAGATCACGGTCGCGGTGCTCATGCTGCCCTCCAGGGTCCGAATACGGCGTGACCATAGGGCAGGGGCGAGCCCGGCGGTATCCGTCCCGGTATGGACACATTGTCCATTATTCAGGACAATAGAAGCTATGCAGTCAGTCGTCGAAATGACGGTTTTTGCCCATGTGGTCGAGGCTGGAAGCTTCTCTGGCGCGGCACGGCGGCTGCGTACCAGCAAGTCATCCGTCAGCGCGCAGGTCCAGCGCCTCGAACGTCAACTGGGCGTGCGGCTGCTCGACCGCAGCACGCGCCGGGTGTCGGCCACGGAGGCCGGTGCGGCATTCTACCGGCATTGCGCGCGCATCGTGGCCGAGGCCGAGGCGGCAGCGAACCTCGCGAGCTCGTTCCATGCCGTGCCGCGTGGCACGTTGCGCGTGACGGCACCCGATACCCTGGGCTGGATGCACGTCGCCTCGGCGGTCCCGGACTTCCTGGCGCGGTACCCCGATGTTTCGCTCGACCTGTCGCTGAGCGACGCGCATGTCGACCTGATCCGCGAGCATTTCGATCTGGCAATCCGCATCGGGCGAGTCGCGCAATCGTCGCTGATCGTGCGCCGGCTGGGGACGTCGCGCCTGGTGATTTGTGCGGCGCCGGCCTATCTCGTCCGTCGCGGCGTGCCGCGCGTCGTGCGCGACTTGTCGGAGCATGATTGTCTGGTGTTCTCGTCACTGGGCTGGGGCGATACATGGCGCCTGGGAACCGGCAGTCGGCGGCTGCAGGTGGCAGTGACGCCGCGGCTGCGCAGTGACAGCGGCGAGGTCCTGCGGCAGGTGGCGCTCGCCGGGGCCGGCCTCGCCCTGTTGCCCCAGTGGATGGTCGCCGACGACTTGCGCGGCGGTGCGCTGGTCCGCGTCCTGCCACGCTTGGTGATGCCGGCGGCCGATATTCACGCCGTCTATCCGCCTGGCCGGCTGCGGGCGCCGAAGGTTACGGCCTTCGTCGAGCATCTCGCCGCGTGGCTGGGGCGCTCGCTCGCCGGTGCCGCGAACGATTGACGCTTGCCTGCGACTGGTTGTTGCCGCCGACCTGTGGCTAGGATGCGCCATGGAGCATCCGCGCCCCTCCGGTGGATCGCGCCGCCGCCCCCGTCAGGACCGCGCGGCGGCGTCGTCCATCCGGGCGGCCAGCGACGCCGCCTCAGCGTCTGGCGAATTGTCGCCCTACCAGCACTTCACCCGTGCCCAGTGGTCGGCGCTGCGCGAGAACACGCCCGATCCGCTGAAGCCGGGCGAGCCCGAGAGACTGCGCTCGCTCAACGACCGCCTCGACTTCCGAGAAGTCGACGAGGTCTACCTGCCTCTCTCGCGACTGCTGGCATTGCATGTCGCGGCCAGCCAGAAGCTGTTCCGCGGCCGCAGCCGCTTCTTTGGCACCCGCGACGGCAAGGTGCCGTTCATCATCGGCATTGCCGGCTCGGTGGCGGTCGGCAAGTCGACGACTGCCCGCGTGCTGCAGGCGCTGCTGGCGGGCTGGCCGGACATGCCGCGGGTCGATCTGGTGACCACGGACGGTTTTCTGTTTTCGAAGGCCATGCTGGAGCGCGACGGCCTGATGGATCGCAAGGGCTTTCCCGAGAGTTACGACCTGCCGGCGCTGCGGCGGTTCCTGCATGACGTGAAGGCCGGCAAGCCGCGCGTGGCGGCGCCTGTCTATTCCCACCTGGTCTATGACGTTGTGCCGGGAGAGCATGTGATCGTCGATCGCCCCGACATCCTGATCTTCGAGGGTCTGAATGTGCTGCAGCCGGCACGCCTGCCGCGCGACGGCAAGGCAATCCCTTTCGTGTCCGACTTTTTCGATTTTTCGATCTACGTCGATGCCGACGAGGACGTCCTGCAACGCTGGTATCTCGCGCGATTCATGACCCTGCGGCAGACCACGTTCCGTGACCCGCGCTCGCACTTCCACAGATATTCCGAACTGACCGAGCAGCAGGCGATCGAGACGGCGACCTCGATCTGGACGCGCATCAACCTCGTGAACCTGCGCGAGAACATCCTGCCCACGCGCCAGCGCGCCGACCTGATTCTGCGCAAGGGCGAGGGTCACCGCGTCGAGGAGGTGATGCTGCGCAAGTTGTAGAAGCACTAGGCCAGGCCGAAGGCGTCAAGCGCCGCGCGCGCGATCGGCTCACCCCATTCCTGCACGAAGTGTCCGCCTTCGACGATCTCCATCGGTGGCGGGCAGCCGCGGATATGCTGCCGCAGGGTCGCCATGACCGGCGGTCCCAGCACCGGGTCCTTCATGCCGACGGCCATGAAGCTGCGGCCGGTCCATTGCGTGCGCCACCAGTCGCGCGCCCGACGCGAGAGGGCGGCGCCGTCGGCATCGGGTCGGTCGCACACCAGGTTGGGAAAGCGCCGCACGCCGGCCTTGAAGCGGGCATCCGGGAAGGGGGCGTCGTAGGCCGCGGCTTCAGCCTCGTTGAGATGCGGACAGGCACGCTTCATCAGCCCGCCGATCGCCATGTCGGGATTGCGATTGTTGAAGGCGCGCCAGGCGAGAAAGCCATCGCCCAGCGGCGCGTCGCCGGTCGCCAGCGTGGTGTTCATGACCAGCAGGCGCGTGAAGCGTTCGGACATGTCCATCGGCAGGGTCAGGCCCAGCAGGCCGCCCCAGTCCTGGCAGACGAGGCAGATGTCGCGCAGATCCAGCCGGTCAATGAGGCGCACCAGGCTCTCGCGGTGAAACGAGAAGGTATAGCTCGCCTCGTCGAGCGGCTTGTCGGAGCGGCCAAAACCAAAGAGGTCGGGTGCCACCACGCGGTGACCGGTACCGACGAAGGCAGGGATCATCCGCCGGTAGAGGTAGCTCCACGTCGGCTGGCCGTGCAGGCACAGGAAGGTGGTGCGGGCATCGCGCGGCCCTTCGTCGAGGTAGTGCAGGCGCAGGCCGGCGACGGTGCCACCGAGGTCGTCGACATAGTGGGGTGCGAAGGGGAAGTCGGGCAGACCGGCGAAACATTCATCCGGAGTGCGCAAAGCTGGTGGCATGACGGCCTCCTGGGATTGTGGACGGCATCTTGATGTCGGTCAAAAAAGCCTTACAAGTCAATTTGTTATGACCAAGTCGCCGGATGATTCCCGACCCGCCGGGACTGCCGATCAGAAGACCGAGCGCGAACGGCGTCTCGCCCAGGCCCTGCGCGACAACTTGCGTCGGCGCAAGGCACAGGCCCGTGCCAAGGCCAACGCCGCCGCCGCCGACTCCGCCCCTGGCGGGCCGCCCACCGACGATGAGCGAGGCGGTTGAGCGCTTCGGGGCGGAGCGTTACAACGCGCCTGCGCCGTCCGTTTCCCCCTCGCCGCGACGGCCAAGAGGTGTGACATGTCGATCATGTCGGATCGCTGGATCCGCAAGATGGCGCTCGAACACGGCATGATCGAGCCGTACGTGGATGCCCAGAAGCGCGACGGCGTCATTTCCTACGGGGTCTCGTCCTACGGCTACGACGCGCGGGTCGGCAACCAGTTCAAGATCTTCACCAATGTCGACAGCGCCGTGGTCGATCCCAAGAACTTCTCGGCCAACAGCTTCGTCGACCGTCAGACCGACGTCTGCATCATCCCGCCCAACAGCTTCGCACTGGCCAGCACGGTCGAGTATTTCCGCATCCCGCGCGACGTGCTGGTGATCTGCGTCGGCAAGTCGACCTACGCGCGCTGCGGCATCATCGTCAACGTGACGCCGCTGGAACCGGAATGGGAAGGGCATGTGACGCTGGAATTCTCCAACACCACGCCGCTGCCGGCCCGCATCTACGCCAACGAGGGAGCCTGCCAGTTCCTGTTCCTGCAGGGCGACCAGCCGTGTGAGACGTCGTATAGGGACAAGGCGGGCAAGTACCAGGGGCAGCGCGGCGTGACGCTGCCGCGCATCTGAAGGGAGCCGATTGATGGATCGAATCCGCGTGCGCGGCGGCGTCTCGTTGCAGGGCGCCATCGAGATATCCGGCTCGAAGAACGCCTCGCTGCCGCTAATGGCGGCGGCGCTGCTGACCGACCAGCCGCTGGTGTTGCACAACGTGCCGCGCCTCGCCGACATCACCACCATGATGGCGCTGCTGCAGCAGCACGGCGTCGATATTTCGGCTGCACCGGGCGAGAACGGCCACCGGCACGGCAAGACGCTGACGCTGAATGCCGCGAAGATCACGTCGACGACGGCGCCCTACGACATTGTGCGCAAGATGCGCGCATCGGTGCTGGTGCTGGGGCCGCTGCTGGCGCGCTGCGGCCAGGCCCGCGTCTCGCTGCCGGGCGGCTGCGCCATCGGGACGCGACCGGTCGATCTGCACATCGCCGGTCTGCAGGCGCTGGGTGCCACCATCGAACTCGATGGCGGCTACATGGTGGCAACGGCGCCGCAGGGATTGCGCGGCGCCAAGTACGTCTTTCCCAAGGTGTCGGTCGGTGCCACCGAGAACCTGATGATGGCGGCATCGATTGCCAAGGGCACCACGGTCCTCGACAACGCCGCGCGCGAGCCGGAGATCACCGACCTGGCGCATTGCCTGATCGCCATGGGCGCCCAGATCCAGGGAGTCGGCACCGAGACGCTGCGGATCGACGGCGTCGAGCGTCTGCGCGCCGCGACGCACGCCGTGATTCCGGATCGCATCGAAACCGGCACCTTCGCCATGGCGGTGGCGATGACGGCGGGCGACGTCGAGCTGGTAGGCGGCCGCATCGACCTGTTGGAGTCGGCCATCGACAGTCTGCGCGGCGCCGGCGTCGCGTGCACGCCGACCAACAGCGGCTTCCGGGTGTCGCGGCGCAACGGCGAGCTGCACGGCGTCGACGTCATGACCGAACCCTATCCCGGCTTTCCGACCGACCTGCAGGCGCAGATGATGGCGTTGATGTGTCGTGCCGACGGCGCGGCGATGATCACCGAGACGATCTTCGAGAACCGCTTCATGCACGTGCCGGAGCTGACGCGCATGGGTGCCAACATCAATATCCACGGCGCCTCGGCCATGGTGCGTGGCGTGAAGGAGCTGCGCGGCGCCGAGGTCATGGCCACCGATCTGCGCGCCTCGGTGTCGCTGGCCATCGCGGCCCTGGCCGCCAAGGGTGATACCACGCTGCATCGAGTCTACCACCTCGACCGCGGTTATGAGCGGCTGGAAGAGAAACTGGCGGCCTGCGGCGCCGACATCGAGCGCGTGAGGGGCTGAACGCGACGCCATGTCCGGCAAGCTCAAATTGCGCGCCGTCGACGCTGCCGACCTGGAGGTGGTCTCGGCCGCCATGCAGGATGCCCTGGTGGCGATCAAGGACATCGGCTGGTTCGCGGCCGACAGGCGGCTGGCCCTGGTCGTCAACCGCTTCCGCTGGGAAGTGCCGCCCGACGCTGAGGGTGCCTGGTCGCGCACGCATAGCGCGCTGGTGTTCGACGAGGTCGAGGCGGTGCGCCATGTCGACATGCCGCTCGGCGAACCCGACCGTATCCTCGAGTTGCTGTCGGTCGGCCTCGACCCGGCAGCGCCCGGGAGATGCGTCGTCCTGCTGCGCTTCGCAGCTCACCGCACCATCCGGGTGGAGGCCGCAAGGCTGGCCTGCCACCTGGAGGATTTGGGGGAACCCTGGCCGACGCTCTGGCAGCCCGGGCACCCGGGGGCGGATGTCGACGCGGTCGGCTGAGTGTGGTAGGCGACCGGCCATCCTGCCGGAGGATGGCACGTGAGCGACAAGGTGAGGGGCGCGGACGCCCCGAAGGGCGATAGCGGCGTCGACAAGCTGATCTTGGCCCTGCCCAAAGGGCGGATCCTGGCTGAGGCAGCGCCCCTGTTGCACGCCGCCGGCATCGATCCGGAACCGTCGTTCCACGACGAGTCGGCGCGCGCCCTGCGTTTCACGACCAACCGGCCGGACATTGACATCATCCGCGTGCGCTCGTTCGACGTCGCGGCCTTCGTCGCGTTCGGCGCGGCGCAGCTGGGAATCTGCGGCAGCGACGTGCTGATGGAGTTCGATTTCAGCGAAATCTACGCCCCGGTCGATCTCGGCATCGGCCGCTGTCGGCTGTCGGTGGCCGAGCCCGCCGATCTGGCGGCCAGCGACGATCCTTCGCGCTGGAGTCATATCCGCATCGCCACCAAGTATCCCGAATTGACCAAACGGCATTTCGCGGCGCGTGGCGTGCAGGCCGAATGCATCAAGCTCAATGGCGCCATGGAGCTGGCCCCGACCCTGGGGCTGTGCCATCGCATCGTCGATCTGGTGTCCAGCGGTCAGACCCTGCGGGAAAACGGCCTCAAGGAAATCGAGCGGATCGCCGACATTTCGTCGCGCTTCATCGTCAACCGGGCGGCGTTCAAGACGCGGCCAGAGCTGATCGGCGCCTGGATCGAGAGCTTCCGCGCCGCCGCCCGCAGCAATGTCGCCGACGCGGCGTGACGGCCGGCGTATCCATGTCGAATGACGCCACGGGACCGCTACGGCTCGATGCCGCTGCGCCGGACTTCGAGGCGAAGTTCGCGGCCTTCCTGGCCAAGGATCGAGACAGTGGCGTCGATGTCGATGCGGTCGTCCGCGATATCGTTGCCGACGTGCGCCAGCGTGGCGATGCAGCGGTGGTCGATTACACCAATCGCTTCGACCGCATCGCGATCGGTGCCGACGGCCTGCGGCTGAGCGACGCCGAAATCGACGGCGTGGCGGCGCAGGCGCCAGCTGAGCAGCGCAAGGCGATCGAGTTTGCCGCCGGCCGCATCGAGGCCTATCACCGCAAGCTGCTGCCGGCCGATATCGATTTTGTCGATGCCGCGGGCGTGCGCCTGGGCGCCCGGTTCACGGCGCTGGACTCGGTCGGCATCTACGTGCCCGGCGGCAAGGCGGCGTATCCATCGTCGGTCCTGATGAACGCCGTGCCGGCCCGGGTGGCGGGCGTTCGGCGGGTGGCGATGGTCGTGCCGACGCCGGGTGGCGCGCTCGACCCGCTGGTGATGTGCGCCGCGCGGGTGGCCGGCGTCGACGAGATCTATCGCATCGGCGGTGCCCAGGCGGTCGCGGCGCTGGCGTACGGCACGGCGAGCATTGCGCCGGTCGACAAGATCGTCGGACCCGGCAATGCCTACGTTGCTGCCGCCAAGCGCATGGTGTTCGGCAAGGTCGGCATCGACCTGATCGCCGGTCCGTCGGAGATCCTGGTGGTCGCCGACGCGCAGAACGATCCGTCGTGGGTCGCGGCGGACCTGCTGTCGCAGGCCGAGCACGATGAGGCGGCGCAGTCGATTCTGATCTGCGACGATGCGGCTTTCGGCGATGCGGTGTGCCGCGTCGTGCAGGCCGAGCTGAGGCAGCTTGATACAACGGGGCGGGCGGCCCGCAGTTGGCGCGACAACGGCGCGGTGATCGTGGTGCCGGCGTTGCGCGATGCGGTGCCACTCATCGACCGGATCGCCGCCGAGCACGTCGAGCTGTGCGTGGATACGGCGCCGGCCGAGGCGCTGCTGCGCCAAATCCGCCATGCCGGCGCAATCTTTGTCGGTCGCCATACACCGGAAGCGATCGGCGACTATGTCGCCGGCACGAACCATGTGCTGCCGACGTCGCGCACGGCACGGTTCTCGTCGGGACTGGGCGTGGCCGACTTCATGAAGCGCACGTCGATCGTATCGTGCGATGCCGAGGCGCTGGGTCGCGTCGGTCCGGCGGCGGTGACGCTGGCAGCCGCCGAAGGCCTGCCGGCGCACGGCCGCTCGATCGCCATCCGTACCAACCGCACATGACGCGCCGGCCGCGCGCCCGATTGCGGACATAGCGCTTCATGTCGTCCGCTCGCAGGGACCGCGTCATCGATATCGTGCTCGACGAGGATACGATGACCGCACGCTCGGCCGAGGTCGAGCACGAGCGCAAGGTCGCGATCTTCGATCTGCTGGAAGAAAACCAGTTCGCCCTGCACGGCGCGGACGGGCCGTACCGGCTGCATCTGGCGGTTCATGACAGCCGCCTGCTGTTCGACGTGCGCGCCGAGAACGGCCGCAAGCTGCGTGACATCGTGCTGTCGCTGACGCCGTTCAAGAAGGTCGTGAAGGACTACTTCATGATCTGCGAAAGCTACTACGCGGCGATCAAGAAGCTGAGCCCCTCGCAGATCGAGGCGCTCGATATGGGGCGTCGCGGCCTGCACAACGAGGGTTCTGAGATCCTGCGCGAGCGGCTGGCCGGCAAGATTGACATGGATTTCGACACGGCGCGGCGGCTGTTCACGCTGATCTGCGCGCTGCTGGCGCGAACCTGAGGCCAGCGGGCGATGCGCGAGCTGCCGTCCAGCGTGCTCTTCGCCTGTACCATGAACGCGGTGCGCTCGCCGATGGCCGAAGCGCTCGCCAAACGCCTTTATGGCCGGCGCGCGTTCTTCGATTCGGCCGGGGTGCGGGCCGGCGATTTGGACGCCTTTGCCGTATCGGTGCTCGACGAGGTGGGGGTCGACATCCATCGCCACACGGTCAAGACGCTGGATCAGGTCGATCCGGGCGAGTTCGAGGTCATCGTCACGCTCTCGCCGGAGGCGCACCACGCGGCGCTGGAACTGACACGCGACACGGCGACTGAAGTCGAGTACTGGCCGATGCCCGATCCCAGTGCGGTCGAGGGCGACAGGACACGCCGTCTGGAGGCCTATCGCGAAGTCCGCGAGCTGCTGGCAAGGCGGATGCGGCAGCGTTTCGGCGGCAGCTTCGGCGTGGACGTCTGAACCGGGGAGGCCGGGGGGCCGTTGCCTTGACTCAACCCGGCACGGGCGCCATGTTCGCCCGCCGATCGGTGCCCCGATTGGGTTTGGGCTGGCCAGGAGCGGCGTGAACACATTCAGCGGTACCGACACAGAATCGTCGTGGGCTGCGATGTCTCGGGGGAGGCGCGGATCGACCACGCGGTCTGGTCGGCGCCCGCTGCGATTGTCGCGACAACGCGGCATAGACTGATCGAGGATCGTCGCCTTTCCCGTCGCACGTAGTGCCGCCGCCACGGTGTCCAACCTGACCACCCGTCCAGTTATCCTTGCGTCGGCCTCGCCGCGGCGCCTCGACCTGCTGCGCCAGATCGGCCTGGAACCGAGTGCCGTTGACGCTGCCGACGTCGACGAGACGCCGTTGCGCGGCGAGCTGCCGGCG
Organism: Alphaproteobacteria bacterium; assembly: GCA_026126245.1. Classification (GTDB taxonomy): domain Bacteria; phylum Pseudomonadota; class Alphaproteobacteria; order Reyranellales; family Reyranellaceae; genus Vineibacter. The sequence goes on from JAHCJT010000160.1 coordinate 10,155, forward strand.
GCCTATGCACAGCGCCTGGCCGGCGCCAAGGCGAGGGCGATATCGTCTCGGCATCCCGACAGGATCGTGCTCGCCGCCGACACGGTCGTCGTCTGCGGCCGGCGCATCCTGCCCAAGGCTGGCGACGAGGCGGACGCGCGACGGTGTCTGACACTGCTGTCGGGTCGACGTCATCGCGTGCTGGGCGGCGTGTGCATCATCGGACCGGAGCAACGCACGTGTCAGACGCTGGTCACGACCACCGTACGGTTCAAGCGCCTGAGTGTGGCCGAGACGGAGGCGTACATCCGCAGCGGCGAATGGCATGGCAAGGCCGGTGGCTACGCAATCCAGGGCCGAGCCGCGGCTTTCGTGGCGTTCATCTCCGGTTCGTACAGCAATGTCGTGGGGCTGCCGCTGCACGAGACCGTCAATCTGCTGAAGGGCGCCGGATGGTGGCGCGATACCCCATGACGACGGCGCGCCGGGCGGACGACTGCACACCAGCGACGGGGCAGATTTCGTGATGAGCGGCATCGATCGGCTGGTCTGCCATGAGACTCCGGGAGCGACGCTGCTGGCATCCCTGTCGGGTGGGCGGCTGGTTGACGTGGCGGTGTCGCTCAAGGACCGCGTTGATCTGACGGGCGCGCTGGTGCTGGGGCGCATCGAACGCTTCCTGCCTGAACTGGACGCGGCCTTTGTCGACATCGGTGCGGCGCGCGCCGGCTTCCTGCGGCGCGCCGACATGGTTGGTTTCGACGAGGATCGGCCGGCGGCAGGGCTGCCGGTGCTGGTCCAGGTGACGCGAGACGCGCTCGACGACAAGGGCGCGCGCCTGACGATGAACCTGGGC
>JAHCJT010000161.1 GCA_026126245.1 Alphaproteobacteria bacterium
CCTCGCCGACACCGAGTTGATCGTCGAGGTCGAGCGCGACCTCACCGTCCACGGCGAGGAAGTCAAGTTCGGCGGCGGCAAGGTGATCCGCGACGGCATGGGCCAGAGCCAGCGCACGCGGGCGCAGGGCGCGGTCGACACCGTCATCACCAACGCGCTGATCCTCGACTACTGGGGCATCGTGAAGGCCGATATCGGCATCACCGACGGCCGCATCGTGGCCATCGGCAAGGCCGGCAACCCCGACATCCAGCCCAACGTCACCATCGTCGTCGGCCCGGGCACCGAGGCGATCGCCGCCGAGGGCAAGATCGTCACCGCCGGCGGCATCGACTCGCACATCCATTTCATCGCGCCGCAGCAGATCGACGAGGCGCTGATGTCGGGCGTCACCACCATGCTGGGCGGCGGCACCGGGCCGGCGCACGGCACCCTGGCGACGACCTGCACGCCCGGCCCGTGGCACATCGCGCGCATGCTGCAGGCGGCCGAGGCCTTCCCGATGAACCTCGGCTTCTTCGGCAAGGGCAATGCCAGCCTGCCGGCGGCGCTGGAGGAACAGATCAACGGCGGCGCCTGCGGCCTGAAGCTGCACGAGGACTGGGGCACGACGCCGGCCGCGATCGACAATTGCCTGGCGGTGGCCGATCGCTTCGACGTGCAGGTGGCGATCCACACCGACACACTGAACGAATCGGGCTTCGTCGAATCCTCGATCGCCGCCTTCCGCAACCGCACCATCCACACCTTCCACACCGAAGGCGCCGGCGGCGGCCACGCACCGGACATCATCAAGGTCTGCGGCCTGCCCAACGTGCTGCCCAGCTCGACCAACCCGACGATGCCCTACACGGTGAACACGGCCGACGAGCATCTCGACATGCTGATGGTCTGCCACCATCTCGATCCGAAGATTCCCGAGGACGTGGCCTTCGCTGAAAGCCGCATCCGGCGCGAGACCATCGCCGCCGAGGACATCCTGCACGACATGGGTGCCTTCAGCATGATGTCGTCCGATAGCCAGGCGATGGGCCGGGTCGGCGAAGTCGTGATCCGCACCTGGCAGACCGCCGACAAGATGAAGAAGCAGCGCGGCCGTCTGAAGGAGGAGCAGGGCGACAACGACAACGTGCGCGCCAAGCGCTACCTCGCCAAGTACACCATCAATCCCGCCATCGCCCAGGGCATCGGCCGCTACGTCGGCTCGCTGGAAGTCGGCAAGCTGGCCGACATCGTGATCTGGTCGCCGGCCTTCTTCGGGGTCAAGCCCGAGATGATCCTCAAGTGCGGCAGCATCGCAGCCGCGCCGATGGGCGATCCCAATGCCTCGATCCCGACGCCGCAGCCGGTGCACTACCGGCCGATGTTCGCCGCCCATGGCCGCAATCGGATCCAGAGCTCGGTGCTGTTCACCTCGGCTGCCGCTATCTCCGGCAAGGTGGCGCAGACCTGGGGCCTGCAGCGCGCCATGCTGCCGGTGCAGGGCACGCGTACCATCGCCAAGCAGAACATGATCCACAACAGCGCCCTGCCGCGCATCGAGGTCAATCCGGAGACCTACGAGGTGCGGGCCGACGGCGAGCTGCTGACCTGCGAACCGGCCACCGTGCTGGCGATGGCGCAGCGCTATTTCCTGTTTTGACGTCCTCCCCAGCTTCGCTGGGGAGGTGCCCCGAAGGGGCGGAGGGGAGCCTTGGAGATCATCGCAACGGAAACCACGTCGGCTCCCCATCCGGCCTTCGGCCACCTTCCCCGCAAAGCGGGGAAGGGAGTGTTGCGGTGAAACGCGCCGCTGTGGTGGCACGCGCCGGCGCCTGGCCGATGGCGTCGCAGGTCGATTCCATCACCCTGATCTACGACGACCGCTACCGCCGCCGGCTGCGGCTGCTGGGCGATGGCGGCACCGATTTCCTGCTCGACCTGCCGGAGCCGACAGTGCTGCGCGACGGTGACGGGTTGCTGCTGGATGATGGCGGCTATGTGCGGGTCAAGGCGGCCGACGAGCCGCTGGTCGAGATCCGGGCCGGCGATCCGGCGCTGTTCACGCGGCTCGCCTGGCATCTGGGCAACCGCCATCTGCCGACCCAGATCGACGGCGCGCGTATGCTGATCCGCGACGACCACGTCATCGTCGACATGCTCAGGGGCCTGGGTGCCGAGGTGCGCCGCGTCTCGGCGCCGTTCAATCCCGAAGGCGGCGCCTACGGACAGTACAATCACGATCACGGCCATCCGCATGCTCACGGCAGCGAGGGGCGGCATGGGCATTGAGATTGAAATGGAGATGAACCGTCATTCTGCTGCCTCCCCCAACGCAGTTGGGGGAGGTGGCCGAAGGCCGGAGGGGGAGCGGACGCGGTGCGGCGCAGGAGAGACCTCGTCGGCTCCCCTCCGCCCCTGCGCGGCACCTCCCCACTTCGTGGGGAGGATTGTCGCCCCATGACGCCGGCCGCGCTCTACCGCCTGCTGGCGTGGCTGTCGCCGTCGTATCCGATCGGCGCTTTCAGCTATTCGCACGGCCTGGAGGCGGCCATCGAGGCCGGCCTGGTGCACGATCGCGAGTCGCTGGTGGCGTGGGCCGACGGCGTGCTGGCGCACGGCACCGGCCGGGTCGACGGCGCGCTGTTTGCCGCGGCGTGGCGCGCGGCCCAGGCGGACGACGACGCGACGCTGCACGACGTCGCCGATCTGGCGGCCGCCTGGCGCGGCACGGCCGAGATGGCGCTGGAGTCGCGGCAGCAGGGCGCGTCCTTCCTGTCGATCACCCGCACCGCCTGGCCCGACGCGCGGCTCGACGCCGTCGCAGCGCGACGCGACGGGCAGTGCGCCCTGCCGGTGGCGGTGGCGATCGCCGCGGCGTGGAGCGGTGTCGCCCTCGAGAACGCGCTGACCGGCTACCTGCACGCCTTCGCGGCCAATCTCTGCTCGGCGGCGGTGCGCGCCATTCCGCTGGGCCAGTCCGACGGCCAGCGCGCACTGGCGGCGCTGGCGGCGTCGGTCGAGCGCGCCGTCGCGGCGGCGCTGGCGGTGCGTACCCTGGACGACGTCGGCAGCGCCGCGCCGCTGCTCGACTGGTGCTCGATGCGCCATGAAACCCAGTACACGCGGCTGTTCCGTTCATGAGCGCCGTCATTGCCATCGCCCTCTTTGCCACCCTGGCGGCGATCGCGCTGGCGCATGCCTGGTGGGCCGCCGGCGGGATATGGCCGGCGGCCGACGCGGCGGCTCTGGCGCACGGCGTCATCGGCGATGGCCGTCGGCGCATGCCGCCGGCCTGGATGAGCGGTGCGGTCGCCGCGGTCCTGGCGGTGGTCGCGGTGTGGCCGCTGCTGCTCGCCGGCCTGCTGGCGCCGACGGTGCCGCAAGCCGCGGTCGTCGGCGTCGGCGCGGTCTTTGCAGCGGTGTTCGTGGTGCGCGGCATCGCCGGCTACATGCCGGCATGGCGCCGGCATTTCGCGGCCGAGCCGTTCGCGACCCGCGACAGGCGCTATTTTTCGCCGTTGTGTCTGGTCCTGGCCGCGGGCTTCGCGGCCCTGCTGGTTGAGGGAGTGGCGTCGTGAGCCTGTCCAAGCCTGCTGCCCTGCACGGTCCCTTGCGCGTCGGCGTCGGCGGGCCGGTCGGCTCGGGCAAAACGGCACTGGTCGAGCGTCTGTGCAAGCATATGCGCGGCGCCTACGAAATCGCCGTCGTGACCAACGACATCTACACCCGCGAGGACGCGCAGTTCCTGACACGCGCCGGCGCGCTGGCGCCCGAGCGCATCGTCGGTGTCGAGACCGGCGGCTGTCCGCACACGGCGATCCGCGAGGACGCCTCGATCAACCTCGCGGCCGTCGCCGACCTCAACCGCGCGTTCCCGGCCCTGGAGATCATGTTCATCGAGTCCGGCGGCGACAATCTGGCGGCGACCTTCTCGCCCGAACTGGCGGACCTGACGATCTACGTCATCGACGTCTCGGCCGGCGACAAGATCCCGCGCAAGGGCGGTCCGGGTATCACCCGCTCCGACCTGCTGGTGATCAACAAGATCGATCTGGCGCCGCTGGTCGGCGCCGATCTCGGCGTGATGGATCGCGATGCGCGCAAGATGCGCGGCGCGCGGCCCTTCGTGTTCACCAACCTGAAAGAGAACAAGGGCGTTGCCGACATCGCCGCCTTCATCGTGCGCCAGGGCGGCCTGCCCGAGCGGCCGATGGGCATGGCCGATGCGGCTTGAGCAGCGTGCATCACCTCGCCGCCCGGCGCGTGGCGCCCGGACAATGCGCTTTCAAGAGGAGACCAACATGAGCCGACTGATCTTCACCGCCATCGCGTTGCTGGCCGCTTCAGGCGGCGCGGCGCAGGCCCATACCGGTCACGAGCTGGGCGGCGCGCTGGTCGGCTTCCTGCACCCGATCGGCGGGCTGGACCATCTGCTGGCCATGGTCGGTGTCGGCATCTGGGCGGCGCACGTCGCGACCCGCGACCGCCGCGCCGTCTGGCTGGTACCGGCCACCTTCGTGGCGGTGATGGTCGTGGGTGGCGGGCTGGCCATGGCGGGTCTGCGGCTGCCGCTGGTCGAGGCCGGCATCCTGGGGTCGGTGTTGCTGCTGGGGCTCATCCTGCTGGCTGCACCGTCCTTGCCGGTGTGGCTGCCGATGGCTGCGGTGAGCCTGTTTGCGCTGGCCCACGGCCATGCGCATGGCAGCGAGATGCCGCAAGCCGCCGCACCTCTGGCTTACGCGGCCGGCTTCGTGTTCGCCACGGCGGCGTTGCATGCGCTGGGCGTCGGCGTCGGTATCGCCGCCCGCCGCCTGGGCGGCAGCCTCGGCACGCGCACGCTGGGCGGCCTGATTGCGCTGGGCGGCCTGGCACTGGCGACGATCGGCTGACGCCGCCCGCAGCCGATGGCGTCGCCCGCCGACTGGCGGACGATCGCCGACAACGTGCCGGCGCCGCGTCCTGGCCGCGGACGACCGACAGAAAAACGGCGCGGCCCCAAGGCCGCGCCGTCGTCATTCGTGCGCTGGTCGCTCAGCGACGGAAGATGCGGATGGTGTCGCCGATCGTGCCGACGCCTTGCAGCACATCGCGGGCCGACGGTCCCTGCTGTTGCTGCGGCTGCTGCTGCGGCGGCGTGGCCGTCGCGGTCGGCTGCTGCTGGGGCTGTTGCTGCTGCTGCTGCGCGGCCTGCTGGCGCGCCCGTTCCTGCTGCAGCCAGTTGGCATAGGTTGCCTCGGTCTGGGCGATCAGCGCCTGGTACTGTTGGGCGTTGAGGTAACCCGAGGCCGGCGCGAAGCTGCGCGACTGCTGCCAGCGCGAGATGGCATTGCGCGTGCCCGGACCGAAGGCGCCGTCGATGCCCCGCGTGTCGAAGCCGATCAGCGTCAGCCGGCGCTGGATGCCGACGCGATCGCTCGAGGTCAGCCCGATCTGCAGTTCGGCGGCTTCGTCGGCCGACCGGTTCTGGCCCTGATCCGACGATCGTGTCGGGTCGGCGGTGGCGGTGTTGACGTTGCCGCCGGCCGGCTTGTTCTTCAGCGCCGCCAGGCGGTTGCGCGCCAGGCCGGCAAACTGGCCGTTGGGATACTTCTTGAGATATTCCTCATAGTCGCCCGCCTGGCCGCTCTTGTCGGCCGCCTGCCACATCGCCAGCTCGAGCTGGCGGTCATCGAAGCCGCTGGCCGACGGGGCCGGGGCCGACGACGCGGGCGCCGGCGTGATGCCGCCGGTCTCGCCGGGCTTCAGGTACAGCTCGCCGGTCAGCGAAGCGTTGGTCCACGGCCGCTGCCGCTCGCCGGTCGACTCGAAGACGTCCTTGGTGACGCGCCGCATCATCAGGCCGATTTCGATGCCCGGCTCCTCGATGTGCTTGAGCAGCGCGGCGGTGAACGGGCTGTGCTGGCTGTCGCCATCCAGCGCCACTGAGCCGGGATCGGTGGCGAAGGCGATCAGGGTGCCGCCGGCATTGCTGACCTCGGCCAGACCCTTCTTCACGGTGGCGGAACGCGTCTTGCCCATGCTGCGCGACAGTTCCTTTTCGAACGGGTTGTCGCGGCACGCGTCGAGCATGATGATCTTGACCTTGGCCTCGCGATCGAGCTGGCGCGTGATCAGGTCAAGCTTCACGGCGTTGAAATCGAGATCAGCCTCGCTGCGGATCGCGGCATCGACCGGGATCAGATAGTTGTCGCCGCCGACCTGCAGGCCGTGGCCGGCATAGAAGAACATCGCCACTTCCGCGCCGACCAGCTTGTCGGCGAAGGCGCGCACGGTCTTGCGCAGATCGGCATTGTTGAGATCGTAGCCGGAGACCACCTCAAACCCGAGGCGCTCCAGCGCCGCGGCGACGGCGCGCGCGTCGTTGGCCGGGTTGGCCAGCGCCGCGGCGTGCGTATAGGCGCCATTGCCCACCACCAGCGCGACACGGCGCTCGGCCTGGGCCGAGGACGCCATCGTCATGCCCAGTAGGGCGACGACCAGCGCGAAGACGCGAAACATGGATGCCTCCTGTGGCGAGCGCTGTAGTATAAAAAACTGAGTGAGCGCTCGTCAACAAAAAAGATGGTTTGATTATGACCGGGGCGATCTGTTGCCAAGCCCGCGCATGAATCTGCAAAGAACATACTACAAATGCGCCGCGGGTGCAGCGCAGCAAATGATCCGTGCCGCGCAGTGCGACACGGCGGCCGTGGCGCTGCCGCCGTCCGATCTGACCGCGAGGCTGCCGTCGGCGCGCCCCCTGGTCGCATCGGGCGGGCACGGACCTCATGCTGACGAAGCCGCTGGGCCGCGGTCGGAAGGGGAGCCACCGCTGGCGGGGCGCCACACAGGCTGGATTGGCCGACACTACCCGAATTGGGCAGCGGTGAGCCTTCCTGACCCATGTCAGCCGGACCGGTTGGAGCGACGGGCAAAGCATATTGCCCATATTTCAGACAGTCTCGTTTCATGGCTCGGATGATGGCGAATTATTGCGCGTCGTTTGATGGATTTTTGATCGATTTCCATTTTCCGGCAATGCGATGGGCCACCGGATGGCCTGTTTGCCTTATTCGACGGCAGAAGGACCCCACATGGAAATCGCTGAGTGATGCGACTTTGGCCCACCTCTTGCTCGGCAGACGTCGGGCGCGGTCCAGGAACGGGCCAGCGCTAACGCTCGCGAAGGGGGCAAGGCATGGGCAAATGGACGACATGGGCGTCGGCGTCGGCGGTGCTGGCGGCGGTAGCGGGCTGGACGCTGGGCGCCGCAGCGCAGCAACCGCCGATCAAGGTCGGCGTGCTGCATTCGCTGTCGGGCACGATGGCGATCTCGGAGACCACGCTGAAGGACACCGTCCTGATGATGGTCGACGACATCAACAAGAAGGGCGGGTTGCTGGGCCGCAAGGTCGAGGCCGTTGTGGTCGACCCGGCGTCGAACTGGCCGCTGTTCGCCGAGAAGGCGCGCGAGCTGATCCAGAAGGAGAAGGTCGACGTGGTGTTCGGCTGCTGGACGTCGGTCAGCCGCAAATCGGTGCTGCCGGTGTTCGAGGAGCTGAACGGCCTGCTGTTCTATCCCGTGCAATATGAGGGCGAGGAAAGCTCGCGCAACATCTTCTACACCGGCGCGGCGCCCAACCAGCAGGCGATCCCGGCCGTCGAGTATCTGATGTCCAAGGAAGGCGGCGAGGTGAAGCGCTGGGTCCTGGCCGGCACCGACTACGTCTATCCGCGGACCACCAACAAGATCCTGGAAGCCTTCCTTCTCGCCAAGGGCGTCAAGAAGGAAGACATCATGATCAACTACACGCCGTTCGGGCACTCCGACTGGCAGACGATCGTGGCCGACATCAAGAAGTTCGCCTCGGCCGGCAAGAAGACGGCGGTGGTCTCGACCATCAACGGCGACGCCAACGTGCCGTTCTATAAGGAACTGGCCAACGCCGGCATCAAGGCGTCCGATATTCCGGTCGTCGCCTTCTCGGTCGGCGAGGAGGAACTGGCCGGCATCGACACCAAGAACCTCGTCGGCCATCTGGCGGCGTGGAACTACTTCCAGTCGGTCAAGTCGCCGGTCAACGACGCCTTCATCAAGCAGTGGCACGCCTTCATCAAGAACCCCAAGCGCGTCACCAACGACCCGATGGAAGCCACCTATATCGGCTTCAAGATGTGGACCCAGGCCGTGCAGCAGGCGGGCACCACCAACGTCGACGCGGTGCGTCAGGCGCTGATCGGCCAGAAGGTCAAGGCGCCGTCGGGCATGGTGTCGGAGCTGACCGCCAACCACCACATCACCAAGCCGGTGCTGATCGGTGAGATCCAGGCGAACGGCCAGTTCGAGATCGTCTGGCAGACCAAGGGCCCGGTGAAGGCCGACGCGTGGTCGAAGTACATCCCAGAGAGCGCCAAGCTGACTGCTGACTGGACCTATCCCTGGGTCTGCGGCAACTGCGAGAAGCCGAAGTATTCGCAGTAAGCGTTGAACCTCGCGTTCCTCCCCGCGCTCCGGCGCGGGGAGGTGCCCTGGACGGGCGGCCGGGCGTTTACAGGGTGCCGCTGAACGGTGCCGTTCCGGATTTCAGAGCTGGCGATCGACGCGCTTTCCCACAGGCGGGAACCGCCGCGGCGGATTGCCGGCACAATGCTTGCAAAACAGGCAGAGAGGGGTCGGCCCGGCGTTGGGCTGCCCGCAAGTTGGGCAGGCGCCGTCACTGCGACGCGTCCCTGCCGAAGTCGGAGCCGCCATGTCGCGTCTGATGCTTGTGGCCCGAACGCTGGCTGCGCTGCTGTTCGTGTCGCTGGCGGTCCATGCCACGCCGGCCGGCGCCCAGAGCTTCGACGACTGGGTCAAGAAGCTGGCTTCCGACAACTTCTCCGAAAAGCTGGAGGCGGCCGAGAAGCTGGGCGATCTGGGCGACGGTCGCGCCGTGCCGGCGCTCAAGGCGCTGTCGGACGGCCAGCTCTACGTCCGCAAGGCCGACGGCGCGGCGCTGATCGCCGATGGTGATCGCTTCTTCGATGCTGCCTCCGGCAAGGGCCTCGGGACGTTGCCGGCCGACGATGTCGACAAGGTCCGGGTCAACAACCGCCTGCGCGGCGTGATCGCCGCCTCGCTGTCCAAGTTGTCACTGTTCAGCACCGACCGCGCCACGCGACTGGCGGCGGCCAAGGCGGCGTTCGCCAATCCGACGCCGGAGACGGCAGCGGCGCTGGAGCGGGCGCTCAAGAGCGAGAAGGACCCCGAGGTGCTGGCCGCCATCCGCTTCAGCCTGGCGGCGGCCCAGGTCAACGCCGGGCCGGTCGCCGATCGCGTCAAGGCCATCGAGGCGCTGGCCGGCACCGCCGATCCGCAGGTGCGTAACCTGCTGGCAAGCGTGCGCAACAACAAGGACGCGCCGCCGGAGGTGCTGAAAGCGGCCGAGACGGCCTTGTCGTCGATTGAGCGCCAGCTGGCGCTGATCGGGCTGGTGGAGAACGTCTTCCAGGGCATCAGCCTGGGCTCGGTGCTGCTGCTGGCCGCGGTCGGCCTGGCCATCACCTTCGGCGTGATGGGCGTCATCAACATGGCGCACGGCGAGATGATCATGCTGGGTGCCTACACCGCCTACACCGTGCAGCTCGTCTGCCGCGCCCTGCTGCCCAAGGAACTGGTCGGCTTCTACCTCGTCATTTCTCTGCCGGTCGCCTTCCTGGTTTCGGGCGCCGTCGGCGTGCTGCTGGAACGCGGCGTGATCCGCTTCCTCTACGGCCGGCCGCTGGAAACCATGCTGGCCACCTGGGGCATCAGCCTGGTGCTGCAGCAGGCCGTGCGCTCGATCTTCGACGCGCAGAACAAGGAGGTCGCCAACCCCGATTGGATGACCGGCGGCTTCGACCTGATGGGCGGCTTCTTCGTCTCGTGGAACCGGCTCTACATCATCGTCTTCTGCTTCCTGATGCTGGGCGTCATGGCGCTGGTGCTGCGCCGCACCAGCTTCGGCCTGCACATGCGGGCGGTGACCCAGAACCGCGACATGGCGGCCGCCATGGGCATCCCCACGGCGCGGGTCGACGCGCTGACGTTCGGCCTCGGCTCGGGCCTGGCCGGCATGGCCGGCGTGGCGCTCAGCCAGATCGGCAACGTCAGCCCCAACCTCGGCCAGATCTACATTGTCGACAGCTTCCTGGTGGTCGTCTTCGGCGGCGTCGGCAACCTGCTGGGCACGCTGGTGGCGTCGCTGTCGCTGGGCATCATCAACAAGATCCTCGAGCCGTTCGCCGGCGCCGTGCTGGGCAAGGTGGCGGTGCTGGTGTTCATCATCCTGTTCATCCAGTGGCGCCCGCGCGGCCTGTTCGCGCTCAAGGGCCGCTTCGTGGAGTCGTGACGTGAGCGGAGCCGAACGCGCGTTTGCCTCCCCAACGAAGTTGGGGAGGTGCCCCGAAGGGGCGGAGGGGCGCCAGCGCGATTGCTGTTGCAAGGACCACGTCGGCTCCCCATCCGCCCTTCGGGCACCTTCCCCGCTTGGCGGGCAAGGGATGCATGGAGACGTGTCGTGACCGGCGACGTGAAGCGCCAGAGCCTGCTCTCGCCGCGCGGCTGGCTGGCGTTCCTCGCGATCGGCTTCGTGCTGATCGTGCTGCTGCCGGTCGCCAACCGGCTGGTGACGCCGGGTGGCCTGCTCTACCTGCCCGACTATCTGGTGCCGCTGATCGGCAAGTACTGCTGCTACGCCATGCTGGCCGTCGCCATGGACCTGATCTGGGGCTATGCCGGCATCCTCAGCCTGGGGCAGGGCGCCTTCTTCGCGCTG
>JAHCJT010000162.1 GCA_026126245.1 Alphaproteobacteria bacterium
GAAGGCGAGTTCCAGCTCAGCCGTCAATCTTGATCCCGGCCTTCTGCAGATCCTGGATCGCTTCGGCCTGGGCCTGCTTCATCGCGTCGGCGGCGCCCTGCTGCTTGGTCGCGATGCGCTCGATCGCCTTGTTGATCTTGTCGCCGACCTGCGGGAACACCGGCACGGTGCGGTACTTCATGTAGCCGCCCTTGCCGCCCAGCTGCAGCACCTCGAGGAACAGCGACGCCACGTCCTGGCCGTTGAGCGTCAGCACCTTCTTGAACTCGGGGCTATCGATGATCGACCGGCGGCAGACGCTGGGATAGCCGTGGTTCTTGACGACCATGGCCAGCGTCTCCTTCGACAGGGCCCACTTGATGAACTCCCAGGCCGCTTCTTTCTTCTTCGAACCGGCCGGGATGCCCAGTCCGTGGCTGTTGGAACCGGGGAAGTTGCCGTCGGGACCGGCCGGCATCAGGCCGTAGCGGACGGTCTTCTGCACTGTGCTCTCGGCATGCTTGGCGAGCGGCACCATCCAGGTGATGGCCTGGGTACGGATGTTGGCACGCCCCGCCATCTGCGAGCGCATCGCTTGGTCGTCGGAGTAGGAGAGCACGCCGTCGGGCGCGTACTTGACCAGCACGTTGGCGTACCATTCCGCCGCCTTGGCGGCCTGCGGCGTATTGAGAGTCGGCGTCAGGTTGTCGGGCGGTGCCTTGAAGACGCCGCCGCCCATGCCCATCAGGTAGGGGATCCAGTTCCAGTGGTGCAGCTTGTCGGCGGTAAAGGCGGCGACGCCTTCCTTTCCGTGGACCGCGTCGCACACCTTGATCAGATCGTCGAAGGTCTTCGGCAGCGACAGGCCGGCCTTCTCGATCAGATCATAACGGCCGGCGCTGAGGATCATGGCGCCCGCCTCCCAGGAGAAGCCGAAGGTCTCGCCCTTGGCATTCTGCATCGCCGACTGCGGGCCAGCCACGAAGTCGGCCGGATCCCAGTCGGCCGGCGTCAGCTTGGCGTCCTTGGTCAACGTATCAAGATTGGTCAGCCAGCCGGCGCCGATCCAGCGACCGGAATAGATGAAGGTCACGTTGACGACGTCCAGCGCCGAACCGCGGGTCGAGAGCTCCAGGTCGGTGCGCTGGTTGTAGACGGGGAAGGCCTGCATGGTGAAGTTCACCTTGATGCCGGTCTTCTCCTCGAATTCGGGAAAGTACTTCTTCAGATACTCGAAGTAGGTGGTCTGAAAGCACGACGCATTGATCGTCGTGCCGGCAAAAGGCGGCTTCGCCTGGCCCAGCACGGACGGCGCGGGTAGCGCGCCAGCTGCCAGCGCCGACGCGCCAGTTGCACCCACGAGAAGCGTGCGACGCCTGATGCCCGCCATCTTGACCTCCCTCCCGGTCGGAGCCGTCGCTGCGGCTCCTGGCAATTCTTGGTCGATGACTGATTGACGCCATCGCGGCGAGGAGTTGACCGCCGTTCCCGGCCCCGGTCAAGCTGCGCGGCGGCGGCGATGGCCTTCGAGATGGGGGCCTAGGGGCGCAACAGCCGCCCGCCTATGCCGACGCCAACGAGCAGGATCACCAGCAGCAGGAACGCCGACGGAAGGTCGACGGCATGTGCCACGATGCCGATCACCGCCGGACCGACAAGGATGCCGGCGTAACCGAGCGTGGTGATCGCCGGCACGGCCACGCTCTCGGACATGGATGTCTGACGCCCCACACTGGTGAACAACACCGGCACGATGTTGGAGCAGCCGACGCCAACGAGGCCGTAGCCGACGAGCGCAACCACCCAATGGGGCAGCAACGTCACGGCGAAGCCCGCTGCGGCGCAAAAGCCGCCAACGACGACAACCGTGCCACCGCCCCAACGCCCCACGATACGATCGCCGGCGAACCGTCCCAGCGTCATGGTCGTGGCGAACGCCGCGTAGCCCAGGCCGGCATAGGAAGCCTCCATCCCGCGCACAGACGTCAGGAAAACGGCGCTCCAGTCGAGGACGGCGCCTTCCGCCAGGAAGGCAATGAAGCAGAGGACGCCGATGAACAGCACGATGCCGCGCGGAACGGCGAAAGCAGGCCCGGTCCGCTGGCTGCCATAGGGCAACAGGCCCGCCGCGGCCACCCCCGACATCACGACGATGGCGGCGACGACGACCCATGCCGCGTCGACCGGCGAGGCGCCGGCGGCAAGCAGCGCCGCCATGCCGGATGCGCCGACAATGCCGCCCAGGCTGAACAGGCCGTGGAACCCCGACATCATCGGCCGCCCGCCAGCCCGCTCGACGATGATGGCCTGGATGTTGACCGACACGTCGATCGAGCCAACGCCGGCGCCGAACACGAGCAGCACCAAGAGCAGGAGGCGCACGTCGGACAGCGACGCCAGCAACGGCAGGGAAATGCACAGCAGCGCTGCCGACGCGATGATCACCACGCGACAGCCGACGCGGGCGGTGAGGAACCCCGCGACGGGCATCGCGACAATGGACCCCATGCCGAGACTCAGCAGCAGAAGCCCCAGTGTCTGTTCGTCAATTCCGGTCCGTGCCTTGACGAACGGTACCAGCGGTGCCCAGGCGGACAGGCCGAAGCCGGCGACGAAGAACGCCACACGCGTGGCGATCTGTTCGAGTCGCCCCGGAGCACGATGCGCAGAAGACGGGGCGTACGCCATGGGCGCTCAGTGTACTACCGGCATGTCGCGCGGTCGCGGCGCCCGCTCCGGGCCATGGGCCGATGCGTCCATTGACGCCGGCACGCCACGCCGCAAGAAGGGTCGCACGATCGCGCCGCCTTCACTAAGGTGCACCGCGACCGCACGTCTCGATCGGCGGACCAGGTGACATACCCGGCAAACGGACGTCATCGAACGCGTCCGGGAACACGAATGCAGATCCGGCAGCGGGCGGCGAAAGGGAGAAACACGATGGACTTCGGCATTGCGATCCCGACGGCGGCGGATTCCTGGAAGCTGACGTTGCGCGCGGAAGAACTCGGCTTCACCCATGCCTGGTTCTACGACACCCAGATGCTCAATGCCGACTGCTTCGTCGCCATGGGCGCAGCGGCGGCCAATACGCGCCGCATCCGGCTGGGCACGGGCGTGCTGGTGCCGTCGAACCGCATCGCGCCGGTGACGGCCGGCGCGCTGGCCTCGCTGAACAAGCTGGCGCCCGGCCGCATCGACTTCGGTGTCGGCACCGGTTTCACCGCCCGGCGCGCCATGGGGTTCGGCGCCATGAAAATCAAGGCGATGGAGACCTATATCGCGCAGGTCTACGGGCTGTTGCGCCGCGAGACCGTCGACTTCGAGATGGAAGGCCAACGCCGCAAGATCCGCTTCCTCAATCCCGAGCTCGAGCTGTTCAACACGACCGACCCCATCGCCCTGCATCTGTCGGCATTCGGTCCGCGCACCCGGGCGCTGACGGCCAAGCTGGCGGCGGGCTGGATCGATTTCGTCAGCACGGTCGATGCCGGCGTCCGGGAGGTCGAGGCGATGCGCACGGCGTGGCGCGAGGCCGGCCGCGCCCTGTCGGACCTGCAGGCGACCGCCTTCGCGCTGGGTTGCGTGCTGCAGGACGGCGAGCCAGCCGACTCGCCCCGGGCGATGGCGCAAGCCGGACCGCGCGCGGCGGTGATGCTGCACCGTGCTGCCGACGAAGCGCTGTCCGGCCTGGCGCCGGGCCTGACCATGCCGACCAAGGGCCGCGCCGAACTCGACGGCTATGTCGCCGTGGCGCGCGATTTCGAACCCAAGGACGCGCCCTACCTGATGAACCATCGCGGTCATCTGATGTTCGTCAAACCGGAAGAAAGGCCGTTCGTCACCGCCGATCTGATCCGCGCCACGTCGTTCACCGCCAGCGAAGCGGAGATCAAACAGCGGATCGACGCCTTGCGCACCGCCGGCTACAGCCAGTTCACCATCCAGATCGTTCCGGGCCAGGAGCACGCCATCGCTGATTGGGCGCGGATTCGTCAGGCGTTTGCCCGATAGCCACCGCGGCATGCGTCCGGATCAAGGGTCCGATGCCGGATTGATCCGAATCAACGATTGTTCTGTGTGAATTGAGACAGGATCATCGGCGCGACCGCACCGGCATATCGAGGGGAGGATTGGCATGGCCTACACGCTGGAGCAGCTCAGCGCCGACATCCGCCAGGCGCTGAAGGCCGATTCCGGACCCAAGGGCAAGCAGGCAGTCTGCGCCCTGGTTTCCAAAGCGCTTGTCGACAAGGACTTCGTCGCCAAACACCTGACCGCCGACCAATGCCGGCCGCGCAAGGTGCTGTACGAGGACCCCGAGCTCGGCTTCTGCATCTGCGGGCATGTCTACGAGACCGCCGCTGGCGGCGCGCCGCACGATCACGGCAGCAGCTGGGCGATTTACGGCCTGGCCACCGGCGACACCGAGATGACCGACTGGCGCATCGTCAAGAAGGGCAGCGGCGATAGCCCGACCCTGGTCGAGCCCGAGAAGTCCTACGTCCTGAAGCCGGGCGACGCGCATTTCTACGACGTCGGCGTCGTGCATTCGCCCAACCGCATGGGGCTGACCCGGCTGATCCGTATCGAGGGCGCCAACCTCGATCGCGTCCAGCGCTCCAACATCAAGGCAGCCTGACGAAAGGACGCGCGGTGAAGCTCGACTATGTGACCATTGAGAAGCGCGACGGCATCGCCGTCGTGCGTTTCGACCGCAAGGAGAATCTCAACGCCTTCAACGAAAAGCTGGTCGTCGAACTGACCCAGGCGGCGCGCAGCTTCCACGACGATCTCGAAACCCATGCCGTGGTGCTGGCCGGCGCGCCCAACGCCTTCTCGGCCGGCTTCGACCTGAAGGCGACGGACAGCTGGACCACCGAAACCGATGATTTGAAGCGGCGGCAGCGCGCCTACGGCGGGGTGCGGCTGTGCAAGGCCTGGGAGTCGATGCCGCAGATCACCATCGCCGCCATGGAGCGACTGGCGGTCGGCGCCGGCGTCGCCATCGCGCTGGCCTGCGACTGGCGGGTCTTGAGCAAGGGCGCCTATCTCTACGTGCCCGAAGTGAAGATCGGCCTCAACCTGCAATGGGGCGCCCTGCCGCGGCTGATCACCCTGGTCGGTCCGGCGCGCGCCAAGCGTATCTGCCTGCTGTGCGAGAAGATGCCGGCGGCGCAGGCGCTGGACTGGGGCCTCGTCGATGAGCTGGCCGACGACGGCAAGACGGTCGAGACGGCGCGGGCCATGGCCGAGGTGGTGCGCTCCATGCCGGCGCCGACGGTGCGCATGGTCAAGGAAGCGGTGAACGCGACAGCCGGCGCCCTGCACGCCGCCAGCGCATTCGCCGATGCCGACCAGAGCCAGCTGACCGCGACGTTCGGGTCCGCGAAGTCGGCCCGCGCGGCGTTTCGCAAGAGCTGACGAGCGGCGCCGGCGCTACAGCTCGGCGAACGCTTTGGCGCCGATCTGGCCGATCTCCTCGTCCTGCGCCGGCGTGCCACCGCTTTCGCCCAGGGCGCCCAGCACTGTGCCATCGTCGGCGCGCAGCACGATGCCGCCCCATACCGGTGTGAACCGTTTGTCGCCGAACCATGTGATGTCGCGCCGGTCGTCGCCGAGGCTCATGTCGAACAGGCGCGCCTTGATGGCCTTGGTGTCCTGCCGCCACTTGCTGGCCGTATAGGCCTTGTTGACGCACATGCGGGCGTTGAGCGGGCTGGCGCCGTCCATCCGTTCCATGCAGACGAGCTCGCCGCCGCTGTCGACGACGGCGACCGCAAAGCGGAGCTTGCGCTCCTCGGCCGCGCGCAGCATTGCCTGCACCACCGCCCGCGCTTCGCGCAATCCCAGAACCTTGGCCATGCGTCCTCCGTCTCCGTACCCGTGCTGGTGCCGTGTCATGTGCCAACTATAGTCTGCCTCGATGGGCGAGCCGTGACCCAGGCGTCATGCCGCCGGCCATGAGCTGATATGACCGGCACGCCCGGCCCGCCGATTGGCGCCCCCGCGCACGCTGCGCTATCGTCCTCGGCAACGGACCGCGACACGACGGCCCGGCGTCAGCGGAGCGCGCCATGGACACGACGATAATCGACCGCACGGCCGACTACGGCGCGGAAGAAGCGGCGATGCAAGCCTATCTGAAGGAGGGCGAGCGACGCGCCTTCGCCTTGGGCAATCGCGGACCGATTCGCTTCACCGCCGACGGCAAGGTGCATCCCGACATCCTCGATGCCTACTGGCGCTGCGGCTTCTACGTCTTTGAAGGCGTGCTGGCGCCAGAGGAGCTGGCCGACATAGAGCGCGACCTGAAGGACATCCTGGACCGTCTCCCCGCTGAGCGTGGTTCACCGGTTGACGCCAAGGGCCGCCCGGCGCTGGCCGCCGACTGCAAGGCGCCGACGCTGCTGTGGTCGAAACCGCTGGGCGATCCGTTCGGCGGCACAAGCCTCGCCATGGGGCGGCACCCGGTGAAGATGTTCGAGCCGCAACCGGCGGCCGACGCGCCCAAGGAAATTGTCTATCTGATCCTGGGCTCGCTGCAGTTCTCCGAGGCGGCGCTGCGCGTCTACGGCCATCCGCGCCTGCTGGCCGTCGCCGCCGCGGTCAACGGCGAAGACTTCGTGCCGTTCAACGAGGCGCTGTTCATCAAGGAACCGGGCCGCGGCGCCTCGGTCGCCTGGCACCAGGACGGCGTCACGCACTGGGACAGTCCGGACTGGGATCAGGGCTCGCACGGCTTCAACTTCATGGCGCAACTCTACGGCTGCACCGCCGCCAATGGCGTGTGGGTGGTGCCGGGATCGCACAAGCTTGGCAGGGCCGACATCAAGGCGATGGTGGCCGCCGCCGGCACGGAGCGGCTGCCCGACGCGGTGCCGATCATCTGCAAGCCCGGCGACGTCGCCATCACCAACCGCCAGACGGTGCACGGCTCGTTCGCCAACACCAGCCGCGACTGGCGGGTGACGGTCAATTTCGGATTCCACCGCCGCCGGTCAGTGTTGGGAGTCAAGGGCGGCGGCATCCACAACGCCGCGGCAGTCTACGACGACGATCGCATCCGCCAGCGCGCCCGCGTCATCGGCTACGCCATCGACGCCCGCCGCCGGCGCTTTCCGGGCGAGATCCCCTACGTCTACGCGCCGCAGGCCGGCGAAACCTATCGCTGGGATGAGACGGCCAAGGCCGGCATGAAGGACTACAACCTCCTCGACCTCAGCATCTGAGCGGGTCGCGGCGCAATTGTCGTCGCACGGTGGGCGGACGCCCGACAGAAATCCGCCAGGTCCGCGCGCTAGGGCAGCGGCTGCATCAGCTCCAGCCGGTTGCCGAACGGGTCATCGACGAAAACGCGATCATAGCCTTCGAGCGGTTCGTCATCGGCCAGCGTGCAGCCGGCGGCGGCCAGCCGGGCCGCGAGATTGCGCAGGTCATCGACAATAAAGGCGGGATGCGCCTTGCGCGCCGGCCGGAAATCCCGCTCGACGCCGAGATGGACCTTCAGCCCGCCGCGCTCGAACCAGCAGCCGCCGCGCCGCGCCAGATGGGCCGGCTTGGCCTGTTCGGGAATGCCCAGCAGTCCGGCATAGAAGGCACGCGCTTCGGCCTCGCGACCGGCCGGCATGGCCAGCTGGACGTGGTCGAGCGCCAGAACGGTCATCGGATCGTCCGCCTCAGGCCTCGACGTGGGCGCGCTCGAACGCCCAGACATCCTCGAAGCCCATCAGCTTCGAGAAATCGGCAAACGAATAGAGCGGCGTGGTGACGCTGGCGCTCGACCCGTCGCGCCGCAAGGTGTCGTACACCGCGCGCAGGGCGGCACCGGCGGCGAGAAAGCCGGTGCCGGGGAAAATCGCCAGCCGATAGCCCAGTTCGACCAGGCGCGCCCTGGGCAGTACGGGCGTGCGCCCGCCGTCGACGATGTTGGCCAGCACCGGCACGTCGAAGCTGCGGCCGATGCGGGCCATTTCCTCTTCGGTTTCGGGACTTTCGATGAACAGGATGTCGGCGCCCGCCTTCTGGTACAGCGCGCCACGGCGCAGTGCCTCATCAAGACCCAGCGACGTGCGCGCGTCGGTGCGGGCGATGATCAGAAAATCATCGGACCGCCGGCTCTCGACGGCGACGGCGACCTTGCGCGCCATTTCCTCGGCGGCGATCACCCGCCGGTTGGGCGTATGCCCGCATTTCTTGGGAAATTCCTGGTCCTCGAGCTGGATCGCGGCGGCGCCGGCGGCCTCGTAGCCGCGTACGGTGTGACGCACGTTCAGCAGGCCGCCGTAGCCGGTGTCGGCATCGGCGATCAGGGGCGTGGCGGTCATCTCGGCCATGCGCTCGACCCGTCCCACCATGTCGCTGTAGCTCGCCAGGCCGGCATCGGGCAGGCCCAGATGCGAGGCCACCGTGCCGTAGCCGGTCATGTACAGGGCGTGAAATCCCATGCCGTCGGCGATCCTGGCCGAGATGAGGTCGAAGACGCCGGGCGCCACGACGAATTCGCCGCGGCGCAGTGTGGCGCGCAAGCGGGCCGATTTTGACGGGCTGGTGTCCATGGGTCGGGGTCAACCTCTGTCTGCTGCCGGCCAGCCAATCGTACCCCCGCGCCGGCGTCAATATCGGCCGCGCGCGTCGCGGACGATTGGCGCGCATCGTGCGTGTGGACGTTTGGCTTGCGGCGCGGCATCGTTCGGCGCCGACCACGAACCGCGTCCCATCCGCCATGACCCCGCCGGCATCGCCCCCCTGCACGCTTCTGCTCTCCGACTTCGCATTGCGCACCTGGGGCGACCGCATCACGGCGGCGGTCCCGCCGGGCAGCCTGTCGTTCGTGACGGCGGAAGCGGCCTTGGCCGCCGAGGGGCCGTGCGACGCCGACATCGCCTTCATGACCCGCGAGGTCACCGGGCGCTCCAGCAAGAACAACCCGACGCCGGAGCTGCGCGGCTTCGAGGCCGCGCTGCGCAAGTCGCCGAAACTGCGATGGCTGCAGATCCATCCGGCCGGCGCCGAGCGGCCGCTGTACGGCGAACTGCGCGCGCGCGGCGTCAAGGTCACGACCGCCTCGGGCGCGACGGCCGTGACGGTGGCGCACAGCACGCTGGGCGCCGTGATCGCGCTCAACCGCCGCTTTCCGTTGCTGGCCGACGCGCAGCGGCGGCACACCTGGGAGCCGCGCCTGGGCGAACGGTCGCCGCGCGATCTGAAGGGCCAGTGCGCCGTGATCGTCGGTCTGGGCCCGATTGGCCGCACCATCGCCGGTTTCCTGAAGATGCTGGGCATGCGCGTCGTGGGCGCGCGCCGCAAGGCCGATCCGGTGGCGACGTGCGACCAGACGATCACCTACGAGCGCCTCGCCGAGGTGCTGCCGACAGCCGACTGGCTGATCCTGTGCTGCCCGTCGTCGCCCACGACACGCGGCATCGCCAACGCGGCGAACCTGGCGGCGATGCCGCCCGGCGGCTATGTCATCAACGTCGCCCGCGGCGAGATCGCCGTCGAGCGCGACGTCATCGAGGCGTTGGCCAGCGGCCGGTTGGCGGGCGCGTACCTCGACGTCTTCGAGCGCGAGCCGCTCGACCCGGCCTCGCCGCTGTGGGACATGCCCAACGTCCTCATCTCGCCGCACACCGCCAGCCACTCGCAGGGCCAGAACGAGGCGATCTTCGAGATCTTCCTCGACAATCTCGCACGCTGGCGCGCCGGCCAGCCGCTGCGTAATGACGTCGACAACCTCGGCTGAGGCGGGATAACGGCGCGCCAACGCCGCTGGCGGGTTGCGCCTAGCCGGGGTGAGCGACCGATCCGGGCCGCGTCACGGCGACGTGACTCCGGCGCCACAGCGAGAATCTTGCACGCCGGCCGCCGTTCGGTCCAGACTTGACGTCGAGAGGGACTACACCCGGAGAGAGCGTTGGGTTGGGTGGCGCGCGCCGTGCGGCGGACGGGCCTCTGCGCCCTGATCTCGGCCGCGATTGGCGGGCCTGCGGCGGCGCAGGACGTCGGCGGGCGCGCGCGCGCAATGCCGTCCGGCTGGAAGGCCGTCCTGGTCGGCGGCAATCACCTGATCGACAGCTACAACAACGCCGCCACTGATCTGGCCGACCGGCTGCGCCGTATCGGCGTGGAGCGTATCGCGGTGTTGCTGTCGCCCGGCCCGGCAGCGCATGACAGTGCGCCAACGGCGCGGCGCCGCGAGTTGCGGCGCGCCTGGAAGAACCTGGGATCGACGGCCGACGATGTCTGCCTGATGTTCATCACCTCGCACGCCAATGAGCGCGGCATCTATCTTTCCGCCGACCGCGGTTATCTCAATTCGCGCGAGCTGTCGTCGATGATTGACGGGGAATGCGGCGCGCGGCCGACGGTGCTGATCCTGTCGGGCTGCAACACCGGTGCCTTCATCACCTCGTCGCTGGCCGCCGACAACCGCATCATTCTGACGGCGTCAGCCCGCGATCGTGTGTCCTATGGCGCCGCCAGCACCGAGCGCTACGTCAATTTCGATCGCTGCATGCTCAAGGCAATCGACTCCGGCGCCCGCACATGGCGCGACGTCTTCGAGCGTACGTTGCCCTGCGTCGGGGCCCGCGAGAACCGTCTCGGCGTCCCCGCCTCGCTGCCCCAGGCCTGGTTCGGCGCCGACGTGGTGCACCTGCCGCTGCCCGGCCGGCCTTAGCCGCACGCAAGGGGACGAGGTTGCGCTGGCGACGGCCCGTCGCCGTCGCGACGTGGCCGCTCTTCCGCCGCCGTAGCTGCCCGTGCCGCCGCCGTCG
>JAHCJT010000163.1 GCA_026126245.1 Alphaproteobacteria bacterium
GTGACGCGAAAACCCCGTCCTGCGACGGGGCCTTCCGTGAGGTCGGCGCGGTGTTAACCGATCGTCTGCGGCTTGGCAAGACGGCCGCGGCGGCACCGTCGGCGGGCTTGCCCACATGCCGCAGGCGGCGGCGGCGCTCGACGGATGACGCGGCGCGCGATTCCGTCTAAGCAGGACGGACCATGGACCCGTCTGCCGCCGCCCAGCCCGTCCCGCCCGTCGATGTCGTGCGCCCGCCGGCCCAGACCCTGCCGGTCGTGCTCGCATCGCCGCACAGCGGCGCCGCCTACGCGCCCGACTTTCTCGGCCTGACGCATCTCGACGTCGGCGTGCTGCGCCGCTCGGAGGACGCCTTCGTCGACGAGCTGTTCGGGCCGGCGGCGCGCGTCGGCGTGCCGCTGGTGCGCGCCCTCTTTCCGCGCTCGTTCGTCGATGCCAACCGCGAGCCCTACGAGGTCGATGCCGCGATGTTCGAGGGCGCGCTGCCCGGGAGCGCCAATACCCGCTCGCCGCGGGTCGCCGCCGGTCTTGGCTGCCTGCCGCGCGTCGCCTTCGACGGCCAGCCGCTCTACCGCCGCCGCTTGCCGGTGGCGGAGCTGGAGCGCCGCCTGGCCTGGTACTACCGGCCCTACCACGCCGCCCTGCGCAAGCTGCTCGACGAGACGCTGGAGCGTTTCGGCCACTGCATCCTGGTCGATTGCCATTCGATGCCCTCGAACTCCCCCGTCGGCCTGGGCGGCAAGGGCGGCCGGGTCGATTTCGTGCTCGGCGACAACCATGGCGCGGCCTGCGCGCCGGCGCTGACGCACATGACGGAACGCTGGCTGCACCATCACGGCTACCGGGCGGTGCGCAACCAGCCCTATGCCGGCGGCTTCACCACCCAGCATTACGGCGCGCCGATCCAGGGCGTCCATGTCCTGCAGGTCGAGATCAACCGGGCGCTCTACATGGACGAGGCGGCGCTCAGCCCGCACGCCGGCTTTGCCATCCTGGCGCGGCGGCTGGCCGAGCTGGTCGAGGACGTCGGCCGCACCACGCTGGGCCACTCCGCCTTCCCGCCCTGGATCGCCGCGCGCGACGCCGCCGAGTAGCGGCCGCCAGGGGCGCGTCACGCCCCGGACGATTGCTGACGCTGCCGTCATATCGGCGCGGGGGACGCGCCGCGACGCCTGCGGGCCATCGGCCGACCGCGCATATAAAAAGGCGGTGTCGAGGACACCGCCCGAGTTTTAGGGAGGAAACGCCCAAGACGGGCATTGCGACAAACACAGAGGTCGCAGAGCGACGTTTGTCACGAGCAAACTATGGTGCACCTGCGAACAGGAATCAAGGGCCGTCTTTCCCGTTCGTTTTCAATAAGCTAAACAGTTGTTCACAAGCTGCCGGGTGTGGCAATTTTGCAACGCAACAAAAATTCGTATGCGACTTATGCAATTTCCTCATCCGTCGCCCACCGACGCAGCCTTGGCCGGCGCCGTCAAAACCCGGCAACATCGCGCCGGATCAACCACTTGA
This sequence comes from Alphaproteobacteria bacterium, assembly GCA_026126245.1. Taxonomy (GTDB): domain Bacteria; phylum Pseudomonadota; class Alphaproteobacteria; order Reyranellales; family Reyranellaceae; genus Vineibacter. The sequence continues at coordinate 1,519 of JAHCJT010000163.1, forward strand.
CCCGCCACCGCCGGCCGTCGCTGGCGGCCGCCTCGAGGACCGCATGCCCCGCCGCAAGATCGTCATCGCCATGATGATGCACGAGACCAACACCTTCTCGCCGGTGCCGACGCCGCTGGCGTCGTTCGGCCGCATGGGCGCCATGCAGGGCCCGGCGGCGATCGCCGAGGCGACCGGCACCAACACCCAGCTCGGCGGCTTCCTCGCCGTCGCCCAGGCGATGGGCGCGGAGTTCACCGTGCCCATGGCGGCCAGCGCGCATCCCTCGGGCCTGGTGCAAAAGGCCGCCTACGAACAGATGTGCGACGCCATCGTCGGCGAGATCGCCAAGGGCTGCGACGCCGCCTTCCTGGCGCTGCACGGCGCCATGGTGGCCGAGCATCTCGACGACGGCGAAGGCGAGCTGCTGCGCCGCATCCGCCGCGTCGCGCCCGGCCTGCCGATCGCGGTCGGGCTGGACTTCCACGCCCAGATGACGGCGGCGATGATCGACAACGCCACGGTCGTCACCGGCTACCGCACCTATCCGCACATCGACATGGCGCACACCGCCGAGCGCGCCGGCCGCACCCTGGTGCGGGCGCTGGACGGCGAGGTCGAGCCGAAGATGGTGTGGGGCTTCCGGCCGATGCTGACCAGCTCGCTGGTGCACACGCCCTCGCGCCAGCCCATGAAGGACATCATGGACATGGCCAATGCGGCCGAGGATTCCGGCCAGGTGCTCAACGCCTCGGTGTTCGGCGGCTTCCCGCAGGCCGACATTCCGCACCTCTCCTGTTCTGCCGTGATCGTCTGCGACAAGCGCACGGCGGAGGGCGAGATCCTGCTCAACCGCCTGCTCGACATGGCATGGGACCGGCGCGAGGCCTTTCTCTACAGGGGCGCGCCGCTCGCCGAGCAGGTCGCCGGCGCCAAGAAGCTCGAGGGCGGGCCGATCATCCTGGCCGATCACGGCGACAACACCGCCTCCGGCGGCACGCAGGACGTGATGAGCGTGGTCGAGGAGGCGCAGAAGCAGGGCCTCGAGGATGTCTGCGCCGGCCCGATCTGGGATCCCGGCGCGGTGGCCAGGATGATCGAGGCCGGCATAGGCGCCACGGTGAGCCTGGATCTCGGCGGCAAGGTCGACATGCCGCAGCTCAACCTCAAGGGCAAGCCGCTGAAGGTCAGCGGCACCGTCAAGTGCATCACCGACGGCGAGTTCGTCGTCACCGGCCCGATGGCGACCGGCACCAGGGTGCGCATGGGCCGCACCGCCGTGCTCGACACCGGCACCATGCAGATCGTGGTCTGCGAGCAGCGCAGCGAGCCGTTCGACCTCGGCGTCTTCACGCATTGCGGCATCGACCCGCGGCGCAAGAAATACGTGCTGATCAAGTCGCGCCAGCATTTCCGCGCCGGCTTCGAGCCGATCGCCAGGCACATCGTGATGTGCGACGGCGACGGCGTGACCAGTTCGGACCTCAAGCTGTTCGACTACAAGAACCGCCGCCAGCCGCTCTATCCCTTCGAGCCCGACCTGCAGCTGGGCCGCAACGAGGCGTAGGGCCGATCGCGCGCGGCGGCGTCAGCCGCCGTCGGCGGCTCGCTTGACCGCCTCGAGCAACCAGCGCCGCAACGCGCTGACGCGCCGGTCCCTGGCCTGTTCCGGCCGGCAGACGAAGTAGATCGTCTGGCCGCGCGCCGCCGGCGCATCGAACGGAAAGACCAGCCGCCTGCCGAAGCCGGCGCGCGCCCGGATCAGGGGATGCATGGCCAGCGCCACGCCCAGCCCCTGCTCCGCCGCCTCCAGCGCCGAGGGCACGGCATCGAACCACAGCTCGCCGCGCGGCTTGAGGTGGGCGAGCCCCTTCTCGCGCAGCCATGTCGACCACGAGCGCGGCTGCTGCGCGACGTTGATCAGCACCTGGCGCGCCAGGTCGGCCGGCGTGCGCAGGCCGGCGCGCGCGACGCCGGGCGCGCATACCGGCTGCATGCGCACCTCCAGCAGCGGCTCCAGCCGCAGGCCCGCCGCGCGCTCGCGGCCGTAGCGGATGGCCACGTCGACGCCGGCGCCGTCGAAGTCGGCGTACTGGTGCGTCGCCTCGATGCGCAAGGTCAGATCGGGATGGCGGCGCGTGAATTCGGGCAGCGCCGGAATGAGGACGGTCGCCGTGAAGAACGGCAGGGAGCTGATCCGCAGTTCGCGCGGCAGGCCGCGGCCGCGGCGGTAGAGATCGCGGCCGGCTTGCTCCAGCAGCGCCAGGCCGGCGGCGACGGCGCGCAGGTAGTGCTCGCCGTCGGGCGTCAGGCGCACCGAGCGGCCGGCGCGCGCGAACAGGCGCACGCCGAAGCGCGCCTCCAGGCCGCGGATCTGGTGGCTGACGGCCGACGGGCTGATCGCCAGGTCCTGCGCGGCACGGCGGAAATTGAGATGCGCGGCGGCGCGCTCGAACGCCTGCACGGCCGAGAGCGGCGGGATCGCCCGCGCCGGCGACGGCGTCGCTTCCGACTGTTGAGCTGGTTTCATCATCGGTGAGGAATAGCCCTTTGTGCGCCTACCAAGGGTTCGCCAGTTTGGCCGAATGATCAAGGCGGCTCATCAGTTCCGGGCCGCGAAAGGATGAGGCCATGGCCGTTTTCGAGCGCGATCCGCACCGCCCGACCTACCTGCCCTCGCCGCTCGCCGCCGGGCCGTTCGCCGGTCTGCAGGGCGGCGCCGTGGCCGGCCTGCTGACCGGCGAGATCGAGGCCCAGGCGGCGGCGCGCGGCTGGGGCATCGGCCTCAGCAGCAGCGCCTGGTTCCTGCGACCGACGCCCATGGCGGCGCTGCGCACCGAGCTGCGCGTCGTGCGCGCCGGCGGCCGCATCTCGGTGATCGACAATACGTTGTGGGCCGACGGCGATCCGGATCCCTGCGCCACCGTGCGCGTCACCCTGGCGCGCGAGCGGCCGATCGACGTCGCCTTGCCGGCCTGCGACGCCCGCGCCGCGGCCGATCCGGCGCGGCTGGCGCCGCGCAAGACCGCCGCGCCGCACGGCCGCCCGTGGTTCATGGACGCGATGGACGTGCGGCCGGGCGACGGCGTGGTGTGGTTCCGCATGACGACGCCGGTCGTCGAGGGTGCCGGGCCGCTGGCAATCGCGCTCGGGCCGGCCGACTGGGCGCACGGCCTGGCGCGTCCCGTCAGCAATGTCGTCGCCGACCCGAACCCCAACCTGACGGTGCATCTGGCGCGGCCGCCGCGCGGCGACTGGCTCGGCGTGCGCGCCGCCACGCAGTGGCAACCGGTGCGCGGTCTGGGCGTTGGCAGCGGCGCGCTGCTCGATGTCGACGGCGAGGTCGGTTGTGTGTCGATGGCGGTGGCGCTGACGCCGCTGCCCCAGCCGGCGGCCATCGCCGCGGCGGTGTGACATGCGCCAGCTCACCTATGTCGCGCCGCGCCAGGTGCAGTGGCGCGACGTGCCGGCCGCCGCGCTCCAGGGCGATGGCGAAGCGCTGGTGCGTCCGCTGGCGGTCACGCGCTGCGATCTCGACATCGCGATCGTCACCGGCGCCACCGGCTGGCCCGGGCCCTTCGCGCTGGGCCACGAGGCGGCCGGCGTCGTGACCGCGGTCGGCGATGGCGTGCGTCTTTTCCGCCCGGGTGACCGGGTGATCGTGCCGTTCCAGATCAGCTGCGGCACCTGTGCCCCCTGCCGCGCCGGCCTGACCGGCAACTGCGCGACGGTGCCGTTCCGCTCGTCCTACGGCATGGCGCCGCTGTCGGGCGTCGAGCACGGCGGCGCGCTGTCCGACCTGATGCGGGTCCCGTTCGCCGACCACATGCTGGTGGCGCAGCCGGACGAGCTCGACGCGCCGGCCGCGGCCGGCATCGCCGACAACGTATCGGACGGTTTCCGATCGGTGGCGGCGCACCTGGCGGCGCGGCCGGGCGCGCGCGTGCTGGTCGTTGGCGGCCGCGGCCAGGGCGTCGGCCTGTACGCCGCGCAGGCCGCCAGGGCACTGGCGATGGCCGACGTGGTCTATCTCGACGACGATCCGGCGCGGCTGGCGATCGCGCGCACGCTCGACATCACGGTCGTCGAGCGGCAGGCCGGCACGGACAAGGCACCGGGCGCGCCGTTCGACCTCACCATCGATGCCAGCGGCACGCCGGACGGGCTGGCGCTGGCGATCCGCGCCACGGCGCATGGCGGCATCTGCCACCGCACCTACGGCGACGTGCGGCCGCTGACCGAGGTGCCGCTGCGCGACATGTACGGCATCGGACTGAGCCTGCATCTCAGCCGCGTGCACGCGCGGAGCGTGATGCCGGCCGTCATCGCGCACGTGCGTCGCGGCACGCTGCGGCCGCAGGCCGTCATCACCCGCTGGGTGTCGTTCGCCGACGCCGCCGACGCCATCTTCGACCCGACCGTCAAGCTGGCGTTCGTCAACGAGGACGCCTAGGGCCGGCCGTCGCGCCACCGGCTCGGCCCGATCGCCTCGCCCGTCGGCGCCGTGAAACGAGGCTCGCGGCTGCGGCCGAACGCCGCTACGATCGCGGCGTCCGTGCGTCCGATGAGTCCCTTCCCGCCGAGCGACACCCAGCAGCCACGCCATGGCCCGACATGGCGCGCCGATGCCGCCTGCCGCGGCCGACGCTCCCGGCGCAACTCTGGCCGTCGCGCTGATGCCGCGGCGGATCCGCGGCGCCGCGCCTCGTGATGGGGAGGCGCCCGTTCTTCACGGTGGTCGTGCTCGGCGCGACGCAGACGCTCGCCTGGGCCTCGACCTACTATCTGCCGGCCATCATCGCCGACCAGATGGCGCACGACATCGGCATCTCGACCAACTGGGTGTTCGGCACGTTCTCCGCCTCGCTGGTGATCACGGCGGTGATCGGCCCGCGCGTCGGCCGCCAGATCGACGCGGTCGGCGGCAACGGCGTGCTGGCGGCATCGAACCTGCTGTTCGCCGGCGGACTGGTGCTGCTGTACCTGTCGCACTCCCTGGCGATGCTCGCCGCGGCGTGGTGCGTGATGGGCACCGGCATGGGCCTGGGCCTCTACGACGCGGCATTCGCGACCCTGGGCCGCATCTACGGCCGCGAGGCGCGCCGGCCGATCACCGGCATCACCCTGATCGCCGGCTTCGCCAGCACCATCGGCTGGCCGCTGACGGCGTGGGGCGCCAGCACCATCGGCTGGCGCGACACCTGCCTGGTCTGGGCCGCGGTGCACGTGCTGGTCGGCCTGCCGATGAACTACTGGCTGCTGCCGCGGCCAGCCATGACGCTCTCGACCGTCAAGACGGCCGACCAGCCGGTGCCGCTCGATCGTGCGATGATCCTGCTGGCTTTCGCCTTCGCCTCGGCGTGGATCGTGACGGCGGGCATGGCGGCGCATTTCCCGCGCATCCTCGAAGCGGCCGGCGCCTCGCCCACCCAGGCGATCGCGGCCGGCGCGCTGATCGGGCCAGCGCAGGTGGCGGCCCGGCTGCTGGAAGCCGGACCGCTGGCCCGCCTGCATCCGCTGACCTCGGCGCGGCTGGCGACGCTGACCCATCCGGTCGGCGCCGCCGTGATCCTCGCGGCCGGCGGCGGCGTCGCCTCCAGCGCCTTCGCGGTGCTGCACGGCGGCGGCAACGGCATCATCACCATCGCCCGCGGCACGGTGCCGCTGGCGCTGTATGGCCCGGAGAACTACGGCTACCGGCTGGGCCTGCTGGGCGCGCCGGCCCGCTTCCTGCAGGCCGGGGCGCCATTGGGCTTTTCGCTGCTGATCGAGCATGTCGGCGACGGCGTGCTGATCGTGTCGGCGGCACTGAGCGTCGCCGCCTGCCTGGCGTTGTGCCTGGTGCGCCGTCCCGCGCCCGGTGCCGACCACGGCGGTTGACGCGGGCGCGGCCCCGCAGCGCGACGGCCGCGAACGCAGAATGACACGCACAGCCATCGGTAGGCCGTGTCCCGCCGATGCTCGCCTCTGCACCGCTTGCTGACGGCGTGCCTTGACCCCAATGGCAGTCAGGTCAAGGCGTTATTCGCTGTATCTTCGTCGTGAGGTTCTCAGCTATAGTCGCGACATAGACGGACGTTTGGGGGGCACTCCAAGAAAGGTCTTTCTAGCGACCTCGCGCCGGATGCTCGCGCGGCCGGCGCGATGGTGTTTTGACGTGGCCACAACCGGCACGAACCCGGAGGGCCGGACAGGGGAACAATGGCAGCTGATGCGCTCTTCCATCTCGTGATGGTCAAGCCGACGCACTACGACGACGACGGCTATCCCATCCAGTGGCTGCGCTCGGCGATCCCGGCCAACACGCTGGCCGCCGTGCACGGCCTGGCGCTGGACTGCCAGAAGCGCCAGGTGCTGGGTCCCGACGTGACCCTGAAGCTGTCGGCCTACGACGAGACCAATTTCCGCGTCCGCCCGCGGCGCCTCGCCGCCGAGCTGCGCCGCGAGGGTGGCCGGACGCTGATCGCGCTGGTCGGGGTGCAGTCCAACCAGTTCCCGCGCGCCATGGACCTGGCGCGGCAGTTCCGCGCCGAGGGCCTGCAGGTCGCGATCGGCGGCTTCCACGTCTCGGGCTGCCTGTCGATGCTGCCCGAGCTGCCGGCCGAAATTCGCGACGCACAGGCGATGGGCATCTCGATCTTCGCCGGCGAAGCCGAGGACGGCGCGCTCGACGAGGTGCTGCGCGACGCGCACGCCGGCGCGCTCAAGCCGCTGTACAACCGCATGGACCGCCTGCCGGCGCTCGAGGGCCAGCCGGTGCCGATGCTGTGGCGCGACGCGGTGAGCCGCACCGAGGGCCACCGCTCCAGCTTCGACCTCGGCCGCGGCTGCCCCTTCCAGTGCTCGTTCTGCACCATCATCAACGTGCAGGGCCGCAAGAGCCGCTTCCGCACGCCCGACGATCTGGAGCTGATCATCCGCGACAACGCCCGCCAGGGCGTGCGCAAGTTCTTCATCACCGACGACAACTTCGCGCGCAACAAGGACTGGGAGGCGCTGTTCGACCGCCTCATCAAGCTGCGCGAGGACGAGGGCCTGAAGTTCAAGCTGGTCATCCAGGTCGACACGCTGTGCCACAAGATCCCCGGCTTCATCGAGAAGGCGGCGCGGGCCGGCGTCAACCGCGCCTTCATCGGGCTTGAGAACATCAACCCCGACAATCTGATGGCCGCCAAGAAGCGGCAGAACAAGATCACCGAATACCGCTACATGCTGCAGAAGTGGCGCCAGCACGGCGTCACGACCTATGCCGGATACATCCTCGGCTTCCCCAACGACACGCGCGAATCGATCCTGCGCGACATCGACATCATCAAGCGCGAGCTGCCGGTCGACCTGCTGGAGTTCTTCTTCCTGACGCCGCTGCCCGGTTCGGAGGATCACAAGAACCTGCTCAAGAGCGGCAACTGGATGGATCCCGACCTCAACAAGTACGACCTCAACCATCGCGTCACGCATCACGCCCGGATGTCGGACGCCGAGTGGGAGCAGGTCTACGAAGAGGCCTGGCACTCGTACTACAGCCCCGAGCATTTCCGCACCGTCATCAGCCGCGCCGCCGCCCTGCCCGACGGCCGGCCGCGCGCCAAGATGCGGCTGATGCTGTGGTTCTACATGATGCTGTGCATCGAGAAGGTGCATCCGCTGGAAGGCGGCGTGTTCCGCCGCAAGTACCGCACCGACCGCCGATCCGGCCTGCCGATCGAAAGCCCGCTGCTGTTCTATCCGAAGTACTGGGCCGAGACCGCCGGCAAGGCGGTGCGCTACGCCAAGATGTTCTGGGACGGCTGGCGCATCTACCGCAGCGTGGCGCGCGATCCGGCGCACGCCAGCTACAGCGACATCGCCATCACCCCGCCCAGGGCCGACGAGCTGGAGACGCTGGAGATGTTCAGCGTCACCTCGGGCGGCGCGGCGGCGGTGGCGCGCAAGCACCGCGACGACGACCAGCGCGCCAAGGTGGCGCGCCTGCAGGCCGCCGAATAGCGGGTCGACCTCTTCCCGTCAGCGCGCCTCGGGCGCGATGTCCCTGATGCGCAGGATGTGCGCGGCGATGTCGTCGAGCGCGTAGGCGAGCTGCCGGCGCTTGTCCGAGGGCGGCCGCAGGGCGACCGACAGGCCCGGCCGCCATTCGCGTGCCGGCCGGATCGGCCGCGGCACGAAGCCGCCACCGCAATTGGGACAGACGTTCTGCAGCCGCGTCGCGACGCAGTCGGCGCAGAACGTGCACTCGTAGGAGCAGATGCGCGCCGCCGTGTCGTGCGGCGGCAGGTCGCGATCGCAGTATTCGCAATTGGGCCGCAGCTCCAGCGCCATCGTCGTCTCCCCGACCGGTGGACGCGGCCACTCTAGCCGTGCCGGGCATGGCGGAAATGACAATCACCCCTCGGATTACGCCAACCGGCCGAGGCGACGCGCGCGACTTCTGTCCGCGGCGTTGCGTGGCCCTGCCCCGCCACGCCAGGCTGCCGCACAGGCCGCCACGGCGCCCGTCACGACCTCTGCGCATCGGGACCGAGGTAAAGAGCGTGCCCGCACCGCATCATCGTCTTCACCTCGCCCCGCCGGGGAGAGGTGAAGAGAGGGCTCGCACCCCTTTTCTTCTCTCCCCGTCGGGAAGCGGTTCATACGTGATCGCGCTGGCCCGGCGGGAGGCGGTATGGTCGACACGCCAAACCCCTGCGATCGACCCGACACCGGCGGAGACGTGCGATGAACGATGTCAGCCTGGACGGCCACTGCACCTGCGGCGCGGTGCGCTATCGCCTCACCGCCCTGCCGCTGTTCGTGCATTGCTGCCACTGCCGCTGGTGCCAGCGCGAGAGCGGCGCCGCCTTCGCGCTCAACGCCATGATCGAGGCCGATCGCGTCGAGCTGCTGGCCGGCCAGCCCGAGGCGGTGATGACGCCGTCCAACAGCGGCCGCGGCCAGAAGATCTGGCGCTGCCCGACCTGCCGCGTGGCGCTGTGGAGCAACTACGCCGGCGCCGGCGATGCGGTGCATTTCGTGCGCGTCGGCACGCTCGACGAGCCCGACCGCCTGCCGCCCGACATCCACATCTTCACCGCCTCGAAGCAGCCGTGGGTGGTGCTGCCGGCCGGCACGCCGGCGGTGCCCGAGTACTATCGCCGCGAACAGTACTGGCCCGACGCCGCGCAGGCGCGCTGGCGCGAGTTGCGGGCGCGCCAGGGCCGCTGA
>JAHCJT010000164.1 GCA_026126245.1 Alphaproteobacteria bacterium
AGCTGGCGGCGGCGCGCGTCCTCGCCGCAGCTTGCGGGCGCGAGGCGCGTCGGACGCGACGCGCCACACGGCCGCCGCTCACGGCCTTGCCGTGCTCGACGGCGGCAGGCGCGGCACGCAATAGCGCGGCAGGGCGAGGGCGCGGCCGGCGGCGGTCTCGTAGGCGGCATAGCGGCCGGCGCTGAAGCGCGGACAGTCACGGCCCAGCCCGGCGGCGATCAGCTGCGAGGCCAGATCGCCGTCGGCGTTGCGGCAGACCGCCACCCGCCGGTCGAACGAGCGCGCGCCGGTCAGCTCGCAGACCACCGGTTGGCCGGCGGTGTGCGCCACCATCCAGTCGCGCGCCGCGCCGCCGCCGGGTTCGCGCAGTTCCGGCGCGTGCAGGCCCTCCAGCCGCAACGCCACGCCCGCCACCTCGATCGTGTCGCCGTCGCGCACATGACTGACGGCACCGGCCACCTGGATGCGCTCGCGCGCGACGGCGCCGGGCGCCGCCACGGCCAGCAGAGCGGCCAGGGCGAGGACAATGAACCGCATTGCGATACCTCACGGCTAAAGAAACAAAACAGACAGTACTTGTAAAAAAGAAAAAATTTTATCGGTGTATTAGTAAATCGTTTTAATTCGTATAGTAATTCCATTCTATGTATTTTAGGTTGTAAAATAGTTATGACAAAACAAGCCATGCTTGCTTGAGCGAGGATGCAAGCCGCGCCGGGTGGAGCGTGGGCGGTCGACGCCGGGCCGCAACGTCCCGGCGGCACATGCCGGCGGGGCCGAACGGGTTCGGTGGCGGTGGACGAGGGCGGCGACGCGACCATGGCTCTGGTGCCGCGCCGATGGCGGGCGCCAGGATGCATGGCAGAGCGGCGTGCGCGTCGCCGTGCGCCGGCGCCGGCCAACGCCGCGCCGGCGTTATGGCAGGTCCGTGCGGCGGGGCGGGGCTAGCGGCGGCGCGGTTTGCGCCTGGCCGGGCGGCGGCGCGCGGCCACCCGCTCGGCCAGCTGGCACATCAGTTCCCACATCAGGGTGACGCCGGTCAGCGCCGTGCCGCCGGAGGTATCGAACGGCGGCGAGACCTCGACCACGTCGCCGCCGACCAGGTCCAGGCCACGCAGGCCGCGGATCATGCGCTGCGCCTCGTGGCTGGAGTAGCCGCCGATCTCCGGCGTGCCGGTGCCGGGCGCGAACACCGGATCCAGCCCGTCGACGTCGAAGCTGACATAGGTCGGCCCGTCGCCCACGACGCGGCGCGCCTCGGCGATCACCCGTTCGACGCCGAGCGCGAAATACTCCTCGATGGTGATGACGCGGATGCCCTGGTCGTGGGCCCATGTCATGTCGTTGCGGCTGTACAGCGAGCCGCGGATGCCGATCTGCACCAGGCGCCGGGGGTCGATCAGGCCTTCCTCGATGGCGCGGCGGAAGGGCGTGCCGTGCGTGTACTTGTGGCCGCCGAAATAGGTGTCCCAGGTGTCGCTGTGGGCGTCGAAATGCACCACGCCCAGCTTCCGGCGGCGTGCGATGGCGCGCAGGATCGGCAGGGTGACGAGGTGATCGCCGCCGGCCGCCAGCGGCACCGTGCCGGCGCGGTGCAGGCGGGCAAAGAATGCCTCGATGCGCGCCAGGCTATCGTCGATGCTGGCGGGATTGACCGGCGCATCGCCCAGATCGCCGATGCGCGCCAGCGTGTAGGGCGCGATGCCGCTGACATGGTGCACGCGGCGCATCAGGGTCGACATGTCGCGCATCTGGCGCGGGCCGTGGCGGGCGCCGGGCCGGTTGGTGGTGCCGCCGTCCCACGGCACGCCGACCAGCGCGATATCGAGCTCGGCCGGATCGTCGAACAGCGGCAGGCGCATGAAGGTGGCGACGCCGCCGAAGCGTGGCACCACCAGGCCGGATTGCGGTGCGGGAAACCGACGCGGACCAGGCATGAGGGGGCGCTCCACATCGTCGGCGGCCGGCTTGCTGTCGGCCCCGCTGGTTCACCGCAGTGTGCCGCAATCGGGCCGCGATGGCGAGGCGCCGGCGGGTGGCAGGCGTCTCAATCGGCGCGACGCGACAGCAGGGCTCGCAGCGACGGGCTGCCGGCGATCGCTGCCGCCAGCCATGCCACACGCTGAACGGCGGCTTCGGCGGCGGCCTGGCGCGAGACGAAAGATCGACCAGCGTAGTAGTGCACCGGTGTCCAGGCGCCGGACTCCTCGGGATCGCGCCGGAATTCCTCGAAGCCGAAGCTGCCGTCGGGACGGCGGAACAGATCGACGCAGCGATCGTGCTCAGCGTTCTCGACGCTGGCGAACACCAGCCATGATTTGGGGATGCGTTGCGACATGGTGCGGCCCGCCCGGCGCCGCCTCACACCACGTTGCGTTCGATCACCGGCCGCCCGGCGGCGATGCGATCGACGCCGAACGGCGCCAGGTCGAGCGACACGTAGCGGCCGTGGCTCAGCCACTCGGCGACGGCGCGGCCGACGGCCGGCGATTGCTGGATGCCGTGGCCGCTGAAGCCGGTGGCGAGCACGAGGTTGGCGACGTCGGGATGCGGCCCGACGATGCCGTTCTGGTCGAAGGTGTTGTACTCGTAGTAGCCGGCCCAGGCATTGACCACCTTGACTGCGGCAAATTCCGGCACGCGCGCCGCCAGTGCCGGCCACACCCAGTCGTCCCATTCGGCATGGTTGGGCTCCAGCGGCAGGTCGGGCGGATCCTGGTCGGCTGGTGGCGAGACGCCGCCGATGTAGTAGCGGCCCTCCGGCCGCGCCCAGACGCCGCCGGTATCGATCAGCAGCGGCATGCCGGCGATCGTCGCGCGGCAGTCGAAGACGAACACCGTGCGCCGCCGCGCCTCGACCGGCAGGCCGAGCCCGGCCATCGCCGCCACCGATGCCGACCAGCAACCGGCGGCGATCACGACCTGGCCGCACGACAGGGTGGTGCCCGAGGCCAGGCGCACGCCGCGCACCCGGCCACCGGCGACATCGAGACCGACGACGGCGTCGTGGCGGTAGACGGCGCCCTGGGCGATCGCCTTGCGGCGCAGCGCCTGCATCAGCGCCGGGCCGTCGAACCAGCCCTCGTCGGCGGTGCCGTGCGAGGCGAGCGCGACGCCGGCGGTGTCGATCCACGGGAAGCGCGCCTGCAGCGCGGCGGGCGCCAGCAGGTCGACGGCGCAGCCCTCGCGGCGCTGAATGGCGTGGTTGTCGCGCAGGATGGCCTCGCCGGCGGCCGATGCGAGGAACAGGTAGCCGGGCTCGCGCAGGCCGAGCTCGACCGGCGGCTCGCCGTCGCGCGACAGCAGCGTGCCGGCCTGGCGCAGGAAGTCGATGCCGAAGCGCGAGAGATGGATGTTGAGCGGCGTCGAGAATTGCTGGCGGATCGAGGAGGCGCTGAGCGCCGAGGAGGCGCGCGCATAGGTGGGATCGCGTTCGATGACGGCGATGCGCTCGCTTCGTGCCGCATCGCGCGTCAGCCAGTAGGCAATCGAGCTGCCGACGGCGCCGCCGCCGACGATGACGACGTCATGGCTGTCGGCCATCGCCGCGCCGTCAGGGGCCGCCGGCCAGCGCCCGCGGCAGCCACAGCGCGATGTCGGGCACGGCGGTGATCAGCATGGTGAACAGCACCATGATGACGAGGTAGGGCAGGGTGACGCGGGCGATGTAGCCCAGGCCCTCGCCGGTCAGGCCCTGGATGACGAACAGGTTGAAGCCGACCGGCGGCGTGATCTGCGCCATCTCGACCACCAGCACCAGAAAGATGCCGAACCAGACCTCGTCGAAGCCGGCCGCCTTGATGATCGGGAACACGATGGGCAGGGTCATGACGATCATCGAGAAGCCGTCGAGGAAACAGCCCAGCACGATGTAGAAGGCCATCAGCGCCAGCACCAGCATGAACGGCGACAGGCCCAGCCCGACCACGAAGTCGGCCACCGCGCGCGGCACGCCGAGGAAGGCGGTGGCGTTGCCCAGGATGTTGGCGCCCAGCACGATCAGGCCGATCATGCTGCAGGTCTGCACCGCGCCGAGGCAGACGTCGCGTAGCGCCCGCCACGACAGCGCGCCCTGCAGCCAGCTGACGATCACGGCGCCGAGCACGCCGACCGCCGCCGATTCCGAGGGCGTGGCGATGCCGGCGTACATCGAGCCCAGCACGCACAGGATCAGGAACACCGCCGGCCCCAGCTCCTTGAGCGAGGCCAGCCGCGCCTCGAGGCTGGCGTGGCGCAGGGCGCGCTCGCTCTCGGGCACGAGATCGCGCCGCAGCGCGGTGTGGATCATGATCCACAACATGAAGGCCAGGGCCAGCAGCACGCCGGGAATGAAGCCGGCGGTGAACAGCTTGAGGATCGAGACCTCGGCCAGCACGCCGTAGATGATCATGATGTTGGACGGCGGGATCAGGAAGCCCAGGGTGCCGGCGCCGGCCAGGCTGCCGATCGCGACGTCGCGGGAGTAGCCGCGCCGCGCCAGCTCGTCGAGCGAGATGCGGCCCACGACCTGCGTCGTCGCCGCCGAGGAGCCGGAGATCGCCGCGAAGATCGAGCAGCCGATGACGTTGACGTGCAGCAGCCGGCCGGGCAGGAAGCCGGCCCACGGCGCCAGGCCGCGGAACAGCGCGCTCGACAGCCGGGTGCGGAACAGCAGCTCGCCCATGATGATGAACAGCGGCAGCGCCAGCAGCTCCGACGTCGTGACGATGTTCCAGGCGTATTGCGGCAGCAGCTTCTCGAGCGGGATGTCGCGGAAGATCGCCAGCAGCACCAGGCCGGTCAGCATAAGGGTCAGCCCGATCCACACGCCGCCGGCCAGCGCGGCGAACAGGATCGCGAACATGCTGCTGACAACACTGCCCATCGCGCTGCGCTCCCCGCCCGTGGCGCTATTCGGCCAACGACGAGATTTTCAGGCGCTCCTCGACCAGCGGCAGACCGAACAGCGCCTGGATCAGGCGGCCGGACATCTGCAGCGCCAGCAGCGCGGCGCCGGCCACGACCGCCATCTGCGGGATCCACAAGGGCGTGGCGCTGGAGATCGAGGTCTGGTCGCGTTCGAAGGCTTCCAGCGCGAACTGCAGCAGCGACCAGGCGAGGAACGCGGTCAGCGCCGTGCCGACGGCCGAGGCGGCGATCTCCAGCAGCCGCAGCGCCGGCGGCGGCACGTGCGCCAGCAGCAGGCCGACGCGGATGTGGCCGCCGGCGCGCAAGGTGACGGCGGCGCCGAACAGGAAGCTGGCGCCCATCAGGTAGGCGCTGTACTCCCAGGCCACCGGGATATCGGCCGGCACCGCGTCGGACACGCGCGACAGCAACCGCACCAGGATCTCGGCCAGGATCAACGCCGTCAGCGCCACCAGGCAGGCGGCGGCGATCCAGCCGCCGGCCAGCCCCAGGCGATCGATCCAGCGCAGCACGCCGGCGACCGGCGCCGGGGCCGAGCCGTAGAGCTCGGCGTCCGGGTCGTTGCCGGGCGTCATGCCCTCACGACTTCTTCAGCTCGGCGAGATAGGCGCGCACCGGCTTTTCGGCCGTCGGCACGCGCTTGAGGAACGCGTCCAGCAGCGGCGCGGTCTTGCTGCGCAGCTCCTTCATCATGGCCGGCGGGATCTTGACCAGCTCCATGCCGTTGTCGGTCAGCTTCTTGACGCTGTCCTTGTCGTTCTGGATCGATACCGCCCAGAACTCCGGCTCGAGCTTCTTCGCCAGGTCCTCGATCGCCTTCTGCTGTGCCGCCGGCAGCTTCTTCCAGGCGGCGAGGTTGACGTTCATCATCTGGCACGACCAGGTGTGGTTGGTCGGATAGACGTATTTCAGGAATTCCCAGAACTTGCCGTCGACGCCGGAGGTCGCCGAGGTCGACACGCCGGCGACGGCGCCCGACGCCAGTGCCGGGATGGTTTCGCCCCACGGGATCAGGATCGGCGCCATGCCGATCGCCGCCAGCATGTCCTGCGCGTTCTTGTCGGGCACGCGGATCTTGACGCCCTTCAGGCCGTCCAGCGAATCGACCTTGATCTTCAGGTGCAGGTACTGCGTCGGCCACGGCACCATGTAGAGGATCTTCTGGTTGTTGCGTGCCGCGACCTTCTCGTACTCCGGCCGCAGGTGCTTGTGCAGCACCTTGAGCTCGTCGGCGCTGCCGACCAGGAACGGCACGCCCTCGGTGCCGAGCAGCGGCTCGTCGCCGACCTGCTGGACGTTGAGCACGTCGGCCATCGGCACCAGGCCGTCGCGCACCGCGCGCAGATGCTCCGGTCCCTTGAAGCCGAGCTGGCCGCCGGCCTTGACCGTGATGTCGAGCGCGCCGCCGGTGGCCGTCTTCACCGCCTCGGCGAACAGCTTGCAGTTCTGGGTGTGGAAATTGCCGTCCGGCCACACCGTCGAGAGATCCCACTTCAGGGTCGACTCGGCGCGCGCCGCCTGCGGCAGCGCCACGCCCGCGAGCGCCGCGCCGGCGCCGATCCTGAACATCTGTCTGCGCAAATAGCTCATCGCGTCCCCCTGTCGATCTTCTGGCGCGCCGACGCCGCCAGCCGTTTGTCCCTGCCGGGCCTGCCGGCCCGCGCGCCGCGCACCGGCTGCAACGGCCTTATCACTCCGCCGCCGCCGGCTTCAATCCGTAATCCGCCCGGGCGCGGTCGGGCGACACCAGGCCTTCGGCGACGTCGTGCGCCAGGTGTGCCGCGTCGCGGTGGCGCGGGTCGCCCAGGCCGCCACCGCCCGGCGTCATCACCACCAGCCGGTCGCCCGGCGGGATGGTCTGCGAGCCTTTGCCCTTCAGCGTCGCGCCCGATTTCAGCCCGACATAGCCCGGCGCGCCGTTGTGGCCGCCGTCGCGGCCGCGCGGCGGGAAGTCGATGCGGTCGTAGGCGGCCAGCAGGTCGAACGGCATGTCGACGCCGGAGCCGACCTCGATGATCTGCCCCAGCCCGCCGCGCGGGCGCCCGGCGCCGCCGCTGTCAGGTCGCAGCTCCTTCTTCCAGAAGATCAGCGGCGTGATCGACTCGGCGATCTCGACCGGCGTGCCGCGCACGCCCGAGGGATAGGCGGTGGCCGACAGCCCGTCGGCCTGCGGCCGCGCGCCGGTGCCGCCGTTGCTGGTGACCGCCATGGTGAAGCCGTAGTTGCCGCCGTCGCCGCCCTTGACCATGCCGCGCACGTTGAGGTTCCACAGGCACGAGGTGCCCTCGGCCGGCACGCGATCGGGGATCGCCTGTCGCAGGCAGCCGAACACCATGTCAGGCAGCATCTGGCCGATGACGTGGCGCGACAGCACCGGCGCCGGCTTCAGCGCGTTGAGGATGCTGCCCTCGGGCGCCGAGACGGTGAGCGGCTCGAGCGAGCCGGCGTTGTTGGGGATGCGGGCGCTGACGATGCAGCCCAGGCCGAACACGGTGTAGGCCGTGGTGTAGGCATGCGGCACGTTGATGCCGCGCGCGGCCTGCGGGTCGGTGCCGGTGTAGTCGACGTGGATGCCGGTTTCGCTGACTGTGGCCGTGGCCACCAGCCTGATCGGCTGGTCGTAGCCGTCGACGATCATCTCGTTGCGCCACGAGCCCTTGGGCAATCTGGCGATCTCCGCCAGCACGGCGGCACGGCTGTTGTCGATGATGAAGGTGGCGAGCTCGTCGAGATCGTCGAGATTGAACTCCTCCATCATCTCGACCAGGCGGCGGCAGCCGACATCGTTGCAGCCGGCCAGCGAGTAGACGTCGCCCTCGGTGTCGACCGGCGTGCGCGTGTTGGCGCGGATCATCGCCAGCAGGGTCTCGTTCATCTTCCCCTGCTCGGCGAGCTTGAGCATGGGGATGTAGAGCCCCTCCATGAACACGTCGGTGGCATCCGGGCCGAAGCCGATGCCGCCGATGTCCATGATGTGGCTGGTGCAGGAGAACAGCGCGACCAGCCTGCCGTTCCTGAAGCAGGGCGTGGTCAGCACGAAATCGTTTGTGTGGCCGGTGCCCATCCACGGGTCGTTGGTGATGTAGATGTCGCCCGGCTTCATGCTGGCGATCGGGAAGTGGCGGATGAAGTGCTTCACCGACTCGGCCATCGAGTTGACGTGGCCCGGCGTGCCGGTGACCGCCTGGGCCAGCATGCGGCCATGCAGGTCGAAGACGCCGGCCGACAGATCGCCGGCCTCGCGCACGATCGAGCTGAACGCCGTGCGCATCAGGGTCTGGGCCTGCTCCTCGACCACCGCGATCAGGCGGTTCCACATGATCTGCAGGTCGATCTGGCCGAGGCTGTTGGACGACATCAGGCGGGTCCTCAACGACGCACTACCAGCCGCCGCGCGGCGCGACGGCGACCGGCGGTGACGGCCAGCAAGACGCAAACTTTATGCCGCCACGGGGTGGCGCGTCGATAGGGCCATCCGCCGCCTCACCGGGGCCCGGCGCGCACGAACGCCAGCCGCGTCCAGCTGACGTCGGCGTTGCCCGCCTGCACCGAGGCGACGCGCGCGTTGAGGACGGCCTCGAGGCCCTGCGCCCGCGCCAGCTCGAGGGTCTCCGCGGCGCTGACCTCGAACATGCGCCGCCCGGCCGGTACCTCGCCGTGCCGCAGCGTCATCGTCAGGACGCCGCCAGCGCGCAGCAGGGCCGCGACGCGTGGCATCGCCGCCCGCCGTTGCGCCAGGTCGAGATGCATCCACACCGCCGTAAGCATGACGAGGTCGAACGTCGTGCGGCGTTCCCGTAGCACCGCCAGGTCGGGCAGGCTGTCGTCGAGCCAGTCGATCGCCAGCGCCTGGTGCCGCGCCATGGCATGCCGGCGCAGCGCGTCGGTCGGTTCGACTGCCACGACGCGGTGGCCCATCGCCGCCAGCGCCGCGGCGTCGCGGCCGCTGCCGGCGCCGATGTCGAGCGCATCGCACGGTGCGGCCGGGATCAGGTGGAGGATCGCCTTGTGCACGTCGGCGAAAGCCAAGCCGTCGTAGCGCGCGATCAGCGCCGCCGCGTCCTCGGCGTAGCCCTGCGTGCCGCTGGCGCGGTCCGACGCCATGTCGCCCCTCTTGAGCTGGTGCGCTGTGCCGGGGATCATAGCCACCGCCGCGCCCGGCGCCACGCACCGCCGCGCGCCGCAGGGGGAAAAGATGATCGACCGCATCGACCATGTCGTCGTCAACTGCCGCGACGTCGAGGCCATGGCGGCATGGTACGAGCGCGCGCTCGGCATGCGGCGCGAGGCGTTCGGCCCGGACGGGCGTCTGGCCCTGAAATTCGGCCGGCAGAAGCTGAACCTGCGGCCGACCGGCGCGGCCAACTGGGAGACCGGCGCGATCGACGCGCCGGGATCGCTGGATTTCTGCTTCGTCGCGGCCGGCGGGCTGGACGCCGCCATCGCCCGCCTGCGCCAGTGCGGCGTGGCGATCACGCGCGGGCCGGTGACGCGCAGCGGCGCGCTGGGGCCGATGACCTCGATCTATTGCCGCGATCCCGACGGGAACCTGGTCGAGATCGCCAGCTACGAGCCGCCGCCGGCCGCCGGCGGCTCCTGAGACGCGGCCGGCAGATCGCGCTTTTGTCTGGACGGGCACGCGCTCGCGGCCGAATACTCAGCGCCTCGTCGCCGCGACAGGGGGAGCTGGATGGTCGGCGAAGATCGTCCGACGACGCCGCCTGGTCCCGCATCATCCGACACCGTGCCGTCGCGGGGCGCCCCCGACGACGGCGCGCCGCGGCCCGCGCCGGCCGAGGGCGGCGAGGATTTCGACGCCCTGGCGGCCGGCACGCCGGTCGGCAAATACGAGATCGTCGAGGTGCTGGGCCAGGGCGGCTTCGGCATCACCTACCGGGCGCGCGATTCGCGGCTGGGCCGCGACGTGGCGGTCAAGGAATACCTGCCGACCAGCTTCGCGCGCCGCCACGGCGCCACCACCGTGCTGCCGCGCTCGACGCGCACGGCCGAGGATTTCCTGTGGGGCCGCGAGCGCTTCCTCGACGAGGCCAAGACGCTGGCGCGGCTGGAGAACACCGCCGGCATCGTCAACGTCTATGACTACCTCGAGGCCAACGGCACGGCCTACATGGTCATGGCGCTGGTGCGCGGCGAGACGCTGGAGGCGCGGCTCAAGGGTGGCCGCCGCCTGCCGCAGCCGACCATCGAGCAGTTCTTCTACCCGCTGCTCGACGGCCTGGAGACCGTGCACCGCGCCGGCTTTCTGCACCGCGACATCAAGCCGGCCAACATCCTGCTCGACGCCGACGGACGGCCGACCCTGATCGATTTCGGCGCCTCGCGGCTGGCGCTGCAGGGCCGCACCCGGGCGATGACCGCAGTCTATACGCCGGGCTACGCCGCCTTCGAGCAGGCGACCTCCGGCCCGCAAGGGCCGTGGACCGACATCTACGCGCTGGCCGCCACGCTCTATCAGTGCGTCACCGGCAGCTTGCCGCCCGGCGCGCTCGACCGCATGGCCAAGGACACGCTGGTGCCGGCCAGCGACGCCGGCCACGCACGTTATGCGCCCAGCCTGCTGGCGGCCATCGACGCCGGGCTGAAGTTGCGCGCCGAGGAGCGGCCGCAGTCGATCGAGGACTGGCGTCGCACCATGGCCGGCCTGCCGCTGACGGCGCCGACCGATGCCTTGACACGGCGCC
>JAHCJT010000165.1 GCA_026126245.1 Alphaproteobacteria bacterium
GACCTGCCGCATGGCGCCGGACAGCGATCCGACGGCGGTGGTCGACGACCAGCTGCGGGTGCGCGGCATCGATGCCCTGCGGGTCGTCGATGCGTCCATCATGCCGACCATGCCGTCGGCCAATCTCAATGCCTCGGTCCTGATGATCGCCGAGAAGGCGTCGGACATGATCCGGGGACAGCCGGCGCTGGAGCCGGTCATGGTGGCGGGCTGAGGCCCGCCGGCCGGTATCATTGCAGGGACAACAACTGGAGGCGGCTCATGCAGATCGGCGTCACGATGTTCCCCACCGACTACGCGATCCAGCCGCACGAGCTGGCAATCGAGGCCGAGAACCGCGGCTTCGAGTCGGTGTGGTTTCCCGAGCACAGCCACATCCCGACCAGCCGCAAGTCGCCGTGGCCGGGCGGTGCCGAACTGCCGAAATGGTACTACGACACCTACGACCCGTTCGTGGCGCTGGGCGCCGCGGCAGTCGTCACCAAGAAGATCAAGCTCGGTACCGGCGTCTGTCTGGTGGTGCAGCGCGACCCGATCCATACCGCCAAGGAAGTCGCGACGGTCGACCGGCTGTCCAACGGTCGCCTGCTGTTCGGCATCGGCGGCGGCTGGAACGCCGAGGAGATGGCCGACCACGGCACGGCCTTCAAGACGCGCTTCAAGCTGGTGCGCGAACGGGTGATGGCGATGAAAGAGATTTGGGCCAAGTCCAAGCCCAAGTTTGCCGGCGAGTTCGTCA
Source organism: Alphaproteobacteria bacterium (assembly GCA_026126245.1). GTDB lineage: Bacteria > Pseudomonadota > Alphaproteobacteria > Reyranellales > Reyranellaceae > Vineibacter. Next base: position 740 of record JAHCJT010000165.1, read on the forward strand.
ACTTCGACGAGATGATGCAATGGCCCAAGCCGGTGCAGAAACCGCATCCGCCGATCATCGTCGGCGGCGCCTTTCCGCATGGTGCGCGGCGCGCCATCGCCTACGGCGACGGCTGGATGCCGATCGGCGGCCGCGGCGAGGATCCGCTGGAGGTGCTGCCGCGCTTCCGGCAGATGGCGGCGGAGGCGGGCCGCGATCCGGCGGCGGTGCCCCTGACCTTGTTCGGCGTCAGCATGGCCGGGGATGCCGTGAAGCGTGCCCGTGATGCCGGCATCGACCGCGTCGTGTTCGGCGTGCCGCCGGAGGGGCGCGACAAGGTTCTGCCGTTGCTCGACCAGGGGGCGGCGCTGATGCGGGCGATGTGACGGCGGCGGGCGCCGACCGGCATTGACACATCGGCACCACGATCCCACGTCAGCGCCACGGTGATGGTCATGGTCGGGGGTCGGGTGGCTGTTCGACCGGCGCGCGGCCAGGGTTTGTAGTCGTAAGTCGGTTTCGCGGGCGCCGTCGCTCTGACAGTGTCGCGCCGATCCGGCGCGGCATTGCGTTCCGGGGATACGAAAAGGGAGACACATATGTCGACGCGTCGCGCCTTCCTCAAGGCGGTGACCACTGTCGCAGAAACCGCCGGCCTGGGCGGTCTGCCGGGCGCGCTGGCGCAGACCCCCAAGCCGGGGTCGGAGCGACTGGGGCTCAAGGGGTATGATCCTGTGGCCTATTTCACGTTGGGCAAGCCGACCCCGGGGATTGTCGGGTTGGAGTATGTCTGGGACGGTGTGCGCTACCGCTTTGCCAATGCACAGCACCTGGCCATATTCCGGGCAAGCCCGGACAATTACGCGCCGCAGTTCGGCGGATCCTGCGCCATGAACATGGCCAACGGTAATCGGCTGGAGGCCGATCCCTCGATCTGGGTGATCTCCAGCGGCAGGCTCTATGTCTTCGCCGGCCAGGCTGGTCAGGCTCGCTTCCGGCAAGACCCCGAGGCAAGTGCCATGAAAGCCGCAGCTAACTGGCAGTCCCTGAAGGACAAGCCGAGCCAGTAGCCGCGCTCAGTTCAGCCCCGCCTTGCGCAGGCTGGCCTCGACCCGTCGTTGCAACGCCGGATCCTGAAAGCGCGAGCCGAAACTGGCCGGATCGAGCAGCGGGTTCTTGCGCTGGCCGCGCTCCAGCGCGGCCGTCGCCTCCGCCATGCGGCCGAGTTCGGCATAGGCACCCGCCAGCGGGAAATCCAGCAACGGATAGGCAGGATAGCGGTTGCGCGCCGCCTCCAGCAGCGCGACGGCCTGGGCGTAGCGACCGCTCAGCAGATAGGCGAGGCCGAAGTTGAGCGATGGCTCCGGCCCGATATTGACGTTGAGGCGCTCGGCCAACTCGGCGGATGCCACTGACTCCTCGATGCGTCCTGTCCACAGCAGTACGGCGGCGCGCGCCAGCAGGACGTCGGCGTTGCTCGGGTTGATCCGTAAAGCGCGTGCCGATTCGGCCAGTGCCAGCTCATACCGCTGGGTGGCGACATAGGCGCGAGCCAGCAACCCGTGCGCCTGCTCGCAATCGTCGTCCAGTCCAATCGCCTTGTGGGCCAGCTGTATTGCCATCTCGACGTCCTGCTGCGCGAACTCGGACCAGCCGAAGGAGGCGCGCTGGAAATAGGCGTCGGCAAGCTCGGCGTAGGCGACGGCGTAGCCCGGCGCGAGCTGGATCGCGCGTTCCAGCGTCTCGCGCGCCGCGCGGTTGCCGGCGCGCGTCGCCGTGGCCGCGGCGGCGCGGCCGCGCAGCACCAGGTCGTAGGCGTCGAGATTGTCGGTCGGCTTGCGCAGGCTCTGCTGCAGGGCCAGCTGCTGCAGGTTGCTGGCCAGGCTGCCGGCGATCCGCCGCGCGATGCGTTCCTGCACCGCGAAGATGTCGCTCAGTTCGTCGTCATACAGCTCCGCCCAGAGCTGCGCGCCGCTTGCGGAGTCGTTGAGCTGCACGGCGACGCGCACGCGCGAACCCATGCGCCGCACGCTGCCGCCGACGAGATAGCGCGCCTTGAGCGTGCGGCCGATCTCGGCCAGCGGCAGGTCCTTGCCACGGAACGGCAGCACCGCGCCGTAGGCCAGCACCGTCATCTGCCGGAAGCGTCCCGGCGCGCGCGTGATGTCCTCGGTCAGGCCGTCGGAAAAGTAGTCCTGCGCCGGATCGCCGCTCTGGTTGGCAAAGACGAGCACGGCCACCATCGGTCCGGCATTTGCCGGCGAGCGCGCACTGTCGATTGGCGCGTCGAGCGGCACCACGCGGCCCGAGAAATACACCGCCGCGCCGGTCAGGATGACGACGACCGCGGCCGCTACCGCGACGATGGCTGCGATCCGCCGGCGGGCGGCCGGTGTTCTCCCCGTGGCCGCCGGCGCCGACAGCGCCGCCGCGTCTAGCACGTAGAGCCGGACCGGTCGGTCGATATTCTTGACGGTCCGTCGCCCCAGATCGCGGTAGCGCAGCGACAGCTTGTCGCGTGCCTGCTCGTAGACGCTGCTCGAGAGCATGACAGCGCCGGGACCCGCCAGCGCCTGCAGGCGGGCCGCGACGTTGACGGCGTCGCCGAACACGTCGTCGTCCACGGCGATGATGTCGCCCAGGTGCAATCCGATTCGGAATGTCTGGCGCCGGTCGGCCGGCACGCCGGCGTTGCGCGTCGACATGCCGCGCTGCATATCGACGGCCGCGCGCACCGCCTCGACGGCGCTGCCGAACTCGGCCAGCAGGCCGTCACCGACCTTCTTGACGACGCGGCCGCCGAAGCGCGCGACGACGGGCTCGACCAGCTCGCTCAGATGCGCCTGCAGATCGACCAGCGTGCGTTCCTCGTTGGCGCGCATCAGCCGGCTGTAGCCGACGACATCGGCGAACATGATGGTCGCCAGTCGACGGTTGGAGGCGGCGCCTTGCATGTGACGTCGGTCGCCCGTTTGGTGTGCTGTGCCTGTCTGGCTTAGTATCGGGTCGCGCGGCGTGACGCAAACGTCCGGGCCGCGCCCCAGTCGGCTGCCGCGCCGGCCGGCGCGACTGACGGGCCGGCTTCGCGGCTCCCGAGATCACCTTCCGGCGGACGCGAGGCATGACATGAAGGTTCCGACCAACTGCCGCCTGTGGACGGACCCGGCGCGCGTCGTGGCCGACGGCCTGCAGGCGCGGTTCGAACTGCTGCGGACCTTCGTGAAGGAAAGCCACTGGTGGCGCTACCTGCTGAAGTGCCGCGAGTGCGGCCAGCTCTACGTCTATGAGTTCTACGAGGAGGTTGACTGGGTCGACGGCGAGGACCCGCAATACGTTACCTGGGTGCCGGTCGAGACCGACGACGACATCGCCGCGGTCACCGCCGCGCCGGCCGGCGTGCTGGGGTCTTTCGTGCCGCGCCTGTGCAAGGACTGGCCCAAGGGGGCGGCGGCAGCCAAGCTCCATTGGGTGAGGGCGGCCGCCGATTGAAGGCCGCTGGCCGCCCACCCTGCAGTCGTGAGGCGGGCTGCGCCGGACGGGGTCCGGCGCGGCCAACCTGTGCTCTCACGTCGCCGCGACCTGGCGCAGCACCTCCAGGGTCGACTCCGGTTCCGGCCGGAACCTGTAGTCCGGATCGGCCTGGACCAGGCGGACGATGCCCATTCGGTCGATCACGAAGCGGGCCGGCACCGGCAGGCGCCACGACGGATCGCCGTTGCGCACGGCAAGATCGTTGCCGAAGCCTCGGTAGACCTCCCTGAGATCGTCGGGCAACGCGAACGCCAGCCCGAAGGCCTCGGAAACGTCCGAATTGCGGTCCCAGACGATCGGATACGTGAGCTTCTGCTTGGCGGCCATGTCGGCCGTGCGCTCGGGCAGTTCGGGTGAGATCACCACCAGGCTGGCGCCCAGGGCAACGATGTCGGCGTAGACGGTTTGCAGAGCATCCAGCTCATGCCGGCAGTAGGGTCACCAGGACCCTCGGAAGAACGACAAGACCATCGGTCCGGCCGCGACCAGGTCGGCCGAGGCGACGCGGCGGCCATCGTGATTGTCCAGCACGAAGGACGGCGCCGGCTGACCCGCGGCGACGATGCGGTCCATGATTCCGGAGTGACGCAAGTCCTCCGTCGCGCGGTGCATGATGGCCTGCCTGTCGGGCGGGATGCGGCCCTCGGCGGCCTTGCGGGTGGCGGCGAGTTTTTCTTCGAGCGACATGTTGTCCTCCTCAGGGAATGTTGCCGGAAAGTTTGCTGTAGGTTTCGCGCAGGGCGATGATGGTGTGGGCGGCACAGCCGTTGACGCGCTCGACATTGGCCTGCGCGTAGCCGGCTGAGGTCATCATCGCCAGGAACGCGCGGCGCGACGGGTAGCGCACCAGCGCCGCATAGTCCCAACGGTTGGCCTCGGGCGCGCCCAGCGCCACGGCCTCGGCCGTGCCCGTCCAGACGATCGTGCCGCCCTGCGCCTTGATCAGCTTGATGGTGAGCGCGCTGTAGCGCAGGTAGGCATCCCAGCCGCTGCCGTTGCCGTCCAGCGACCGGTCACGGAAGCGCATCAGGTTGAGCATCACCACCGGCGCGTCGTCCGGCAGGGCAGCCAATGCCGCGGCGTTGAGATCGTCGATGGTGGCGGTCGGATCGGTCATGTGCCGGACGCCTCAGCAGCCGAGCCGGTCGGCGAGTTGGCCGAAATCGTCGACCACGATGTCATGGCCGGGATCGGGAGTCGGGTCGGGTGGTCCGGCGGCGCCCCATTCGTCGGGCCGGTGCACGAAGGCCGCGCGAAACCCCACATTGCGCGCCGCCAGCAGGTCGAAGTTGTGGCAGGCGACCATCACGATCTCGTCCGGGCGCAAGCCCAGCCATTTGGCGCAGGTGGCGTAGGCTTCCGCATTGGGCTTGTAGGTGCCGATCATCTCGCAGGACACGACGCAGTCCCAGTCGATGCCGTTGCGCCGCGACACGTCGACGATCAGTGACGTGCTGAGGATGGTGAACGAGGCTACGACATAGCGGCGGCGCAGGCGCCTCAGCGCGGAGGCGAAATCCGGCCAGGCGTCGAGCGCGTGCCACGCCTGCTGGATGCCGCGGCGGTCCTCGTCGGTGAGGCCGCTCCAGCCGCGCTCGGCCGCAATGTCGTCGAGCACGCGGCGGTGCACGTCGTCGATGTTGAAGTCGGGACGGACCTGGCGGGTCATTCCCTGCAAGGCGCGTCGACGATACTCGTTGGTCACGGCCGGCCAATCGGCGGCGATTCCACGGCGCGCGCCGGCGGCGGCAAGCGCCGACGAGATGCCGCGGTGCCAGTCGAGGATCGTGCCGCCGGTGTCGAAGGCGAGGGCCTTGATGCCTGCAATCATTACGGGCTCCGGCGAGGACGGCGTTTGGTCTTCGGCTCGAGCAGGCGCAGGGCGGGGCGGGCAATGGCTTCGAGCGTCTTGCGGTCGGGCCGTGTCCGCGCCAGCACGCGAAGCCCCAGCAGCACGCCCAGCAGATGGCCCGACACCTCCTCGGCGTCGAGCTCGGCCGGCGCCTGTCCTGCCGCCTGTGCCGCCACGATGTTGCGCCGGAAGAAGGCGCGGATCTCGTCGAGGTAGCCGGCGACCACGTTGCCGATGCCGGCGTCATGCGGCGCGACATCGAGTGCCGAGTTGACCAGCAGGCAGCCGCGCCGGGCGCGGTCGTTGAGGGACCGCTCGATGATCTCGGCGAAGAATGTGGCGATGGCCTCGCGCGGCCGACCGCTGCCTTCCAGCCTGGCGATGCGTTCGCGCGAGGAGCGGTCGGCGTAGCGCTCCAGCGCCGAGACGAACAGGGCACGCTTGTCGCCATAGGCGTTGTACAGGCTGGGGCAGCCGATGCCCATGCGCTGCGCCAGGTCACGCACCGAGGTTGCCTCGTAGCCGCGCGCCCAGAAGCAATCGACAGCGGCGTCGATCGCCTTGTCTTCGTCGAAGGCTTTGAGGCGGGCCATGACGGAGTCAAAGCATGATTTTATAGCGCACGCTACAAAATACTTTGGGCGTTCACTGCAACGTGCTAGTGCAGCGCAGCGTCGGGCCTCGGGCGACGCGCCAGCTCCCCCGGTGAAAGGCCGCCCATGGAGTCCCCGTCTTCCTCCCGGCGCGGCGGCGGCGACCCGTCGGACCGGGCCGGGTCACCTGCCGGCGGCGGCATCGGCTCTGCGCAGGTCCCGGACGCAACACAGGCGCGCCGCCTGCGCTGGGGCGTGCTGTCCGGCGCCACGATGGCGTTGGGCGCGTCGCTGTCCTTTGCGGCGGCCCGTGCCGGCATCGTCGGCGGTCTGGAGGTCGCCGACCTCATCTTCGCGCGTTTCGTTGTGGCTGGCCTCGTGATGTTGCCGCCACTGCTGCGCTGGGGATTTTCCAGCCTGGCGGGCATCGGCCTGCGGCGCGCCGTCGTCCTGACCGCGCTGGGCGGGGCGCCGTTCGCGTTGCTGCAGACCGGCGGTTACGGCTTCGCGCCGCTGGCGCATGGCGCGGTGATCGCGCCGTCGACCGTCACCATCGTCAGCACGATCGGCGCCGCCGTCTTCCTGCGCGAGCGGCTCGGCCGCGCCCACATCGCCGGCGCCGCCATTGTGCTGCTGGGCATCGCTCTGATCGGCTGGGACGGGATCGCGCACGCCGCCACCGGGACCCGTGCCTGGGTGGGCGATCTGATGTTCTTCGTCTCAAGCCTGCTGTGGGCGGGCTTCACCCTGTTGCTGCGCCACTGGCGTCTTTCGGCGGTGCGCGCCACGGCCGTTGTCGCCGTGCTGTCGATGGCAGTGACGACGCCGGCCTATCTGCTGTGGTCCGGGGTCGCCCACCTCGCGGGCCTGCCACTCGGTTCGCTGGCGTTGCAGGGCCTGCTTCAGGGCGGCCTGCAGGGCGTCGTCACCATGATCGCCTACAGTCAGGCGGTGCTGCTGCTCGGCGTCAGTCGGGCCGTGCTGTTTCCCGCCATCGTGCCGGCGGTTTCGGTTCTGATCGGCATCCCGATCGTGGCCGAGATTCCCGGGACATTGCAGTGGGCGGGCCTGGGACTGGTGACCATCGGTCTGCTGACGACAATCGGCGTGCTCGGCCGGCTGCTGCCGCGCAGGCCCGCGCGATAGCCGGCTGCGCCGAGGCGCCAGGCTGCGTGGTCCAGGGTAGGGGCATGGCGCGATCGTCGCCGCGCATTTCGCGTTCCTTTCCCCCTGGAAGCGGCTATGCTTTTCGCTTGGGCGGGCGTGCCGACAGTTCCTTCGCCACCGCCGTTTCTCGCAGCTCAGAGTCTGTATCAGGCGTCAGGCGTGGCGAGACATCCGCACAAGACCAAGACGGCACAGGCGTAGCAAGAGAAGCGCGCCGACAGTTTCGCTTGTTGTTCCGGCATGGCGTTGAGCGAGCGCGGCGCGGGTGGGAGGGAACAACATGAAAATGCGACTGGAGTGTCTTGCCGTGCTCGTGGCGGCGTCGATGGTCGTGGCGGTGCCGCCCGGCGTGGCGCAGAAGCACGGCGGCATCCTCAAGATCCAGCATATGGATACGCCGCCCAGCCCCTCGATCCACGAGGAGGCCACCGTGTCGGTGGCAGTGCCGTTCATGGCGCTGTTCAACAATCTGGTGATCTACGACCAGAACGTGGCCCGCAACAGCTTCGAGTCCATAGTGCCCGACCTCGCCACAAGCTGGTCATGGAACGAAGACGGCACCAGGCTCGCATTCAAGCTGCGCCAGGGCGTGAAATGGCATGACGGCAAACCCTTCACGGCGCGGGATGTGGCCTGCACCTTCGCGCTGCTGCTCGGCACCGGCGCCGACAAGCTGCGGCGCAATCCGCGATCGGCCTGGTACGGCAATGTCGAGAAGGTGACGGCGGATGGCGATTTCGATGTGACGTTCCACGTCAAGAACCGGCAACCCTCGCTGCTGGCGCTGCTTGCGTCCGGCTACACGCCGATCTACCCCTGCCACGTGTCGACGGCCGACATGCGCCGCAAGCCGGTCGGCACGGGACCCTTCAGGTTTGTCGACCTGCGCATGAACGAAGGCATCAGGCTGGCCAGGAACCCCGACTACTGGAAACCGGGCCGGCCGTATCTCGACGGCATCGAGTACACCATCATCCAGGACCGCTCGACCCGCATGCTCGCCTTCGCGAGCGGCAAGTTCGACATGACCTTCCCGACCGACGTTACGGTGCCGCTGCTGAAGAACCTCCGCAAGGATGCTCCGCAGGCGCAATGCACGATGCGCACGACCGGCGTCAGCACCAATCTCATCGTCAACAGCGAGATACCGCCGCTGAATGACGTGCGCATCCGGCGCGCCATGGCCCTGACGCTCGACCGCCAGGCGTTCATCGACATCCTGAGCGAAGGTAAGGCCAAGATGGGTGGCACCATGCTGCCGCCACCGGAGGGCGTCTGGGGATTGCCGCCCGACATGCTGAAGGACGTTGTCGGTTATGGCGACGTCGCCAAGAACCGCGACCAGGCGCGCGACCTGATGAGGCAGGCCGGATACGGCCCCGACAGGCGACTGAAGATCAAGGTCAGTACCCGAAACATTGCCACGTTCCGCGATCCGGCGGTGATCCTGATCGACCAGCTCCGCCACATCTGGGTCGACGGCGAGCTCGAGATCATCGACACGGCCGTCTACTACAATCGCGTGTTCAAGAAGGACTACACAGTGGCGCTCAATCTCAGCGGCGCCGCCGTCGACGATCCCGACCAGAACTTCTTCGAGAATTACGCCTGCGGCTCGCTGCGCAACTACAACAACTACTGCGACGCCGGGATGACCAGGATGTTCGAGGCGCAATCACGCGAGGCCGATCCAGTGAAGCGGCGCCAGATGGTGTGGGACATCGACCGCAAGCTGCAGGAGGACATTGCCCGGCCGATCATCGTGCACAATGTCGCCGCGGGATGCTGGCAGCCGCACGTCAAGGGGCTGACCATCATGGTCAACAGCATCTACAACGGCTGGCGCTTCGAGGACATCTGGCTGGACAGATAGTCAGGCGAGGGCGCCGGGCCGACGTTGCGGACGGTATGGATTGCGCTCTAGGCTTGCGCCACCGGCGTGCTCACCACGAGCGACGCGTTCGGGCAGGGGGGACAATATGGGCAACGGGCTGAGCGGCGAGCGGGTGTTCGCGAACGTCCAGGGTCTCAATCACATGTTCGCTCCCGATATCTTCAACAACAGTCGAGACGGGACGCGGGTTGTCATCCAGTTCATCCGCAACAAGATGTATCCCAAACTGTTGAGCCACGGTGGTACCCCGGCGGCGGATCGCCAGGGCAGCCTGTGGTTTGCGGCATCCGTGCTGACGCCGCACATGAGGCTCGACAACCGACATCCCGCCAGAACCCAGCGGCGCTGGATCAAGTGGCTCCTCTGGCTGCAAAAGGCGCACTACGTCCAGCACAACCAGATCATTGACGCCATCAACACGGCGATCAATGGAACGCCCAGTGGCGCTTTTCAGCCGTCCATCATGTGGAAGTGGCAGGAAAGCCAGGATTTCGGTGTCGCTATTGGCGGACCCGACGCGGCGACCGGCATGCAGACGATCAACGTCACGTCCATCAGGGGCGACCTGACGGAAGTCGACAAGTTGATCGCAGAGGAAGAGGACGACTAACAACGTCGTCGTCAGGCCGCCCGCATCAGGATGGCCGCGCCCGTGCGGGCGACCAGTTGCTCGAGACGCTGGCGCAGGCCTGTCGTGGCCGGATCGAGGCGCAGCAACGCGGCCAGCGCCAGACCTTCGCCAGTGCGCATGCCACG